>JBKJNF010000087.1:0-12652 GCA_046596155.1 Flavobacteriales bacterium | reverse complement strand
ATCGCTTCGTTGAGGCCGATGATCGCATTGCCATTGGCGAATGCATACTGGCCCTTGCGCAGCACGTCCACGGTGAAGTATCCGCTGCCGTTGGTGGTGTTGCCGGCCACCAAGGTGAAGTCCGGAGCCAGCTCCCAGGGGTCGGTGCCGCTGGTGCGGTATACCAGCATCGCGTTCCCTTCGCTGATACCGAACAAGTCGAAGTCGAACTTCTCCTCGCTGGTGCCATTGTAGTTCAGCCGGGCATGCAGCGCCGTGCCTTCTGGCCAGATCCCATCCACGGTCCAGTAGTGGGTGGAGCTCATCTGGTTCACGCCCCAACCCACATTGTCCGCATCTGGCGCGGCCCAGATGTGCTCGATCCGCACCAACGTGCTGTCCGTAAGGCTGTCCGCGTACAGACGGAATTCAGTGCGCGGCTGAAGCGAGGGGAAGGTGACGCCAGGAACTGCCACCAGCTCATGGTCCATGCGTGCTTGGTTGAGCCGGTTGTAGCGGTTCACCACAGCCATCACTGGCTCGAATTCGCAGGTGAGCAACAGGTCGGTGAATTCGCCACCCGCGGCCATGTGATACTCCTCGCGTTGCTGGTCCGCGCCGATCAGGGTGATATCCAGTGGCACGCTCTGATGGTAGGTGGGTGCGGAGCGAAGGCGCTGGCGCAACTGTAGGTCCACATTCCACTGGCCACCGTTGGGTGCGCTCCCCAGATTGTTCAATACGAATACCGAGAAGCCGGGAGCGAAGACCTGTGCGTCAAAGAAGGGCTGCATGTCGAGTCCCGTGGCGTTGGCCAGCGCGGTCATGAAGCCGGGCGAGTCCAGCGTGGTGTCCGCGTTCTGCACCTGGATCTGGCGCAGGGCCTGCCGGAAGAGCGTGTCTCCAAGGTAGCCGCGCAGGTTGTGCATCACAGAGGCGCCTTTGTTGTAGCAGGTGGTGCCGTAGATGTGCTCATCTGGCAGCGGCGACAAGGCGAGGAAGCTACCATCATCCACATGCGCATTCGTTAGCACGTCCAATTGGTTGTCCTTCACCACATCCACGAAGGCTTCCTGGCCGAAGGCCCATTCCTCCAGCAGGTGCGCGCTGTACTCGGCTGGACCTTCCTTCAACCACATGTCGTTGTGCGTACGTGGCGTCACCTTATTACCCCACCAGTGGTGGGCCAGCTCGTGTCCGTAAAGACCGCGGTTCTCCATCAGTGACTGGCTGTTCATGAAGTCCGGATAGGCCACGTTGGTGGCGATCTCCATGGCACCGTCGGTGGTGTGCACATAACCCACCTGGGAATAGGGATAGGGACCATACCAATATTCGTACGCATCGATCGCTTCGCCGATGCTGGCGAACTTGGACACCATGGTGTTGAGGTTCGCGGGCTTCGCCGTGAGCTTTACAGGGATGTTGCCATATGCCCCGCTGTGCAGGAATACCGAATCGCGATAGTCGGCCACGGCGATCGCTGCAACGTGCGTGGTGATGGACGGCGTCAGGTCATACGTGCGGATAACAGTATCTCCGCCCAATTGTACCTCACTTAGGAACTCTCCCTGGCAATGGGCGCGGAAGGTGTCGGCGCTCTTCACATGGTAGGTGTAGCTAGCCCGCTCCACGAAGCTGTCGAAGCAGGGATACCACACCTTGCCGAAATAGGGCGGAATGGTGCTCAGCCCGATACCCAAGCTGTAGATGTAGTTCTGTTCAAAATAGAAACCGCCCCACTGCGGGTCACGCGCAGGCTGGCCGTGGTAGTATGCCGTTACCGCGTAGAACTGGCCGGGTACAGCTGCGGGCAGTTCTACGGCCAGGATGGCATTGGCGTGGGTGAAGGGTAGGGGACTGCCATCGGCAACGACCGAATCCACGGTAAGCATATCTACCAGGTCGAAGCGGATGAGGGTGTTGCTTAGGCGGGGTGTGAACTGGATGGTGGTGGCCGCGGTGATGGTCTCGCCGGTGTAGTCGGTCACATCCACCGCTATATCGTAGTGCAGGATGTCGAAGGTGTCGCTGCGGGCGATCAGCTCATCCAATGCACCGCGTTCCGCGTTCGTGAGGGCATGGGGTGGGGCAGGGTGGGCGTTACGGAAGTAGTGGCAACCGTATTTGTAGGGTTGTGCACTAGCGGTACAACAGTAGAGCAGGGCCAGTAGGACGGACCGGTAACGCATGGGCTGAAGGAGTTGCGTCCAAGCTAAGGCCTTCACGGCGTGGGTTCATCCACACATAATGCTATTGGATCCTTAGCAACATGATGAAGGGTGAACTTAATACTGTCCGAACCGTTCAATGGGTCACTTTTTCCACTCCAAATGAGATCACTTCTCCTTTCTGCTCTGCTGATCCCCATGTCCTTGTTGGGTCAGGAGATCGAATATGCTTGGCTGGCTATGCCCTGCGCCTTGCAACTGAACTGCGATTCAGGCTGCACCTCCTGCGCACTGCCCGTGAACCAGAACGCTAACTTCTTCGGCAACGACGCGGGCTTCCTTGGGGTGGATGTATGCCCCCACCCGACCGAACTCGGCGATAATGCCTTGGGTACGTATGGCTGGCCCGCGATCATGGACGAGGACCACATGGTCATCCTCACCGGTATCGCCTTCACACCCACGCATATCGACAGCATTGTCATCCGCCACCGCGCCAGCACCGACGGTCCCCAGCGCCTGCGGGTGCGTTTCGGGGTGAACCAATCGCTCCCCACCACGGAGATAGCGGACTTCGCGATCGACAACAACTTCACCAACACCGTGGTCCGTGATCCGGGTACGGTGGCCGCAGGTGAAGGCATGGTCTTCGGTTTCTTTTCGCTACTTCTTCAACCCTACATGGGCATCGGTGGCAGCTGGGACCTGGATGACATCCGTATCGTGGGCAGCGCAGTGGACGCCACTGCCGTGCAGGACCTCGGCCTGCCTGCCAATACGGCAAAGCTGCCCGCCTTCGATGCGCTTGGTCGCCCTGTGATCCAGCGTAAAGCCGTGCACTTCTACTTCGACGGCACCCGCCGCATCGTTGTGGAATAAAGCCTTCCACTCGGCCTACATTGCCCGCCGAATGGAGCTCAACGAGATCCACCGCAAGAAGCCGAGCTACCCGATCGCTCCGGGCCTCTCCGGCTACCTCGCCACCCACAGCCGTAGCATCGCGCTTCCCATCGACTACGGCGACCTGCTGCGCCATGACGGCCTGATGGCACAGCGCGATGCTGAAGGGAAGGAGACCCTATGGACCACCGTGATGCTGCGCCCCAGCGAGATGCAGGAAACGCATGATCGTCTGGTGGACCTCTACCAACTGCTCATCGCCGATGGCCGCCGTCTCCCTCACCTCGGCGTGGCCAGCATTGACTTCTGCGCCTACGGAAATAGCCAGCCCTTCCGTATCAAGATCCTCAACCAGATCAACGACAACCACGACTATTACTACATCAAGAAGGCCGATTCTAGCCGCGTCTACGGGCTGGAATTGGAGCACATGCTCAGCCCCAACAAGATCAACTACATCTGCCAGGGAAGCACGCTGGTGGAAGAGCATATCATCGGCGTGCCCGGCGACGATTTTATGAAAGACCCGCCCCACTACGGCGGCAACTTCAACCCGGTGCGCCTCAGCAAGGAGTTCGTGAAGTTCAACGAGCGCTGCTTCGTGCGCCTGCTCGGCGATATGCGTGCGTACAACTTCGTAGTGGACGTTATCCAGGATTTCGATAAGGTGCAATATCGGCTACGCAGTATCGACTTCGACCAGCAGAGCTACGAGGGTCGCCACCGGATCTACCTGCCGCAGTTCTACAAGGAGAACCTACCGTTCGTGGAACTCGCCAACGAACACCTAGGCCCCGAAACGGCCGAGCAATACGCCCACGAGGAACGCTCCCTGCTGCGCAAGCGCTATAAGCTGGCCGAGGACCAGATCCGCAACCTGCTGGCCGTGATGAAGGAGGACCGCATCAGCACGGATGAGCATCGCCGCTGCTTACGCGACGAGCTTGGTGCCTATCACCAGAGCACGGCCTTCGCCAGTTGCACAACCATGGGCGACATCCTGGAGGTGCAGTTGAAGGTCTGTTTAGGGGTGTGAGGGCGGCTGCAGTTCCCATTATCCTGGCTTGGCGTTCAGGGCCTACACTACCAGTCAAACTTGATGCCTACCCCGAACTGGTGGTCGATAATGGTGGTGTGCGACAAACTGTAAGCGTAGGTGATCCGGATGTTGGTGATCAGCAGCCCGGCGCGAAGAATGGGTGTGGTCTCATTAAGGCCGAAGGTCGAACCCAGCGCACTGTAGCCGGCACCTACTCGCAGGCCGACACCTTTGGTCGGTTTGTTACCGGCTTCGTTCAGGAGGACCAGATCAGCCGAAGCGGTAACCCGACCCATGAAGTAGACCGAAAGGAAGAGCTCCGGAGAGATAGTTAGACTGACGTTGGCGCGCTTGTTCTGTGGCAGGATCAGGTGCCCATGCTCATAGAAGAGGGTGGGCAACCAGGGGAAGACGATCTCCTGATCCTGCAAAGCGAAATTGTTGGTAAAGCCACCATAGTTCACACGGTGCAGGTTGAATTGGTCGGCCAAGGCATCTTCACCGGTGTAGGCGAACGTGCTGCCTTGCTGGGCCGTGGCGGCCACGGCCAGGAGCACTGCGGTGCACAGGCCTAAAAGGCGCTCACTTGCGCAGCCCATTGTTCCACACTTCCGTGTGATCCAGTTCGCCTGTGTCCGTGTAATACTTCCAGGTACCGTTCTTCACCCCTTCAAGCTGCACTTCAAAGCCGATAGCAGGCAGCAGCAGGGTAAGATGGTTGCCATGCACTTTCAGGGTTCGCTTGCCCCTGAACTGGCCTTCACTACGCAGCTTGCCATTCTCGTGGTAATCCTTGAAATTGCCCTGGTAGGCGCCGTCCTCGAAGAAGGCGTCTTCCTGTACCTGTCCACTGGTATACCATTTCTGCCAGCGTCCTACACGCTTGTTCTTGATGTATTCCCCCTCGCTTTGTTTGGTGCCATTTTCAAAATAAGTGATCCAGTGGCCTGTGCGGGTCTTCTTCCGCCCTGCCACCTCATAGAAACCGGTTGCCAGTTCCTTCCCATTCTCTGCGTACTCGGTAAAGCCACCGCTCATCTTGGTCTTGTCATACACAGCCTGTGATCGGATCTGGCCGCTTACATAGTACTCCTTCCAAAGTCCGTCGCGCATGCCTTTCACGTATACGCCTTCGCTCATCAGTTGTCCGTTCTCGTGCCATTCGCGGGTCATGCCGTCCATCACTTCATCACGCCCCGTCAGTTTCTCGAAGCTTGTCTCAAAGCGCATTTGTCCGTTGGCGTACCACTGCGTGAAACGCCCGATCAACTGGCCATTGTCGTAGGTGCCTTCGCTCATTTTCTGGCCATTCTCGTGATATTCCACCCACGTTCCTTCTTCTCGTCCGCGACGGACATCCGCGGTGCTTTCTCCGAAGGCGCCTTCGCGGAGTTTGTTGCCGTTCGCATAGAACTCCACGAATTCGCCCGAGGGCATGCCGAAGCGATAAAGCGTTTTGCTCTTCATCTTCCCATTTGGGTGAAGCTCGATCCAGACCCCTTCTTTCCGCCCACGCTCAAAACTGCCGGAAAGGCTGTCGGCGCCATTTGGGTGGGAACCACGCCAAGGCCCATCGATATGTTTGTCGCTGATGAAGGTCTCGCGGTAGGCCAGTTGCCCGTTCGCGTAATAGGTCTCCCAGGTCCCGGACTTCTCTCCTTTCGTGTACTGGCCTTTTTGAGAAAGCTGGCCGTTATCATAATAATGTTCATACGCTCCTTCCTCGAATTTGTCCGCCATGGTCTTCAACTCCTCCAGTTGCCCATTTTCGTACCAGGTGCGCACGGCGCCTTGCAGGACGCCCAAGGCATAGTGCTCCTCCTTTTGTTTAACGCCATTTCCGTGATATTCCACCCATTCCCCATCCTTCACGGCGATGGGCTCTGAGCCTGCCAGCGAGCCGTTATTGCGCTGCATTACTACATAGTTCCGACTAAACTCCGGTGTGGCATCCTCGAACCAGCCTTCACATTTTCCGCTGCGTCGACCCTTCTCGTAATTCTCGCGCAGTTTCATCTGGCCGTTCTCATAGTAATAGACGCATTCGCCGGTCTTGAAGCCCTTCTTGTCCAAGGATTCCCGCGAGCGAGGCGCGCCATTGTCCCACGTCTTTTCCTCCATTTTCTGGGCTTGGAGGATGGAGTGGGCAAGGACCAGGAGCAGCACAAGGAGCCATGGCGCATAAGCGTTAGGCCGGAGCGTGTTTCTATTCTCTATCATTGTTGACATATACCAACCGCGAACCTAACGATGAAACGTTCCTTTTCACAAGGCCTCCTGCTGGGGCTGAGCATGCTGTCCACCACGCTTCTATCAGCGCAACAAGTACAGATCGACGGCATCCGGCCCAAGGAATACAAGGGTGTAAGCTCCATTCCCGACAAGGGGTATTACACGTATTACGTGAACGAGAAGTCCGGCAAGGGCATGATCGAATTTGCGTTGGAGCTCTACGACCTTGAACTGAACGTGATCAAAAAGACCACCATTGATGTCACCAAGAACTCAGACCTCACGGGTGCCGAATTCAACGGGACTGACTTCATGTTCGTATTTAATGACCTGAGCAAGAAGACCAACACGTTCGTCACTGTGGATGGCAGCGGCAACATTATTAAGAAGAAGGTGGAGGAGACGAAGAAGATCGCCACGGCAGGATCCACGGCGATCTATCCAGCGATGGATGGCACAGGCTTTTACATGACCCAGGCCGTGAAGGAGAAGAAGTGGGGTTTTGAGGTCACGAAACTGGACCGCGACCTGAAAGAATTGTGGAGCAAGACCACCACGGTGGAGAAGGGCATGGTGAGTGTGGCCTCAGCTGAGACGGGTCCAGGCAAGCTGATGGTCATCAGCATGGAGCGACCAGGTCTGATGAGTAAAAAAATTTACGGAAAGGTGGTCTCCTTCAATGGCATCACGGGCGAGAAGGAATACGAATTCGACCTGTACGATGGCAAGCAGACCAACCTGCCGAGCTCTTTCCTGATCGAACCGGATGGCACTGTGGCCACTGCAGGTATGTATTACGAAGGCGAAAAAATGAACGGGGATAACTCCGATGGCATCTTTTTTCTCAAGCTGGACCCCAGCGGGAAGCAAGTGGCCTACAAGAGTATCGATTGGGATAACGGTATTCAAAGCGCGCTGAAGGCCACGAAGCGGAAGTTCAGTATCGGCTCCAAGCCCAAGGTGCTGTTCCACGAGATCATCAAAGAGAGCAGCGGTAACTATCAGGTGATCTCCGAGACCTTCCGCAAGGCAGTTGGGGCCACAGCGGCGTTGAGCATGCTTGCGGGCGGCAGCGCGCAGGACTTGCCCATGCGTTTCACCGTGATGGACTACATTATATTCAACTTCGATAGCAAGGGCGAGCCGCTGGACATCAACAAGATCGACAAGCCTTACAAGACGATGGAAGTAGCCGGGTCGATCGCGAATTCCGACGGAATTACACTGTCGAACTACCTGAAACGCTTCAAGATGTTCACCTACGAGTTCCAGACCATTCTGCCTTCGGGCAAGCAGGCCATTGTGTACACGAACTTCGAGGATGCAGGCCTGGGGACGGGCAAACCCTATGTCGGTGTCTCCACCATCGACATCGGAAAGGACACGGAGACCCAGAAGATCCCTGTGCCTAAGAAGTATACATCCTTTGTTACCGGCAACCCGGACAACATGCGTGCAGGCGCGTTAAAGGGCAAACCCGGCAAGATCTGCATGTACGTCTACGACAAGAAGATGAAGGCCATCCTGATGTCCATCGAGGAGATCACGGCAGGTCAATAGCACGCAAGAACATTCGAATGAAAAAAGGGGCGACGGCCCCTTTTTTCATTTCAGCCACAATTGATCCAGATGCTCATCGAGTTCGATGAGCAGGGCGCCCAGCAGCAACCTCTGCTGCGCAGGCGCTGAGCCGGATGTTGGTGATAAGCGATCCAGCGCGCAGGATCGGTGTGATCTCACTGTGGAAGGTGGACCCGGAAACACGCGAGCCAGAAAGCGCAGGCCTACACTTTTGGTCGGTTCGTACCTGGCCAGCGATGAGGCTTTCTCCGGGCAGCCCCTAAACCTCACCGGTAAGGAGAACAGCAACAGCTGCACGATCGAGCGGGTGAAAGCACGCCGCGCAACGAGGTTAGTGAAGCATGTCCGAACAAAGTTCCTTGTTTAGCTCTCAAAGTCTAGCGCTTTGGCTCATGCGCGGAGGGCCATAGAGAGCGAATTCGCCGGGATGAGCTCCTTCGCTGTCTAAGCGGACCATGATCCAGAGCCAATGTATTCCCGTACTTAAAAGCTACCTACTTCATGCGCTACGAATTCCTGTTTCCTTTCGCCCTGCTCTTGTTGGGCTGTAGGCATGATGCTGCCGACAGCGCCGAGCCTGAATTGATGTGCGATACGCTGAACGTTTCGTACTCCGGCGACATCCGATCGATCATGCAATTGCGGTGTGCCACGCCAGCCTGCCATGTGCCCGGAGGTAACGGTACCGGGGACTTCACGACATGGGTCGGTCTGCGCACACAGGTGACCAATGGGAAACTGATCCCAGCGATCAATCGGACTGTCGGGGCCATCCCCATGCCGCCGGATGGAAGTAGGATACCTGCTTGTGATATTTTGGTGATCCAGGCTTGGGTGAACGGCGGCGCACTCAATAATTGAACGGGGATGATCCGAACAACTCATCCATTCCGTACATGTTACTGAACGAACGCTATAACAGTTTACCACAACACATTCAGATCATGCGAACACCTTACGCCTTTCTTGGAACGATGGCATTGAGCCTGATGTCCCTTACATCCTCTGCGGCACATCTCCAGTCGCACCTTCTCTTCAGCGCGAAAATGACCAGCGCGCAACAAGTACCGGCGAATAACAGCAGTGCATTAGGCCTCGGCGGTCTAACGTTGAACGGCACCCGCGACACGCTATGCGTGAACATTGGTTGGACCGGCCTGAGCTCCGCGATAACAGGCCTTCACATCCACGAAGGCATGCCCGGCACCAATGGTCCTGTGCTCGTGGACCTGGTACCATACATCAGCAATGGACATGTGATGACGACCATCACCGGGTCCATGCTTACGCCCGAATTGGTAGCCAAGCATTTGCGCGGAGAACTGTACCTGAATCTGCACACCATGAACTTCCCGAATGGTGAGATCCGTGGCCAGATCCTGCCCGAGACGGACCATGCCTTCGTGGCCGATCTGAACGGCATGCAACAGGTGCCCATGGTGAGTACGCCCGCTTTTGGCCTCGGCACGTTCCTCTTGGCCCGTCACAACGGGAGTCTTAAGTTCAACGTGGTGGTGACCGGCTTGAGTGGTGCTGTTACTGCAGCGCATTTGCATATGGCGGCCATGGGAGCGGCAGGTCCTGTGATACAAGACCTGGGTGGATTCATCAGCGGAAACACCATCACTGGCGAAGTGGATCCCACCGCCTTTTTGTCCGATCTGATGGCCGGCAATATTTACTTGAACGTGCACACGGCAGCGAACCCCAATGGCGAGATCCGCGGACAATTGAAGATGCCGGCTGGTATTTCCTTCGATGCCAGCTTGAATGGTGCACAGCAAGTGCCGATGGTGACCACCAACGGTAAGGGTGCGGCCAGCTTTACCGCGAGCTATGACCTTGATTCGATCCGTTACGATGTGGTGGTGGACGGACTGAGCGGTCCTATCCAGGCGGCCCACCTGCATAACGCTGCAGTGAACAATGCAGGTCCCGTCGTATTCGACCTGGCTGCCGGGATCAATGGTAATCGCATCACGGGGTACATTACCAGTGCAACGCAAGGTGACCTCATTGAACTGTTGGAAGGCAACATGTACCTCAACGTGCATACAGCAGCTAATCCTAACGGCGAGGTGCGCGGCCAGGTCTATCGTTACATGCGCGAAGGCTATACCATCGCGCTTGACGGTGGTCAGCAGGTTCCTGCGAACGGTAGCAGCGCTACTGGTGCGGGTATTGTATCGGTGGACCGCGGACAAAGCAACGCCCACGTGATGTTCGTTACCAACGCACAGATGGTGCAGGCCGCCCACTTCCACAAGGGTGTCGTAGGGACTAACGGCCCAGTGTTGTTCGACTTTAGCGGTATGATCGTGCAGAACGGTGTGTTCACCTACCTCAAGGGCACCGATGCAACGCCGTTCACTGTGGCCAATTCGGTACAACTGCGTAATGACAGCCTTTACCTCAACGTGCACACTACGGACTTTGCGAACGGCGAGGTACGTGGTCAGGTGCGCCGGGGTGCTGTGTGCACCGAAGCAGGCGTTGGCTTTGCAGAAGACGCGGAGCGTGTTGAAGTGCTCAACATATTCCCAGTGCCCGTGGCCGATCAGTTGACGATCACCATGCCAGTGGACCTGCGCAATGCAGCGCGCCTGCAAGTTGTGGACGTGCTGGGTTCCCTAGTAATGGACCTACAGGTGAACGCAACCAGCAGCAATGTACAGGTGGACGTGAGCGCGCTGAAGAGCGGGATGTACTTCGTGCGCGTCAGCATTGGCGAACAGCAGTATGCTGCCCGCTTCACCAAGCAATAGAATATCCGCAAGTCAGGCTAAGGCCGCTCCGCGCTCGCGCGGGGCGGTCTTTTGTTTGGTGCCTTTTCCGCATACGTCATAGGAAGTGGCGCGTTGGAGCTCGCTTAGACCAATTCATCGTACCGGATCGGCGCGCTTGCGGATGAGAAAGTTCCCCGATCGGTCCTCAGGCGGAGGAAGCTCGTCTCCGCGGCTGTTTAAGGTTCACAGGAACTACATAACCCGTTCGGCCGTTAGCAGCGCTGGGTAATCCTGATCGCGTCGCGCACTGCCATTGTCCTTGTACGCAGATCGGATACGTGGATCTATGTGGGCAAACGTCTTCCGGCGCATGAACAACATACTTGCCTCAGCGTAAGCAAATGTTACTTCCTGCGTGCCCGTGGATGGAACTGCAAGATGTTGCTGCGCAGGTACTCGCGGTCCAGGTGCGTGTAGATCTCCGTGGTGGTGATGCTGGCGTGGCCGAGCATTTCCTGCACCGCGCGCAGGTCCGCACCACCTTCCACCAGATGCGTGGCGAAGGAATGCCGGAAGGTGTGCGGGCTGATCACTTTGGTGACCCCTGCTTTCACCGCCAGTTTCTTCACCAGGTTGAAGACGCTTACACGGGAGAGGCCGCCACCGCGCGCATTGAGGAAGAGGATGTCCTCGGCGGGTTTCTTCACGGGAAGGTGCACACGTTCATCTTGCCGGTACACCTCGATCTGGTTCATGGCCTCGGGGCTGATGGGCACCAGCCGCTCCTTGTCGCCTTTGCCGATCACGCGGACGAAACCATCGGTGAAGTGCAGCCAGCTTATGCGCAAGGTGCAGAGCTCACTCACACGCAATCCACAGCCATATAGCGTTTCGAGGATGGCGCGATCGCGGTGGGCGAGGGGCCGGCTCATGTCGATTGCCTTCACCATAGCGTCGATCTCCTCGATGCTGAGGAAGGTGGGCAGGTAGCGCCCGGTGCGCGGACTTTCAAGCAGTTCGGTGGGATCTGAAGGGATCACCTTCTCGATGCGCAGCATTTTATAGAAGCCGCGCACCGCGCTTATCAAGCGGGCCTGGCTGGTGGCGCTAAGGCCTTGTTTGGCCACGGCGGTGGTGAAGGCCTGCAGATCATCGAGCCCCATCACTTCGGGCTTGGGCACGGGGTTGTGTGTTTCGGCGAAGGCCTGCAGTTTTGCGAGGTCGCACAAGTAGGCCTCCACGGTGCGGTCGCTCAACGAGCGCTCCAACTTCAGGTGGATGCGGAAGTCGATGAGGGCCTGGGTCCATTCCACCACACGAAGGTGAGGTGAGGTGCATCGATCCCCACAGAGGACGGGAGGGGATGATCAACGCGTTCGTGTTCACCACCGCCCACTTCCTCAAACCTAATCCCCTTTCGGGAGGTTCAGGATCACACCCTGTCCATCACCCATCATGTACGTGGGCAGCGCGCCGTTCCATTTGTTGATCCACTCCAGCTGGATGATCTTCGGATTCTGCGCAATGCTCGATCCCTTGATCTGCAAGGCCTTCGCTTCGCCCTCGGCCATCTGGATGGCGATGTTCTTGTCGATCTCGCTCTGCTTTAGCTGTTCTTCCTTCTGCTTGGTCACTTCGAACAAGCGCAGCACTTCCTGTTCGGCCAGTTTTTTGGCGTTGATGCTCTGCTCGTATTCCGGATTGTAGAAAACCTCCCGCAGGTCCAACTGTTCAACGACCAAGCGGTATTGAAGCATTTCCTCTCGCATACGTTTCACAATGTGGTCCTGGATCTCTTCGCGTTTGATGGAATACACCTCGATCGGTGTGTAGTTGCTTACCGTTAGCGCCAAGGCGCTCTTCAGCTTGGCGCGGATCACATTCTCCTCCAGCCAGATGTAGCGGCCCTTGTCGCCACCTTCTTTCTCGGTAACGTTGCTGTAGATCCAACTGGCCTCCTCCGGCATGATGCGCCACGACACGCTGACGTCGAAGCCCATCTTGATACCGTCCTTGGTGGGCGC
>JBKJNF010000040.1:0-12968 GCA_046596155.1 Flavobacteriales bacterium | reverse complement strand
CTCTAGTGCAATGGCCGCGTAGCCCAGCACGAAAATAATGGCGATGATCGCGAACATGGATGCCAAAGGTGATCATCCTATCAACTGGCGGAAGAGGAATGCTTTGTTGGACCCATTTTTCGTGTGCTAAGTGTGATGAGCCTGCGGCCGAAATTGCACTTCGGGATTCCTTGGCCCGTCGATATATGCATGTACATACATTCGAGCTACACCGGTCAACTGGCAGGAGAAACGGCAACACAAGGTCCACTAGCAAATCGCTTCACACCCGGTAGCAGAACCCTCTCGGGTGAACGACAATTTGTGATCCTATCAGAATTCAACAAGGACCAGGCGTCCAGCTCATGTCAGTGTCGCTTGAAGAACGCAACGCGTGGTCCCGGCCGGAGGAATGTATGTACATGCATCGATTCAGGAATAGCTGATGGTGAATGGCTTGCGATCGAAAAAACACCGACGACCACAGCACATGCCGCACCCGTGCTTCTCGGGTTTCATCAGAAGCCCCTTCACCCGTTTCTTACCGGCCGTGTACAGATGCCGAAGACAGCACACTGGACAGGTCGAGATCACCCTGGTCAACACCAGGACCCCGGCGAGCACCAGCAGCGCGAACCGCAGGTTGCCGAGATCACCTATGTCAAGCACAGTGCAGCAAATACATCGCGAGAACGATGCGGAGGATGCTGTCCGCGGAACACATGTTCAGTTCCAAGATGTGTGGTTGAGTTGCGTTGCTCTGGCCTTAATTGAGCAGCATCGCAATGCCGCAGACCTGCTGGCAGTTGAAATGTGACGATCGTCACCGCATCAACAGGTAATCTTGTCGCATGCGCGTTACCCGCTCGAACATTCGATTGCAGACCCTGGTGCTATTGGTAGGCTTCGTGCTCATGGGCATCAAGTTCCTGGCTTGGAGGCTCACGCACAGCAACACGATCCTGAGCGATGCGCTGGAGAGCATCGTGAACGTAACTGCCGGTTCCTTCGCCCTGTACAGCTTATGGCTAGCGGCAAAGCCGCGGGACCGGGAACATCCGTACGGCCATGGTAAGGTCGAATTCATCAGCGCCGGCATTGAAGGGGGGTTGGTGGTGCTAGCTGGCGCGTTGATCATCTGGCGGGCCGTCCAGGCTTTGTTGGCGCATCACGTACTGCACGATATTGACCGGGGGATCCTGCTGGTCGGGGGCGCTGGGGCGTTGAACCTGCTGATGGGCCTTACCCTGAAGAAACGCGGGCAAATGGCCCACTCCATCACCATGGAGGCTGGCGGCGCGCACTTGTTGAGCGATGCGTGGAGCACAGTGGCCATGGTCGTGGGGCTGATCTTGATCCGCATCACCGGACTGATGTGGCTGGACCAGCTTTTCGCGATCCTCTTCGCTGTGTACATTATCTACACCGGCCTGCGTGTGTTCCGGCGCTCGGTGGCGGGCATCATGGACGAGACCGACATGGGCCTTGCACGCGAGGTGATCGCGCTGCTTGAAGAGCACCGGATGCCCGCTTGGATCGACGTCCACAATTTCCGGATGATCAAGTATGGCGCGGTGTTGCACATCGACTGCCACGTTACCCTGCCGTGGTACTACAACCTGGAAAAGGCCCACGATGAGATCGCGGCGATCGAGACGTTGGTGAACGAACGCAACAGCCGCGAAGTGGAGCTGTTCATCCACATGGATCCGTGCGTGCCCGCCTCATGCCGCATCTGCTCATTGCCGGCCTGCCCGGAGCGCAGGGCCCGACAAGAGCAGCGTATCTTCTGGACACTGGACACGGCCTTGGTGAATCAGAAGCACGGGTTGTAATTGGGCTGCCCTTCCTGGAAAGCTGACCCGCTATTTTCGCGGCCCGCCGCACCCCGGCAACGCCGACGCACCGCGATGCGTCATGACCACTGCCGGCACGCACCCGACCTCATGATAACCAGTACCCTCCGTTTGCCCAATTTGTTCACCACCTTGCTCACAACGGTCTCCCTACTGACCGTGATCGGCGCTCAGGGACAGGCCTTTTTGATCTCCGAGCCCGCGATCAACACCTGCGTTGGTGCCTTGTTGGACAGTGGTGGTCAGGGCGCAAGCGGCTACAGCAACAGTGAGAACTACTCCAGCACCATCTGCCCCGATCAGGCAGGACAGGCCATCTCCCTGAACTGGATCACCTTCAACCTCAACACCGAAGGAGAACAACCGGTGGACCAACTGACGATCTATGATGGTCCCGATATCAACGCCCCGGTGATCGGCACCTATGTGGGTAACAACTCCCCCGGCATTGTTTCCGCCTCCTTCGGAAACACCAGCGGCTGCCTGACCCTTCAGTGGAGCTCCAACTCCGTAGGCACAGGGATCTTTGCAGCCACGATCCTGTGCTACACCCCTTGCGAGCCGCCCACGGCCAATGCCGTAATGAGCGAAGCCACACCAGCCTTGATCTGCCAGGGTGAGACCGTGAACTTCGACGCGTCGGCCTCTTTCGCAGCTGCTGGCTACAACATCGTTGAATACAACTGGAACTTCGATGATGGCAGCACGGACAGCACAACTGGCCCTGTGACCACCCATGCCTTTCAGGCGCCGGGCGAATATGTGATCCAGCTTACGCTCACGGACAACAACGCGTGCCAGAACACCAACTTGATCGATCTTCCGGTATGGGTGAGTACAACGCCCGTGTTCAACCTCGGCGCGGACACCAGCGTTTGCTTGGGCAGCCCGGTGGAACTTTACGGCAACGTGACGCCAACGACCTGGACCGCATTGCCCAACAACGATCTGGGTGGTGGAGTTTTCCTACCGGACAACGTGGGTGAGACCTTCACCACCACCCTGTCCTACAACATCTTTCAACCCGGTGCCACGCTCACCAATATCGACCAATTACTGTCACTTTGCGTCAGCATGGAGCATTCCTTCATGGGCGACATCGTGATCCAGCTGGTATGCCCAAGCGGCCAATCGGTCATCCTACACCAACAAGGCGGTGGCGGCACTTTCCTCGGAGAACCGGTGGATGACGATTCACAGCCTACCGTGCAAGGCGTGTGTTACGAATACTGCTGGAGTCCTACTGCCACCAACGGCACGTGGGTCGACAACTCTGGAGCAACACTTCCAGCGGGCACCTACGAGAGCCTGATGCCGATGACCGCCTTGCAAGGGTGCCAGCTCAATGGCACATGGACGTTGAACGTCACGGACCTGTGGGCCAGCGACAACGGGTTTATCTGCGAGTGGGGATTGAACTTCGATCCGGCCCTGTATCCTGACCTGACCTCCTACACCCCGGACCTCGGCCTTTCGACCCCGGATTCATCCTTCTGGTCCGGTACGGGCTTGGTTGTCGATGGTGCGGATCATCTCCTTGTAACGGTTACGCCTAACGTACCGGGGAGCAACAGTTATGTGTTCAGTGTAATGGACAACTTCGGCTGCACCTACGCCGACAACATCACCGTGAGCGCTAGTGGTCCGCTGGCGGCCGCTTCGGTATCGCCATCCTCTCCTGTGCCGCTGGGGGCTACGGCGTTCTTCACGGATAACTCGGCGGGCAATGGCACCACCATCGTATCATGGGCTTGGGACTTCGGTCCGGACCTGCCTGGCAGCAATGCGCAGAACCCATCCGTCACCTTCACAGAGCCTGGCGAATACATGATCACTCTGACCGTAACTGGCGCTGACGGATGCTCCAACGCTACGACCATCCCGTACATCGTGGCCCCGGCCGATGTGCTGGTCCCGAACGTCTTCAGTCCGAACGGCGATGGAGAGAACGACGCGCTCACCTTCAGCAACGCCCAGTATTTTCCCAACAACCACCTACGTGTTTACAACCGTTGGGGCCAACAGATCTATGAGAGTTTGAACTACCGCAACTCTTGGACGGCATCGGGCGTGAGCGAGGGCACCTACTATTTCGTGTTCGCCATGCAGGACGGACGGAAGTGGGCCGGGCATGTTACGCTGGTGCGCTGAGACCCGCCGTGTTCCGCAAGCAAAAGCCCCGCTGATTACGGGGCTTTGCTCTGGGGTGGAAGACCGGGCTTGAACCGGCGACCTCCGGAATCACAATCCGGCGCTCTAACCAACTGAGCTACATCCACCATTTCCCACTGCCCGGAGGCGTTGGGATGGCAAATATAACCGGCCGGAGCGAGCGCGTTACTTTGCCGCACCGCACATGCACATTCTGGTGATCCCCAAGTGGTACACGGGCCGCAACGACCCGCAACTGGGCGACTTCGTGCGTAAGCAGTCACTGGCCGTTGCACGCGAGCACAAGGTGAGCGTCGTTTTCGCGGTTCCGCTCAAGGGACTTGCGGTGCCTGAAGAACAGGTACTCTCTGAAGGTGACGGTGCTTGGGAGCTCCGGTGCTATTACCAGCCAAGCACAATGACCATTGTGGCGCTGCGAAAGTTGATCAACCTGCGGCGCTATTGGAAGGCCTCGTGGAACGGTCTGCATCGCGTGATCAGCGAACGCGGAATGCCGGACATCACGCATGTGCACATTCTGGTACGCCCCGCGCTGGTGGCCTGGTGGCTGAAGCGCACTCAGGGCGTACCATACATCCTGAGCGAGCAGAGCAGCGAGTACCTGGACGGAACGTGGGCCTCCAAGGGGCCGCTCTTCAAAGCCATCAATCGGTGGCTGCTCCGAAATGCCTCGGCCGTTACGACGGTAAGCACGCACTTGGGTGAAGGCCTGAAAGCCTTGGGATTGATCACCAGCTATCGGGTAGTACCCAATGTGGTGCCCGGCACGGACCTTCCCCTCCCCGCCCCTGGTGATCCGCGCGAGTTCTTGGTAGTGGCCGACCTGGTGGACCGCACCAAGAACGTGAGCGGGGTTCTACGAGCATTGAAACAGGCCATGGATCAGGGCCACGCATTACGGTTAGGGGTGATAGGTGATGGCCCGGACCGGGAGCAGCTCCATCGCCTCGCCACCTCCCTCCAGTTGAACGACCGTGTGCAATGGCTCGGTCGCGTGGCCAACAGCGAGGTGCTTGCGCACATGGGCCGCACGGGTGCCGTGATCGTGAACAGCAATGTGGAGACCTTCAGTGTGGTCACGGGGGAAGCGCTTGCCTTGGGACGCCCAGTGATCGCCACTCGTTGCGGCGGTCCCGAAGCCTTCATCACGGCAGAGAACGGTCTGCTCATTACGCCGCGATCAACCGACGAACTGGCCGAGGCCATGATCCGCATGGCCACGGAGGCTCCACGGGATCCGGCCACCATACGACGCTCGGTTATCGACCGTTTTAGTGCGGGATCCGTGTGCGCTACCTTTCAAACCATCTATCAACAGGTGCTTTCCCATGGCTGATACACTGCGCGTTGGCTTCCTCTGCGATTCGCTGGACCTGCAGCGGTGGCAGGCGGAATGCATCCGTCGGGTGCTGGCCGTGACAGGCGTGGAGCCAGTGCTCGTCGTTACCCGACCGGCGACCTCATCCGTGAAGTTGCCCTTGATCCAACAGATACTGAACTACCCCTGGCGTTTCGCCCTGTATTTGTGGTATCGGCGCAAGCGCTTTCATCCGGTGGGTTACGTTCGCGAGGATATGAGCACCGCGCTGGCCGGGGTTCCCCGAATGGAATGTGTTCCAGTGACCAAGGGAAGCGGGCAACGCTTCGAACCCGTCGATCTGGCCGCTATCGCAGTATACAGGCCCGATGTATTGATCCGTTTCGGCTTCGGCATCCTTCAAGGCGAAATCCTCTCGTTGCCCCGGCATGGCGTATGGAGTTACCATCACGGCGATGAAGAGAAATACCGCGGACAACCGCCGGTGTTCTGGGAAGTGGTGAACGGCGGAACGGTGGTAGGGGCCGTACTGCAACGGCTCACCGAACGATTGGACGCAGGCTTCATCCTGCAGAAAGGCTGGTTCCCCATCACCCGTGGCTCATTGAGCGCAACATTGGACAGCGTATTACTGGGCAGCGCGGGTTGGTCAGCACAAGTATGCCAAGACCTGCTCAACGGCCGGTCCGATGCCGCAGTTGGTGTGGAAAGCAAGACAACAGCTCCGATCCGGAAATACCCGGACAACATCACCTTTCTGCAGTTCCTCTGGCGCCAGAACCAGAACAAACTCGGGCAGCTCGACGAACGCAAGTCCATCGAGGAATGGAACATCGGTGTGTTGTACCAGCCCATCGAGGCCTTGCTCGCGGCAAAGCCGAACCTGAACGCCCGCTGGCTTCCATCGCCCAGTCTGGGGCAGAGCCGCGCTTGTCCATATGGCTATATGGTGGACGGGCAGTTGAACGTGATCTACGAAAAGCGGGATGAATTGAACCGCACCACGGAGATCAGCCGACTTCGACCCAAGCGCGACAATGTGCTGAAACGCTCCCGTACCCTGGTGCCGGCCGAGCAGCGCCACTCCGGATCTTGCACATTGACAAGGGCCGAAGGCATCTTTGTTGTTCTGTGTGACCATCGAGAGCACTGCGTGGAACTGCACCGGGTCACTGACAGCAACGAAGGCACCGAACGCATGTGTTCGTTGATCCAGGAAGAGCTGCTGTCACCAACGCTCTTCGAGCATGAAGGCCGCTGGTGGCTGATGGGCAGCCAGATGCCATCGGAGAACGCAACGCTGCATGCCTTTTTCGCCGACCGCATGCAAGGCCCGTATGAGCGACATGTGCTGAGCCCGCTGAAGGTAGATGTGCGCAGCGCCAGACCTGCAGGTGCCCCGTTCGTTCATAACGGACAACTGTACCGTCCTGCCCAGGACCATGGTGTGGAGCAAGGTGTGCGTATCGCGCTGATGCGCGTGCTGGAACTTAGTCCTCAGCGGTTTCGCGAGGAACTGGTGAAAACGATCGATCCACTGCGCGGATCGGCATGGTCGCAAGGCCTGGCCACGCTAACTTCCGTAGACGGGTTCACGTTGGTGGACGGCATGCGACGGATCAGTCGGCCAGCCCCTTCGGACCGGAAGCATCGCAGGGCCCAGGGCAGCAGTAAACCGGCCAATGTCCGCAAGGCCCCGGACCTCTCGGACGACGAGGACGACGACTGAGATGCTGAAGCAGGTAACCGGCACCATTGCAGCGCGCGTCTTTGGCACGGGCATGAACCTGGTGGTGATCATGCTGGCCGGGCATGCGCTCGGGGCCCCGGGGCTTGGTGCGATCAGCCTGATCACGTTGGGCATCACACTGGTGATGCTGCCTGCGAATCTGCTGGGTGGTGGCGCACTGGTCTACCTCGTTCCGCGTGTGGCCCTTTCCCGCCTGTTGGTCCCTGCCTACAGCTGCGCGGTCATCAGCGTTCTGCTGGCCTACGCGGTGATGCTCCGCGTACCGTTGGTGCCCGATGGCCTCGTACTGCACGTGTGCCTGCTGGCCTTCTTGCAGGCCATCTACTCCGTTCACCTGGGTGTGCTCTTAGGCGAACAGCGCATCGCCCGTCACAACCTCATCACTACGCTGAACGCTGCGATCCTGCTCATCGCCTTCAGCGCCCTGATCTTCCGTGGCAGTTCATCCGTGATGGACTACGTGGTGGCCAGCTACGCGGCGTTCGGCCTCACTGTGGTCAGTAGTGCGTGGGCCATGCGTGGGGGGCGTCCGGTCATTGTGCGATCGGATCGGGCGGACCTAAAGTTCATGTTCATGCAAGGCCTCTGGGTGCAAGGGGCCAACGGACTCCAGCTGATCAACTATCGCCTCGCGTACAAGTTGATCGATCACTTCCAGGGCACTTCGCCGCTGGGCGTTTACAGCGTGGGCAATCAGCTTGCGGAAAGTGCGTGGATCGCACCGCGCAGCCTAGGCATGGTGTTGCTAAGCCGCGTTAGCAATACGCATTCTGCCGATCTGCGCCGCAAGCTCACACTCACCACCATGAAGTTGGCGCTCACGCTGGCCACAGTGGTGATCATCCTGTTGCTCATTATGCCGGAAGCCGTGTTCTCGCTGGCCTTCGGGAAGGAGATCCATGGCCTGCACCCCATCATACTTGCACTGGCGCCGGGCATCCTGAGCATGGCCGCATCCCAGGCTTTCAGTCACTATTTCAGTGGCACGGGCCATACGAAGGTAAACTTGATCGGATCAGCTTTTGGCGTGGCGATCACCGCTGGAACAGGCCCGTGGTTGGTGGAGCACCACGGACTGATCGGTGCGGCGCTCACCGCGTCCGCTGCGTATGGGGCAAGTGCGACCTACCAATTGGTTGTCTTCATGCGGCGCACACAGAGCATGTTCCGCGAACTGTGGCCCACCGGGGCGGATGTGGAACGCGGCCGTGAATTGTGGCGCGCGTTCGCGCCTTCGGGCAAATGACCGATCAATCGAGGTCCATCACATCCCCGATCCCCGGAGCACGCGCGCAGGTGAATCCTTCGCCGTACGTGCTGCTGATCAAACGGCCCATGGCCAAGGCCCGGCCTTCCAGCAAAGGGAGGAACTCCGGCACACTGATCGGCGACACAGGTTCGGTGCTGTTCGGATCATGGAACTGGCTCTTGAAACACGCCAGCGCTTCCTGCTTCTTTGTCCAAAAAGAAGTTACATCCACCACCAACTGCGGATCGATCCAGTGATCCTGCACCATGTGCAATACCGTGGTGGGCCGGTACGCCTGCTGCTCCTTCCCTTCGAAGGCTGTAGCGATGCGGTGAAGGCCGCTCAGAAAACAGGCTTCAGCCACCAGCGCAGCTCCACGACCATGATCCGGGTGCCTATCTCGAATGGCATTGGTGATCACCACGCGTGGCCGATGCCTGCGGAGGGCCACCACAACGGATAACAAGCTGGCCTCATCGGCGCGGAAGAAACCATCGGCCAGGCCCAACTGATAGCGGAATTGGGCACCTATTACCAGGCGGGCGGCCTCCGCTTCCCTCCGGCGTATCTCGGGCGTACCGCGGGTGCCCAATTCACCGGCGGTAAGGTCCACCAGCCCTACGGTGCGCCCTTGGGCCACGTGGCGCAACAGCGTTCCCGCACAGCCGATCTCCGCATCGTCCGGATGTGCTGTTATGCAGAGGATGTCCACCCCTTCGCTCATCATTTTCCGTCCAGCCAGTTCAACATGGACCCGCTTAGTGGATCCTCGGCAGAGGCCAGCATCCCGTGCATGGTGCCATCCTCATTGATCATGTACTTCTGGAAGTTCCACTTCACCTGGCTGTCCGCAGATCCGTTCTGCGCCTTCTGGGTAAGCCACGTGTATACCGCATGCTGCGCGCCGCCCTTGGTGCTCACCTTGCTCATCATGGGGAACGAAACGTGATAGTTCTTGTCGCAGAAAGAAGCGATGGTCGTTTCATCGCCCGGCTCCTGCCCGCCGAAATCATTGCTGGGGAAACCCACAATGATGAAGCCCTTGTCCTTGTACTGCTCGTAAAGCTCTTGCAGCTGCTTGTATTGCGGTGTGAAGCCGCACTCGCTCGCCGTGTTCACTACCAGCACCTTGTGGCCCTTGAGCTGCGAGAAGGCGAAGGGCTTGCCGTTGATGTCCGTGGCGGTAAGGTCGTAAAAGGGCATGGCGGGTGTCTGCGCGAGCGTGTTTTCGGTGCTGGCCGAGCCCCCACAGGCCAGCAGGCCGAAGGTGAGGTAGCTGAGGATGTTCTTCATGCGCTATGCAACAGGTGGAATGGGCAAATGTTCTTGTGGAGCGCGAAGGTCGCATTTGTGGATTGAAAAAAGTAAGCCCCGGAGTTCGCGTCCGGGGCTTACTGACCGAGGAACGGGAATGACTACCGCTCGCCCACCTTCACGGCGCGCTTTACCACCACGTTGCCATCCACCACCAAAGCAACGAAATAGGTGCCAGGTGCTAGGCCGCTCGTGTTCCATACGTAGCTGTACTCACCTTCCATGGTACGCTCCTCACGCAACACCTCCAGCGAGCGGCCATCGGCGCTGCTCAACTCCAAGCGGGCGCGACCCGCTTGTGCGACATAATAGCGCAGCGTAGTGCTCGTGGTGAAGGGATTGGGATCGATCGAGAGGCGTTCGGTCCTCAACGTTTCTACCGGAGCAGCCGGACCAGCAGGCAAGATCGAACGACCCGCTGCACTGCAGCAAGCATCCACTTGAGCCTTCAGCTCATTGATCGCGCCAATGAGCAAGGGGATCAGTGAGATGTAGTCCACACTTTTGTAATCGATCGCAGGGCCGGTGGATCCACCATCGCTGTCGAAGTCCGCACTCAAATGTGAATCGTGGACCAATTCAGGGAGCACCTGTTCAAGTTCTTGAGCGATAAGGCCCATCTGCTGCCCGTGTGGGAAGTTCATGTGTACCAATTCCGGTTCGGAAAAACGGAAGTTGAACCGCTTCGGTCGTAGTTGGCCCAACGTGGCCAGTGCTTCGTTCAGCTCGGTGATGTTCTCCTTCAGGTTCTCATCGGACGGTCCGATCAAGTTACCTGTGTATTCCAGACTTCCCTGGAAATATCCCGCTCTGGAGAACGTATTGCCCCCACCGGCAACACCCTTCACGCCATATGCCACGCCGGGGCCGCCAGCATTGCCATACACGCCGATGGTCTCCGCATTGCGCCGTTCGGTGAATAGGCCGAGCCTTCGACACCCATGAGATATTGGGATGGTGCACCATCATCCACCGCCGTTCCGTAAACGCCGCGCAGCCTGAACCCGCTGCCGGTGAGATTTCCAGTGATCGCGCTGCTCTCATTCCCGCTGGTGCCAGTGGTGGTCCCAGGAGCGGTCAAGGTGCTCAGAATGCCTCCATGATCACCGGCTGTTGTTGCCACGCGCGACACGTGCAACTTGGCTGAAACCGGGAATGGCACTCCGATGCCCACGTTATTGTCGACCTCCGGACAGATATTGTTCGTGCCGTCTGGGGCATAGGCGGTGGCGACATTGCCGTTATTCAGCTCCCATGTGCAGTTGCTACCACCGCCGCCGGTCGGCAACGTTCTCCAGTACAACCGACCATCCGTGGGATCGGCAACCACAACGTGATCCAGTAATGGCCGCTCAAACGACGGTGTATACGTGCCCATGAAACTACGTACGCGAATGGTCCTGTCGAGCACATCCAACCGCTCCTCAGGCCCTGTATTGGCCGCGCTCCAATCGCCGATCCCCACGAAGCCTTGCACGGGGTCACCTGCTGCCAAACGGAATGGCCGAAGGCGCATAAGTTCAAGACCATCGATGCTACCAGCACTTGAAGTGGCATCGAGCGCAGCCAAATACCTGAACTGGAACGTATCGAATTGATGACCCAACCCTGCCGGAAGACTGGGATCGCCCCAAGCAGCGACCACCGTGCTGTTCTCATCTTGCTCGGCACCTGTTCCGCCGGTCATCGCGTACTTATGCCCTATGTAATACATGTCACTATTCCCCATGCCCAATAACGCATTGTCGAACCACGGCCGGTAACATTGGGTAGGAACAGTACCCATGTTCTCATGCATGAGCGCGAACCGTGCATAAGGATTCACAGTATTGATTCCGGTCACGGCACCCAACTGCGCCCAGCCGATCGGGTTTAGAACGAATGTGTTCACTGTAAATGTGCCACCTGAACCATTGCCATCGAAAGCCAATCGGAAGCCACCATTTCCGTTTGGGGCTTCCGCGTTGCGGAGCCAAAGAGCGCCATTACGCTGACGGGCTTGAATTTGAAAAGAGTTGTTCGGGTTGAAGTGGAACAAGCGACCAATTTCCAATGCCCCACTAACCATGCTCCAATTTTGGCTGTTCCCAGATGTCACGTCTGTTCGGAAAGTGCATACCGAACTAGAAATGAATTGGTCTTGCACAGGCAACTGATCGCCACGCACGCGGAGGGTGGCGTTCGCAGGGCCTGCGGTACCAACTATGGCGGCTGTGGAGCCTGCCAACATCGTTGCTGGGTTCGACCCAGCTATCCATTGTCCACATGTAATGGGCACGGTCAGTGTGGAAAGCATCACTGTCGTGACAATGCCAGCGAAAAGGTCGTTGAAGCGGTCCATGTTGTTTATGGTTAAGGGTTCACGTGTACAATCGAAACCTTGGCCTTCGGTTCCGAATAGTCGTAGGTAACCAGCCAGAAAAGGCCGGTAGGCCAACCTCTACTATCGATGGAAGCTCGATCAGCTTGCCAGTTCAATTCGCCTGCTTCCACGGTGGATCCTCGCGCATCGTAAAGTATGTAGCGCCCTGGCCTATGAGCTGTTCCCTTATGGAATATCGTGACCTTATCCGTGCAGGGGTTTGGCGAGGCGCCCAACTCCCGTTCTTCAAGTGCAACCTCGATATGCGTGGACAAGGGACAAAAACCAGGCTCCTCAGATACACAAATGGCATCAATAAAAACATATGCTCCCGCGTTACCCATAGACGTGCTGTCTAAGAGTACAACCTCAAGTTGGGACTGGCTTAGCGGATTACCGATCACGATCTGCGTGTAGGCCGAATCCGGAACAAAGAAGCCGCTCACGAGTATCCAATTAGCCGTGTCGGTTGGAGCAAAAGAAAGATCTATAGCAGTCCACGAGGGAAGTGGATCCTCGCCGTTGATCTGAAGAAACGGCGTAGTGGAAAAAAAGACCCCTACCCCACTGCTACTTTGGTCTGGCTGTGGTGCAAATAAGCCCCATCCACCTACGGCAATCCGAAACGAGATGTATACGGGCACACCAGGAGAGAGCGGTGCTAGAAGTTCAGCGCCCATGAATTCCCGATGCAACGAATCCCCTGGCAGGTAAGTGATCAGTCCCGCATAGCCTTCACCGTCATACGGAAACTGATACCCGAAGCCGTTGAACGGCACATCAACATATCCGACCGTGTCACACGTATTGAACAGATCAACACTTCCACGAAAAGTGCTCCATGGTGCTGCTACCTCAATCTCACTCAGATTGCTTGGACAGTTATCCAATATGTCGAAGCCTGGATTCGGCACCAAGTTCTGCCCTTGTCCAACAGAAGCGAGCACAAGAGCAAATGAAAAAGCAAT
>JBKJNF010000305.1:0-5116 GCA_046596155.1 Flavobacteriales bacterium | reverse complement strand
AGGCAAGTGAGCGGTCTCCGGAACGCGGATAGCGCTGTCGATGCGCTGAACGCGCGTTCACTTCAATCCGGAGCCTTCCAATACGCCGAAGTACTTGGCGGTGCCGCATGGCAGGCCGCGTTGGCGCCGAGCGCCACGTCGTTGCAACCGGGCATGCGCCTGATCCTTCGTGTGCAGAACGGATCGAACGGAGCGGCCACCTTGGACGTCGATGCTCTTGGGGCAGTGGAGATCAAGAAGGACGGAGACCGACCGCTGGAACCTGGGGATGTGGCCCCCGGAGAGACCGTTTCGCTGGTGTTCGACGGAACCGCTTTCCAGCTCATCAGCGCGCGCCGCTTGGACCGGAAACCCTGCCCTGCCGGCACTGCCGCAGTGGGCGAGTTGTATTGCATCGAATTGGTGGAGCATGATTCCACTGACTATCCGGCTGCGGCGATCCAATGTGGAAGCCAGAACATGCAGCTCTGTTCCTGGGCGCAATGGTACGTGGCCTGCACGCGAGCCACTGAACTGGGACTGCAGAACATGATCGGCAACTGGGAGTGGACCAACAGTCCGGCCAATTCCGACATACAGGCACGTGTTGTTGGCCAGAGCACATGTACACAAGCGGCCACCACGAACGGTTGGGATCTGACCAACCGGTTCTTCCATTGCTGCTTCAGGCGCTAGATCCCTCCGCCCAAGGCCTTGTCGTAGATGGCCGTGATCTGAGCATTCCTCACGCGCAGGTCGAACTTTTCCCTCACCACGGCCAGGCTTTCAAGGCACATTCCGCGGTAGAGGCCAACGTCTTCGATCAACTGCTGAAGACGGAGCGTGATCTCCTCCGCGATCTCGTCGCTCGTCCGGCCTTCCACGGCTAGCAGCCATCCATTGCGTCCGTCCTGCACGATCTCCGGGATCGAACTGACGCGTGATGAGATCACGGGCAACTGGGCGCCCATGGCCTCCAGCACGGTGTTGTTGAAGGGGTCGCTGAACGTTGTGCTGACGAATACATGCGCGCGTCGCATCAATTGGAGCAGGCGACCATGGGATAAACCGCGATGCAGCGTAATGCGTGGATCATCCGCGATGGCACGCTCGGCCCACACGATGTCCTCGCGTGTCGGGACCACGCCCCAATCAACCTCCAGTGTGCTTACGACCCATAGGCGGGCATCGGCCCGGCCGAGCCGCTGGAAGGCCTTCAGGAGTTCAATACCTCCTTTCCGGTAGAATCCATTGCCTGCGAACAGGATGGTGAAATGATCCGGATCCTTATCCGCGGGCAGGTATTGCTCCACAGCCCTGTACACCACACTCATCTTGGCAGGGTCCACCCCTTCGGCGATCAGCCGATCGCGGTTCATCCGGTGCGTGTTCTCGCTGGTGAAGATGAGCTGCTTGCAGTCATTGCCAGCTAAACGACGCAGGCCCCAGCGGAACAACGGGTGCGACTCGCGCATCGGCTTGTAGCGGGGCAGATAGCTCTCTACCTCGATCACCCAAGGCCGGCAGTTCGCCACCACGCTGTTATACGTGTGGTAGAGGTCGGCGTGCTTCAACGGAAGGAACAGCTTCGTATGCGCCAGGAACTGGTTCTTCACCTTCAGCACATGCCAGGGAACGTCCACTGCGCGCGAGTAGCGGTAGCCGTCGGGCGGGTTACTGAAACAGTAATGCTGCCAGTACCTGGTTTTGTTGCTGATGCCGACCACACGCATGGCGGGCGAAGGTAGACCGGCGATCAGAGGCCTGACCAACCAGGGTCAGGCCTTCAATAGGTGTGTGGACTGCATCCAAGTATGGAAACGACGCACACCTTCAGCGATGGACGTTGTTGGGCGATAGCCAAAATGAGCCCCGGCCTTGCTCACATCCGCGAAGGTCTGTGGCACATCCCCGGGCTGTTCGGGCTGGATGTCGATGATCGCCTTTTTCCCAAGCACCCCCTCGATCACCGCGATCAGTTCGCGGAGCATGATCGTATCAGAATTCCCCAGGTTGTACACCTCGAAGGCCCCGCCCTGGCTGCGATCCATGGCGCCGCGCACCCCGCTGATGATGTCGTTCACGAAGGTGTAATCCCGCCGGGTGGTGCCATCGCCGAACTGCTGGATCGGTACCCCACTGGCGATCTTGCGGAAGAACTGGTGGATGGCCAGATCGGGTCGCTGGCGCGGGCCATAGACCGTGAAAAATCGCAAGGCCGTCACTTTCATGCCATGAAGATGGGCGTACACCTGAGCGAATTGTTCGCAAGCCAGTTTCGTGGCCGCGTATGGGCTGATCGGCATGATCCCCCGCTCCTTCTCCTTCCAGGGCACTTCCGGATCCACCCCGTACACGCTGCTGCTGCTGGCCAGCACGAAATGGGATAACCGTGCCCGCCGTGCGGCTTCCAGCAACTTCAACGTACCGGTCACATTCACGCGGTGATAGCCGATCGGATCGGCAATGCTTGGGCGCACACCCGCCTTGGCCGCGATGTGCACGATCATTTCCACTGGACCCCACTCCCCTGCATCAAAGGCCTGAGCGATCGTGGCATCATCCAGGATATCGCCCTCAATGAAACGAACACGCGGATCTTTGCGATAAGCTGCGCTGTTCCGCTCCTTCACTTCCCGAGGATAGAACGGGTCAAAGTTGTCGATCACGGTCACAGACCAACCGCCTTCAGCCAGAAGTCGTTCCACGAGGTGGCTGCCGATGAATCCGGCGCCTCCGGTGATGATCGCGTGTCGCATGGAATTGGACGCCGAAAGTACGTCTCCGGCATCATCGCTTTTCCCACATTCGCAGGCCATGCGCAGCGGCGAGCCCATCCTCATCATCAGCTACACCTTTCCCCCGTACAAGGGGATCGGCGGCCGGCGCTGGGCGAAATTCGCCAAAACGCTTGCGGAGCGAGGGCATCCCGTACATGTGATCCACAGCGCTGGCGGCGAAGAACTGAAAGGTTCGCTGTGGTCGGCCGATGTCATCCACCCGAACATTCACGCGCACCCGCTTCCGCAGCGGTACCCGACGGTGCTGTTCAAACGGCCGTTGACCTCGTTCACCGAAAAGGTCATGTACCGTGTATGGCACCGCATCCTTCCCCTGATCACCACCGGCAATTGGCTGGACAAGGCCGTGCTCTGGCGGAAACCGCTGATGGCCTTATGCGAGCAGTTGATCGCCGAACATGGCATCCGCCATGTGGTGGTCACCGGTGCGCCATTCGGACTGATGGCCCACGTCTGTGAGTTGCGCCGATCGCATCCTGAACTGAACCTGGTGGCGGACTTCCGGGATCCGTGGACCTGGGGCCATTATTACGGGCAAACGCTGTTGAGCGAAGCGGACCAGGCGCAGGAGCGGGTGCAGGAGGCATCGGTGGCGCGTACATTCAACAAACTCATCTCCCCCGCTCCAGATATTGTTTCACACCTGAAGGAGACCTATGGCGGCGCGGAAAAGAAGTACGTGCTTATTCCCCATGCCATTGATCCGGACGAAATGGGCAGGCCTGCCCCTCGCATTCCTGATGGCACCTTCCGGATGATCTATGCCGGCAGTCTGTATGGTGCCCAGGAGGCCGAAGCGTACTTCGAGGAGGTGCTGAAGGCCTTTGAGCATTTGCGGAGCCAGGATCCAGCGGCGTTCGAGCGCGCGGTGCTCGACCTCTACATCACAGGGCATGGTACGGAAGCGTATCGGGCAAAAGTGAAAGCACGCAGACTGGATGAACAGATCCGTTTCCACACACCTCTGCCTGCACGCGACATCTTTCCACGCCTCTCGGCGGCCGACCTGGTGGTCATCTTCATCCCCAGGCCCAACAAGGACTTCCTGGGGACCAAGTTCAACGAGATCTTCTACCTGCGCCGGCCGGTGCTGCACGTGGGCGTGGAGGGACGCGTGGGACGCACGATCACCGAACGACGGCTGGGCGATTCCATCCGGGTGGATGAAGTGGCCGTGGAACTGCCGCGCATCATCCGTGGAGAACGCCGGATCGACATCGACCCAAAGGTGGATCTCAGCGAGCACCTGCTCTCAACTATTACTGATAGGTTGGTACGCGAGGTCCTGGTGTGATCAGGCCTGGAACGTATCGAACAACCGCACGTAGCCTTGTGTGACGGCCGGCCAGCTGAAGCGCTCCACCACCCGTTCATAGGAGAACCGGCCCATTTTCGCGTGGATCTCCGGTTTGCGCTCGCAGAAAGCCATGATCCCCTGGTAGAGCGCTTCAGCATCACCCGGTGGAAGCAGGTATCCGTTGTGCGGGGTCACCAGCTCGGCGGAAGCACCCACATCGCTCACGATGATCGGTCTGGAACGTGCCATGGCCTCGAGCACCACCGTGGGCATGCCTTCGAAGCGTGTGGGCAATACGAACGCGCTGCATTCCGAATACAGCGTATGAAGCTGTTCATCGTTCACCCGTCCGAGCAGCCGCACGTTCTTCGGTAGTCCGGCCTGCTGGTACTGTGCCAGCAGCGGACCATCACCGGCCAGGTCGAAGCGCACCAGATCGCCCTTGCCTTCATTCACCAACCGCAGGGCCACGGTCATCAGCACATCGAGGCCTTTGTTGAACGCGAAACGGCCCACGAACAGCAGTGAAAGTGGTGATGAGGGGGCAGGTGCTGAAAGCGGTGTAGACGGCAGCTCGGTCGCGTTCGGCAGCACTTCTACGCGGCACTTCGAACCCTTGACCAACTTCAAGAGGATCCCGGTGAGCTTGCCACCCAGACTGATCACGACGGCGCTGTTGCGTGCGATGTACTTCAGCGCTGCGCGGAACGGCCAGCCCAGCATGCGCTCCTTGCGCGTGAGCATCTGGAACATCTCCAGCCCGTGCGGATGAACGATCAAGCGGTGGCTGAAGCGGTCGATCCCCTTCCACACGCAAAAGCCCTGCGACATGATCACGTCGGGCTTCAGTTCCATCAACTTCTCCCCCACCCGCTCGCTGTACCGCCAGAGTTCGCGCAAGTAGAGCTTGTCCTTGTCGATATCGACAACGCGCACTTCGTTGATCCCCAGCACGGGGTCGAAGACCTGTTCGGCATGCGGATGGATCACGGTGAGTTTCACCTCACCGGTACGTGCGAGGTGCTCGGCCAACAGCCGG
>JBKJNF010000276.1:0-17634 GCA_046596155.1 Flavobacteriales bacterium | reverse complement strand
GGAAGGTGCTGCGGCCACCACAAAACGCTCCGCAGTAAAGTGCTTGGCAGTGGCCAGCATCAGCGGAAGCATACGCCCGATCTCCTGCCGCCGGCTGCCCGGAAGCAGTGCGATGGGCGCGTTTGCCTGGCGCAGTCCAACGGCCGGCAATTGGCCATGTGCCGCGATCTCATCCATCAAGGGGTGACCGACGAAGTCAACATCTACACCGCGCTTCGCATACCACTCTTTCTCGAACGGCAGGATCACGAACATGCGGTCCACGCTGCGCTTCACGGTGGCGATGCGGTTCTCCTTCCAGGCCCATAGCTGAGGACTGATGTAGTAGAACACACGAATGCCGCGTTGCTTCGCCCAATCCGCAATGCGCAGGTTGAAGCCCGGATAGTCGATGAGGATGAGCGCATCCGGACGGAAGGCGAAGACCTGCTCCTTGCATAAGCGGATGTTGCGCAGGATGGTGCGCAGGTTCATGATAACTTGTGTGAAACCCATGAACGCCAGCTCGCGGTAGTGCTTCTTCACCTCTGCACCTTCGGCCGCCATGCGATCGCCACCCCACGCTTGTACCGATATGTGGGGATCGATCGCACGCAGTTCGTGCACCAGGTTGGCTCCGTGCAGATCGCCGCTCGCTTCTCCGGCGATGATGAAGATCCGCTGAGGTGTACCGTTCCCTTGTGCGGATACCATTAGAAGGCGAAGATGACGATCACCACGCCGTATACCAGCATGGCCCCGATGACCCCGCGCATGGCCTTGTACAGATCATAGCGGTCGAGAAGAAAGAAAAGCACGGCATCCGCAATAAGGCTGAGGGAGAGCACAGGTGCGCGGAACTCGCGCGTGCCGAGGAAGAGGTCGTTCACGAACCAATGCAGGTCGTACTGCGGCCGAATGGTCGTTACGTAGATGCCTGCGTAGCCGAAGAAACCGAGCACGGGTGCGATCATCCCGAGGATGAATCCCGTGGAGAAGCGATCAGCGTGCATGGTCCCAGGTGTTCAGCTCGGCGATGGCGTGGTGCGCGGTCATGTCGAACTGAACGGGCACCACACTGGCGTAGCCATTATTTACGGCCCACACATCGGTGTCCTCACCATGATCCAGGTCCTTAAAGCGGCCGCGCAACCAGAAGTAATCCTTGCCCATGGGGTCCTTGCGTGCCTCAAAGTCATCTTCCCAAAATCCCCAGGCCTGGCGGCACACGCGCATGCCTTTGAGCGGCTCCGATTTTTCGCGCGGAATGTTCACGTTGAGGCACGCACCGCGCGGAAGGCCGCGTTCGAGCACGTTGCCCACTACGTTGCGGATGATGGGGCGAACATGATCGAAGCGTGCCTCAATACTGTGATCCATCAGCGAGAAGCCCACGCTGGGGATGGCTTCCATGGCGCCTTCCACTGCTGCGCTCATGGTGCCGCTGTACAATACGTTGATGCTGATGTTGCTACCGTGGTTCACGCCGCTTACCAGCAGGGCCGGGCGTCCCTTGATCACCTGATATACGGCCAGCTTAACACAGTCCACGGGCGTTCCGCTGCATGCATAGGCTTCAATGCCTTCCATCATCTCCACTTTCTCCAGTCGCAGATAATCGTGGATGGTGATCGCGTGGCCCATGGCGCTCTGAGGCTTATCAGGAGCAACTACCAGTACGCGCCCGAAGGCCTTCATCTCCAGGGCCAGCGTGCGGATGCCCGGAGCGGTGATGCCGTCATCATTGGTTACGAGGATAAGGGGGCGAGTTTCGTTCATCGGGTGGCAAAGGTACCCGAGCTATATTGTTCGGATGATCGCATCTTCGCACTCCTTGGGCCGCCCGATATAGAGGGAGCCACATGAGCACATGCCCCGCGATCCCATCCACCCCCCCGGGGCCGCCAAGCCCATCGCACCGTACACACCGGCCATCGATGCGAACGGTACACTCTACCTCAGCGGACAGATCGCGCTGACCGCAAATGGCGAACTGCGTACGGACCACATCGAAGAGGAGACCCGGCAGGTGATGGAGAACATCGGCACGCTTCTTCGCGCAGCCGGTCTCGGTTACGAGCACTTGGTGAAAGTGACGATCTTCATGAGCGACATGGCCCATTATGCCGCAGTGAACAAGGTGTACGGCGGCTACTTCACGGACTCGCCTCCGGCGCGCGAGGCCGTGGCGGTGAAAGGCTTGCCGCGCGGCGTGAACGTGGAGATCAGCGGGATTGCCTGCAGAAGCTGAGCGAACGCAAGCCCGGCATTGCCTTCCTTGTCCGGTCGACGACCGCGGAGCAGTTAGTTCGCCATCGGGACGTTCACCGGCGGCTCCATGATCAGCCTGCGCTGCTGCCAGTAAAGCAGGCACCAGAGCACAGCGGTCATCAGGCCGAAGAAGCTGAACAGGGTGTTGCCCGCTACCAGCATGGGCAACAGTACACCGAGCAGTTGGGCCGTGGTGTAGATGTGGAAGCCTTCCTCCTTCAAGCTCCACATGCGCCATACACCAACGAAGCGGGCCATTGTCCGCAACGCGAGAACGGCCATGAGGGCCACGCCGTGTTCGCGCAGCACGCTGGAGTAGGTGAGGAACTGTTCTACCTGGGCATCGTTGAAATACGGCTCATACTGCTGGCGCACCAATGTTTCCAGCGCGTCGGGGTCCATGGTCTGGATCATGGCGCTGATGGGGATGCCCAGCAGGTACAGTGGGAACATGACGCCCTGGTTGATGAAGCTGGCGATGCAAAGCCTACTTAGGCCTTTCGGTCGTAGGGTGGGAGCGAGGGGTTCCATTCGACTGCGAAAAAAGGAAAACCCCGCGAATGCGGGGTTTTCCTGTCAAAAATAACGGACGCGTTAGCTCATGTGCTTCAGGTTCACTGCGTAGAGGATGATGAAGATCAAGGTAATGAGTCCCATGAAACCCACGCTCAGAATGGCGGTTAGGCTTCCGCCGAGGAAATAGATGGGCACCATCAGCCCGGCGATCGCTGCGGCCAAGTACATCCAGAATCCATTGCGCTTGAGGTTCCACATCATCCAAACGCCGAGAAGGCTGAGGGCGGACAACGCGATACTGGCATAACCCATCGGCTTGGCATGCTCCACGGCCTTTTCCGCCATATCCATGGCCGAATCCATCATGTTCTTTACCATGCCGGATGCATCATCGCCGAGTTGTTCCATGGTCTCCTCCATCTTCACCTTGGCTTCCGTCAGATCCTCCTGCGGCTTGTTCGTGAAGGCATTGCGCGCGCCATCGAACAATCCATAGGCACCGGCGATGAAGCTCAAGATGCACAACACGGTCAGTAGTGTTGGTCGTTTAGGCGCAACAGGGTTGTAGTCGGTCATGGTCCGTGGTTTTTGGTGGTGCCGAATATATCCCTTCGTGCCAAGTCAAGCGATATCCATTGGGGTGCAGCATTGCGTAATGGTGAACGGCTACATTCGCGGCCTACAGAACAGCATCCTTACAATGAGCTACGACGTCATCGTTCTAGGCAGCGGCCCCGGAGGCTATGTGGCTGCCATCCGCGCCAGCCAATTGGGCTTGAAGTGCGCTATTGTGGAACGTGAGGCCCTTGGCGGTATCTGCCTTAACTGGGGCTGTATCCCGACCAAGGCCCTGCTGAAGAGCGCGCAGGTCTTCGAATACATCCAGCACGCCAAGGACTACGGCATCACCGTGGGCGAGGGCAAGCCGGACATGAAGGCCATGGTGCAGCGAAGCCGCGATGTGGCCAAGGGCATGAGCAACGGTGTGCAGTTCCTCATGAAGAAGAACAAGATCGACGTGATCATGGGCACCGGCATGCTGATGCCCGGCCGGAAGATCGAAGTGACGACCGCCGACGGCAAGAAGCAGCTCGTGGAAGCGAAGAACATCATCATTGCCACCGGCGCACGCAGCCGCGAACTGCCTGCCTTGAAGCAGGACGGCAAGAAGATCATCGGCTACCGTGATGCCATGGTGCTGGCTGAACAGCCTAAGAGCATGGTGGTGGTGGGCAGTGGTGCCATCGGCAGCGAGTTCGCCTATTTCTACAACGCCATCGGAACGAAGGTCACGTTGGTGGAGTTCATGCCCAACGTGGTGCCCGTGGAGGACGAGGACGTGAGCAAGCAGCTTGAAAAGAGCTTCAAGAAGCAGGGCATCGAAGTGATGCTTTCATCGGAGGTGACCAATGTGGACACCAAAGGAAATGGCTGCGTGGTCACCGTGAAGAGTGCCGCCGGTGAGAAGAATATCGAATGCGACGTCGTGCTTAGCGCTGTTGGCATTGCCTCGAACATCGAAGGCATCGGTCTGGAGGCCGTGGGCATCGTCACCGACAAAGGCAAGATCAAGGTGAATGATATGTACGCCACGAACATCCCGGGCTACTTCGCCATCGGCGACGCCACGCCGGGCCAGGCACTGGCGCACGTGGCCAGCGCCGAGGGCATCATCTGTGTGGAGACTATCGCTGGCCAGAAGCCACATGCGCTGGACTATGGTAATATACCCGGTTGCACGTACTGTAGCCCCGAGGTGGCCAGCGTGGGCATGACCGAGAAGCAGTGCAAGGAAAAAGGACTGGAGATCAAGGTGGGCAAGTTCCCCTTTACGGCCAGCGGCAAGGCCAGCGCGGCCGGCAGCAAGGACGGGTTCGTGAAGCTGATCTTCGACGCCAAATACGGCGAGCTGTTGGGTGCGCACATGATCGGAGCGAACGTCACCGAGATGATCGCCGAGTGCGTGAGCATCCGCAAGCTGGAGACCACAGGCCATGAGATCATCAAGACGGTGCACCCGCACCCCACAATGAGCGAGGCCATCATGGAAGCGGCCGCGGCGGCTTATGGCGAGGTGATCCATCTGTGACCGTTCTCCCCTCCTGGTGATCGCGCCCGCACTTCGGTGGGCGACGCCATCACCGCACCAAAGGAGGGGCAGGGCTGGTTTCCTTTTTTTTGAGCATCATGTCCTCCACCGATCCGGACCAACACGAACAGGCCGCCCGATTCTTCGACAGCGTCAGCGGCACGTACCGGGAGAAATACGGCGCGCGTAGTCCGTTCCACCAGTATTTCTTCAACGAACGTTTGGAGAAGGCCACCCGCGGGCTGGACCTCGGCGATGCTGACGTGCTGGACATCGGTGGTGGCACCGGCGATCTGTATGACCACCTGGTACAGCGATTCCCCCGCATGCGATTCCATGCCACGGACGTGAGCGCGGGTATGCTGGCGCAAAGTCCGGTGCCGGCCGAACGGAAGTTCGTGGGCCATGCCTACGAACACACTTTTCCTACGCGCAGCTTCGATGTCATCTTCATGCTCGGTGTCACAACGTACCTGTCGCCCGAGGAGTTGGTGAAGAACCTTGTGTTCATGGCCGCCAGCCTGAAACCCGGCGGTCGGGTGGTGATCACCTTCACCAACAAGCACGGACTTGATACATGGACGCGGGTATTGGCTCGCGGCCCCATGCGCTGGCTGGGCAGTAAGGGCAAGGTGCTGGCGAGCGGTCTTCGGCTGTACACGTATTCCGCTTCCGAGGCACGGGTCATCCTTGGCCGTCAATTCCAGGTGGAACAGTTGGACGTGCTGAACCATACGGTATTTCCGTTCAATCTGCTGCTTTCGGGCCCCTCCCTGAGATTGGCCAGGCTCCTCTCGCGTGCCAAGGGAGCACCCGCCTGGCAGCGGTGGATGAGCAGTGACCTACTGTTCCGGGCTATTCGTCGATCGCCCTGAGATCGAAGGCAACCGGAGCGTGAATTTTCGTCTTGGTGTCGTTGGGGATGGTTGGCGAAGAATGGCCGGATCCCTCTCGGAACGGATACCTTCGTCCTCTCGCACGACATGCCCCGCGTCCTCCGCATTATTAATCGGTTCAATCTAGGTGGCCCCACGCATAATGCGGCCTACCTCACCCGCTACCTGCCTGGGGAATACGAGACCTTGCTGGTGGGCGGAGCACAGGAGGAAAGCGAGGAGGGCAGTGGTCACATCCTGAGTTCGCTTGGGGTGAAGCCTTTGATCCTGCCCGAAATGCAGCGGGAAGTGGCGCCTTGGCGCGACCGAACGGCCTATCGCCGGATCAAACAACTCATCAAGGAATTCAAGCCCGACATCGTGCACACGCACGCCGCCAAGGCGGGTGCCGTGGGGCGGATGGCCGCGCGCGAGATGGGGGTGAAGGCCATCGTGCACACCTTCCATGGCCACGTGTTCCACAGCTACTTCGGCCAGGTGCGCACAGCGATGTACAAGAACATCGAGCGATTCCTTGCGCGCCGCAGCGACCGGATCGTGGCCATCAGCGAGAAGCAGAAAAGCGAGCTGGTTGAGGAGCACCGGATCTGTGCGGCGGAAAAGGTCAGCGTGATCCCCCTGGGCTTCGACCTGAGCAAGTTCCAGCAAGAGCAGGCCAGCAAGCGCGCGTTGTTCCGCCGGGTCTATGGCATCGCCGACGATGAACTGGCGGTCGGTATCATAGGACGGCTGGTACCGGTGAAGAACCATGACCTGTTCCTTCAGGCCATGAAACAAGTACAGGAGCGCAGCGGACGCAAGGTGCGCGCATTCATTGTAGGCGATGGGGAGGAACGTGAACGGCTGGAAGCCCGCACCCGAGAACTGGGGCTCAGCATGGCGCAGGGACCATACTTCAACGGGCACGGCTTTGGGCATGGGGTGAACGGCAGGCCTCTAGTGGGGCGGGCCGACATCACCTTTACGAGCTGGATAAAGGAGATCGACATTGTGAACGCCGGGGTTGACGTGGTGGCCTTGACCAGCTTCAATGAGGGAACACCGGTGAGCCTGATCGAGGCGCAGGCCGCTAACCGTCCGATCGTGAGTACCAAGGTGGGCGGGATCGAGAACGTGGTGCTGGAGGGGCGTACAGCCTTGCTGAGTGCGCGCGAGGACATGGCGGCGTTCAGCAACAACCTGATTCGGGTGCTTGAGGATGACGACCTTCGGGCGGGCATGTCCATGGGAGGCTGGGATCATGTCCGCCAGCGCTATCATTACACCCGATTGATCGATGACACGGCCCGGCTATACGAGGAACTCCTTGGCTGAGCGGATGGGCACGGATCGTTACTTTTGCGCGAAATCACGTGGAATGGGGAGAAGGACGTTGTACCTGTTGTTGGTGTGTGTGCTGCTCGCGAGCTGCAACATCAACCGTGATATCATGTTCAAGACCCCAACGGATCATGTGTTCGACCAGATCCCGGACTCCTTGCCTGCAGGTTTTCGCATTCAGCCGAACGACAACGTTTCGTTCAAGCTCTTTGCGAACGATGGATTCCGCATGATCGATCTGGTGGATGAACAGTCCCAAAGGGCCACGCTGCGCACGGGCTTTGCCTATCTGGTGGATGTAGCTGGGAACGCTAAGCTGCCGCTGTTGGGCGACGTGAAGTTGATCGGGATGACCATTCGCGAGGCTGAATTGGAACTGGAGAAACAGTACACGGAATTCTACAACCGCCCATTCGTGCAATTGACGGTCAGCAACCGGCGGGTGGTCATATTCCCCGGTGCAGGAGGGGATGCACGGGTGGTGCAGCTTGAGAACAACAACACCACGCTGTTGGAAGCCCTTGCCTCTGCTGGCGGCGTTTCCCCAAGGGGCGATGCCCGCAAAGTGAAGATGTTCAGGAAAAAACCGGATGGCGGCCGGCTCGTATTCGAATTCGACATGAGCGATATCAACGGCCTACCCTATGCCGATATCGTTCTGCAGGCGGATGATGTCATCTATGTCCAGCCGAATCCCGAGATCGCCAAGGAACTGCTCACCGCGATAAATCCCTTCATTGCGTTGCTGACCACCACGGTCCTCGTCATCGGGGTTGTTAAAGGATTCAGCAAATAGCCTTGCTCAAGAGATGCTGAACGATGACGTGAGCAACCGCGCGGCCAGCCTTGACAGCTACCGCGAGCGGATCACGAACTTCAGCAATGAGTTCGACCTCGGCCTGTTCCTTTACATCGTCAAGCGTTCGCTGCTGTGGATCGCGCTTTGCATGTTGCTTGCGTTCGCAGCGGCATGGATCTATCTGCGCTACACGGCACCCACGTACGAGAGCAGGGTGGTCATGCAATTCGGTCAGAGCAACACAGCCGAGAAAGTACTGAAGGTGAGCGAACTGGTGGAGAATAACAACCTAACGGCGGACGTGGAACTACTGCGTTCGAAGTTCTTCATTGCCAAGGCGCTCCAACGGCTCCCCTTGCAGGTCGGTTACTTCTTCAAGGGGCAGATCCTCACGACCGAATTCTATACGGAATCCTTCTTCAAGGTGGATGATCTAGTGCTCCTTGACAGCACCATTCGGGACATTCCGATCTCCATGGAAGTGGGGGAGAATGAGGTAAAACTGTCCTACACAAAGGATGGTGAGAACCACTCCAACGTCTATCCAATTGGTCGAACAATTGCAACGCCACATTTCCGGTGCACCATCCGCCCACGTGATGGCCAGGTGATGGAAGCTCCGCATGAAGATGGCAAGCTATACTTCGTGATCAACAACCCGGCGAGCATCGTTTCTCGTTTCAGGGAGCAGCTGACCATTGGTATCGCAGACCCGAACGCGAAAACCGTGTTCGTGATGTGCCGGAACCACAATCCCATGCTGGCGCGGGACGTGGCGCAGGCGATGGCTGATGCCTTCATTGCGTACGATGTGGAGCGAAAGAGCGAAAGTGCGAAGAGCATTCTGGCATTCATCGAGACCCAAAAGGATACCGTGTCCAAGCAACTGCGCGAAAGCGAGGTGCAGATGCAGGTGTTCAAGAAGGATTATCGCGTTAGCGATATGGAGAGCATCATGCCCTTGATGCTTGAACGCAGCAGCGAGTACGAGAACCAGATCGTGAGCCTCAGTATAGAGGACGATCTTCTGGCGAATGTGGAACGGAGCACGCGCGGCAATGGCGGCAACCTCAATGTATACGAGCTGATACCGATGCTCGTTGGCACCACCTACGAACAGACGCTCTCTGACCTCATCAAGGGCCTCCAAGTGATGCTGGACAAACGGCAGCAGATGGTATTTGATGCAAAGGAGACCAACGTGATGGTGACCACCCTGGATGGCCAGATCGGGATCCAGAAGGACTTGATCCTCTCCAGCATCACCACCATGCGGCAACGGCTCGCACAAAAACGGAAGAGCCTGCAGGAGCAGATCGCCGAATATGATACGCGTTTCCTTACCCTACCCGAGAAACAGGTGGCCTTCGCCCGTATCCAACGGCTTTTCAATATCAACGAGAAGTATTACACGCAATTGTTGGAGAAGGACATCGAATACAGGATCAGCAAGGCGGGGTACGTGCCGGAGAACCGGGTGCTGGAGGTGGCCTCCGTGCCGAACGTTCCGGTGTCACCCGATCGTGGGTTGGTCCTTGTGAGCTACCTGCTCACGGGGGTGATCCTGGGCTTCCTGATCGTCCTTGTACGGTACATCCTACATGACAATATCACGTCGCTGAACGATATCGCCAAGATGAGCCATTCATCCATTGGTATCCTAGGCATGGTGCCCAAGTACAAGAAGGAGATCCCCATCAGCCAGCTGCTAGTGGACAAGAATCCCAAGAGCCTCATCGCGGAAAGCTTCCGCACCGTGCGCACCAATCTTCAGTTCGTCGATAATTCTCCCGGTCCGAAGGTGATCGCGATCACCAGTACCATCAGTGGTGAGGGTAAGACGTTCGTGGCGATCAACCTGGCCGGCATCATCAGCTTCAGCGGTAAGCGCGTGATCGTTCTTGACCTGGACATGCGGAAGCCCAAGATCCACCTTGGGTTCGGTGTGGAGAATATGCGCGGTATGAGCACCCTGCTCATTAATCGCGATGTCATGGAGGACTGCATCCAGCATAGCACGTTGCGCGGCCTCGACTTTGTGACGGCCGGTCCCATCCCTCCCAACCCGAGCGAACTGATCCTCAGCGCACGTATGGGCGAGATCATTGAGGAGCTCAAGAAGATCTATGACGTGATCCTGATCGACAACCCGCCCGTGGGTCTGGTGACCGATGGTATCGCCATCATCCAGGTGGCTGACATCCCCATCTACATCTTCCGCGCCGATTACTCCAAGAAGGCCTTCGTGCACAACGTGGACCGATTGATCAACGAGAACCGCATCCGTAGGTTGGGCGCCGTGCTCAATGGTGTGGACATTGATCGCAATAAATATGGCTATAGTTATGGCTATGGCTACGGCTATGGTTACGGCTACGGCTATGGATACTACGAGGACCGCGGCACTAAGGGTGTGAAGGGCTCGTGGTGGAAGAAGCTCCTCGTCGGCGGCAAATGATGCACGTGGAGACCACCCCGCTCAGTGGGTTGCTTGTGATCCGCCCAACGGTCTTTCGTGATCCCCGCGGCTGGTTCCTTGAAAGCTTCAACAAGCGGTCATTCGAACAGGCGACCGGTTTGACGGCGCCATTCGTGCAGGACAACGAGAGCCTCTCGCAGACCGGGGTCCTGCGGGGATTGCACGTTCAGACGGAGCCCCATGCACAGGCCAAACTCGTACGCGTGGTGCGTGGTGCGGTGCTTGATGTTTGCCTGGATATCCGCACGGACAGCCCCACTTTTGGGGAGCACTTCAAGATCGAATTGAACGGGGCTGAGAAGACCATGTTATACATACCGGAAGGGTTCGCACATGGGTTCCATACACTGGAGGATGACACCGTGTTCAGCTACAAATGCACCACCTATTATCATCCGCCCAGTGAGCTCACTATACTTTGGAACGACCCCGCCTTCGCGATCGATTGGAGGATCGTCGATCCCGTGCTCAGTGCGAAGGACCTCCGCGGCCTTCCGCTTGCATCAATTATGAAGCGCTCCTGACCCATGTACAGTGGCACCCAGCTATTCCTGATCTGCAGTGGTCTGTTCTTCGGCGCCATCATGTTCTCGCTGATCACCAACAGCGTGTTCATGCGCTTCTTCCGCACCTTCGGCATCCGTGAAGGTCAGGAGGGCATGGTGCGTTGGGCGGCCAGCGCGAAACCCGCCTTTGGAGGAATGGGTTTCTTCATCGTGTTCCTCGGTGCATTTGCTGTACATGGTGCCCTTTTTCCCAAGGCGAGCGATCCATTCCAACCCGAGTTGATCGGCCTGTTGGCCGCCACCGGTCTTGGCTTTATGATGGGTCTGGCCGATGACGCCTACAACACCAAGCCGGTGCTGAAGTTCGCCACGCAGCTGGCCTGTGGGGCCATCCTGATCGCATCTGGCAATAGTATCCACATCTTCCACACCCCACTCTACAACTATGCGCTGACGTTGATGTGGGTGGTGGGCCTGATGAACTCCATCAACATGTTGGATAACATGGACGCCATTGCCACGGTCACCAGCATCTGGATCCTGGCGTGTGGTCTGTTGGTCTTTCTCACCACCGGGATATCGGGAACGATCAACCTCGTGCTGATCATCGGCATGACCGCCTCCTTATGCGGTTTTCTGTTCTTCAACTGGAACCCATCGAGCATGTATATGGGCGATACGGGCAGCCAGTTCCTAGGGGTGTTCCTGGCCTACATCGGCATCCGTTGCTTCTGGAACGGATCAAACGCTGGGGGCGACCCTGAAGCCTGGCGCCAGGCCGTGAGCGCCCTGATCGTGTTCGCGCTCCCGATCATCGATACCAGCACCGTCACGATCAACCGTTTGTCCAAGGGACATTCACCTTTCGTCGGCGGAAAGGACCACACCACGCATCACCTGAGCTATGCAGGTCTCAACGATGCGCAAGTAGCACTCGTCTACAGCGGATTGGGCGCGGTATCCTTCGTGATGGTCTTTGCCATGATCCATTTCATTCCCGTCTGGCACAACTGGCATTCCGCGGTCTTCATCTCCTGGTTCTTCGTGCTTTTCGCCGTGCTATTTGCCCTCACGCGACGCAGTCGTGTTCCGGAAACGGAATAGTGCGGACCTTTGTCCCCCCTTTCAACGCTATGCGGCTCATCCTGCGATCCATCCTGCTCGTTACCGCCGTTCTGGCAGGTGCTCTCTGCGTGCACTTGTTCACATTCAGCATGGCGGCAAGCGACACCGACCTGGATTACCAGCGGCAGTTCAGCGAGCGCTATCGCATCTTCAGCCTCACCATGCCCGAGAACCTCACGTTCTGTGGCGAAAAGGTGCCTATGGACAAGATCGACGTGCGCGAGCGTATGGACCGCGAACTGCTGGTGAACACCTACTGGCACAGCAATAGCATCCTTTCGCACAAGCGCGCGCACCGATGGTTCCCCGTCATCGAGCCGATCCTCGCCCGCAATGGCGTGCCCGACGACATGAAGTACCTCGCGCTCATCGAAAGCGGGTTGACCAACGTGGTGAGCCCGGCGGGTGCCACCGGCTTCTGGCAATTCATGAAGGAAACGGCCATCCATCATGGTATGGAAGTGAACGCCGAAGTCGATGAGCGCTACAATTTGGAGCGCAGCACAGAGGCGGCCTGTGCGTATTTGAAGGAAGCCAAGGCACGATACGGATCATGGGCGATGGCCGTGGCCAGCTACAACCTGGGTGCCGGAGGTTTGGATAAACAGCTGGGCCGCCAAAAGAACGGCGACTATTATGCGTTGCTGCTGCCCGAAGAGACATCGCGCTATGTGTTCCGCATACTGGCCATGAAGAACATCATCGAGGAACCCGAACGGTATGGCTTCCATTTGCGCGAGAAGGATCTATACCCAACCTACCGGACACGCTCCATCACCGTCACCGGTCCGGTGGAGGACCTCAACGATTTCGCCGTGCGCCAGGGTACGGACTACAAGACCTTGAAGCTGCTGAACCCATGGCTGCGTGACATCAAGCTGACCAACCTCAAGGGAATGGTATACCAGATCCAATTGCCTGCGGAAGGGTTCGACAAGCCTGTGGAGAGCGATGAGTGAAAAGCGCAACGGCAAGGCCACCGTGCCGGTGCCGCCTGTAATGACCTCCGACCCGGATGCCATCGAGGTGCTCGGTGCAAGGGTGCATAACCTGAAGAACATCGACGTACGCATTCCGCGCGAACAACTCGTGGTGATCACCGGACTCAGCGGAAGCGGCAAGAGCTCCCTCGCGTTCGACACCATCCATGCCGAAGGACAGCGACGCTACATCGAGACCTTTAACGCCTACGCCCGCCAGTTCCTTGGCGGTATTGAACGTCCGGATGTGGACCTGATCACCGGTCTCAGCCCGGTTATCGCCATCGAGCAGAAGACCATCAGCCGCAATCCGCGAAGCACGGTTGGTACCATCACGGAGATCTACGACCTGCTTCGCCTGCTCTACGCCCGCGCTGGCGAAGCGTACAGCTATGTCACCGGCGAGCGCATGATCCGGTACACGGATAAGCAGATCCTCGAGCTTCTGTTGAAGGAACATGACGGTCATGAGGTGCTAGTGCTCGCCCCGCTGGTACGCGGCCGCAAGGGCCATTACCGCGAACTGTTCGAGCAGATGTTACGCCAAGGATTCCTCCGCGCACGTGTCGACGGCAAGGTGATCGACATCAGCGGCCGTCCACGGCTGGATCGGTACAAGGTGCACGACATTGAACTCGTCGTGGACCGGGTGAAGGTCACCGAAGCCAATCGCAAGCGCATTTCCGAAAGCCTGGACACCGCGCTGAAGCAAGGCAAGGGCAACCTACAGGTCTTTGATGTGAAGAAGGAAACGGTGCGCTACCTCAGCCGGCACCTCATGTGCCCCACCAGCGGTATTGCGTATGAAGAACCAGAGCCGAACATCTTCAGCTTCAACAGTCCTTATGGTGCCTGCCCGAAATGCAGCGGTTTGGGTCAGGTCACCGAGGTGGCCTTAGAGAAGATCGTACCCGATCTTAGCAAGAGCTTGAAAAAGGGCGCCATCGTTCCGCTCGGGCCGTACAAGGGCACCTGGGTGTTCAAGCAGATCGAGGCGGTGTTGGAGCACTTCGGCCACGATGTGAACACGCCGTTCAATGAGTTGGATGACAATGTGATCGCTACGCTGCTCAACGGTATGGACGAGCCGTTGAAGGTGAGCAGCAGCGTGGGCCTCAGTGACCGCACGGTGCAGTTCGAAGGCATCATTCCGCACATCATGGCCCTCGCCGAGGAAGGGCCGAAGAGCGCCCAAAAGCTGGCCGAGCAGTTCACGCACATGATCACCTGCCCTGAATGTGGAGGCTCGCGCTTGAAGAAGCTCGCACGCTGGTTCCGCATCGCGGACAAGGACATCACGCAGCTCTCGCAGATGAGCATCGCGGCGTTGCATCAGCACATGACCACGCTGCACGGCAAGCTCGATGAGAAACAGGCCATGATCGCGCGTGATGTGGTAAAGGAGATCGCCGCGCGCAGTCGTTTTCTTCTGGACGTGGGTCTGGAATACCTCACGCTGGATCGCAGTGCGCGTACGTTGAGCGGGGGCGAGGCCCAGCGCATCCGCCTCGCCACGCAGATCGGCAGTGAGCTTACCGGTGTACTGTACATCCTGGACGAGCCCAGCATCGGCCTGCATATGCGCGATGATCAGCGGTTGATCGGGAGCCTGCGCCAATTGCGCGATGGCGGCAACAGCGTGCTGGTGGTGGAGCACGACCGCGAGATGATGATGAGCGCCGATCACATCATCGATATCGGACCTGGCGCCGGCGTGCATGGCGGTCATGTGGTGGCCCAAGGCACAGCGGCCGAGCTGATGAAAAGCGACTCACTGACGGCGAAGTTCCTCCGGGGCGAAGAGCGGATTCCAGCTCCCGCCCAACGCCGCAAAGGCAGCGGCCATCGCTTGGTGCTGAAGGGCGCCAGCGGCAACAACCTGAAGAATGTGGACGTGGACTTCCCGCTGGGAACGTTCATCTGCGTAACGGGTGTCAGCGGCAGCGGTAAAAGCACGCTGATCGGCGACACCCTGTATCCGATACTGAGCAAGACCTTCTACCGCAGCGACGCGCAACCGCTCGCTTACAAGAGTATCGAGGGCCTCAAGTACATCGACAAAGTGATAGAAGTGGACCAGAGCCCCATCGGTCGCACGCCACGCAGCAATCCCGCGACGTACACCGGCCTTTTCGACCACATTCGGGAGCTCTTCGCGCACTTGCCCAGCGCCAAGATCCGCGGATATAAGGCCGGTCGCTTCAGTTTCAACACGGCCGGTGGTAGGTGCGAAACGTGCAGGGGTGCGGGTGTCCGCACCATTGAAATGAACTTCCTGCCGGATGTGAACGTGCCCTGCGAGACCTGTCGGGGCAAGCGCTACGACCGCGAGACGCTCGAAGTGCGTTTCAAGGGAAAGAGCATTGCCGACGTGTTGAATATGCCTGTGGAAGAGGCGCTCGCCGTCTTCTCGGAGATCCCGCAGTTGCGCATGAAGCTGCAGACCTTGCAGGATGTAGGCCTCGGCTACATCACCCTGGGGCAGAGCAGCACCACGCTGAGCGGAGGTGAGGCGCAGCGCATCAAGCTGGCCACGGAGCTCAGCAAGCGTGACACGGGCAGCACCTTCTACATCCTGGACGAGCCCACCACGGGCCTCCATTTCGAGGATGTACGCCAGCTCATCGGCGTGTTGGACCGCTTGGTGGAGGCCGGCAATACCGTGCTGGTGATCGAGCACAACATGGACCTCATCAAAGTGGCGGACCATGTGATCGACATGGGCCCCGAGGGTGGGGATGGAGGCGGTCGTGTAACGGCCAAGGGCACGCCCGAAGAGGTGGCCATGATGGGTCGCGGCCATACGGCCGGCTTCCTCGAGCGGGAGCTTGCCTTCTAGTTTTCGGTAGTCCACTGTTCGTTCTTCATGTTTGTGTGTATGGGGCGGAACGCTCGCACGACCTTCCTTTGAACATTACCGGCGCCCAAGGCGCTTCACGCTACATACTCGACCTGCCACATGGCCAAGACCACCACACCGAGGAACCAAGTGCACGCGAACAGCGACGCACATGAACAGCGCATCAAGAAAGCCTTTAAACGCAAGGGCTGGAGCGAAGTGCGCGCCAACGACAGCTGGGCCATTTTCAAGATCATGAGCGAATTCGTTGAGGGCTTCGAGGCCATGCAGCGGATACGCCCATGCGTCAGTGTGTTCGGCAGCGCACGCACGGCACCCACCAAGGCCGAATACAAGTTGGCCGAGGAGATCGGCTTCCTCCTCACCGGTCACGGCTACGGCGTGATCACAGGTGGTGGTCCGGGCATCATGGAAGCGGCCAACAAGGGCGCGCAACGCGGCGGTGGCACCAGTGTGGGGCTCAACATCGAGCTGCCCTTCGAGCAGGAGCCCAATCCCTTCATCGACAAAGGCAAGAGCATCAACTTCGACTACTTCTTCGTGCGCAAGGTGATGTTCGTGAAATACAGCCAGGGCTTCATCGGCCTACCGGGTGGCTTCGGTACGCTGGACGAGCTCTTCGAGGCAGTAACGCTGATCCAAACGCAGAAGATCGCGCGCTTCCCCATCATCCTGGTGAGCAAGAAGTACTGGGCCGGCATGTTCGAGTGGATCAAGCGCGTGATGCAGGCCGAGTACAACTACATCGGCGAGAACGATATGGAGCTGATCCAATTGGTGGACACGGCCGAAGAGGCCGTGGAGGCCATCGACAAGTTCTACAGCAAATACATGCTGAAGCCGAACTTCTGAGGTCACCTACCCGCGGAGCTATGGTCAGCGAAGATGCACGAAACGCTCCCGGAACAAGGGTGTACCATTCAAGTCCAGCCGAAATTCCATACACGTGCGCTAAGACAGGTCCGGATCGGGACCAAGCGATGATCGCACGTTGGTCTACCTTACACGGCTATGCACCTACGCGAGCCTTTTCGGCGTAAACTATGCGCGACCGCCTCTACATCGACGACACCCGCCAGCGCGTGCGCAGCGGGCACCCCTGGATCTTCGACAACCAAGTACTGCGCTTCGAGGGGCGGCCTGAAGCCGGTGGCATCGTGCAGGTCTTCGATGTGAAAAAGGGTCCGCTGGGCCAGGCCTACTTCAACCCGAAGAGCAAGATCCGCGCGCGGATTTTGACCAAGGACCTGGACGAGCCGATCGATGCAGGCTTCTTCAAGCGGAAGATCGAGGCGGCCTGGAGCTACCGCAAGCGCATGGGCAACACCGAAAGCTGCCGCGTGGTCTTCGGTGAATCCGATGGACTGCCTGGACTGGTCGTGGACAAATTCAACGACGCACTGGTGCTTCAGACCATGGCACTGGGCATGGACCTGCGCAAGGACGATATCGTGCAGGCCCTGCGCGAAGTGCTGAAGCCACGCGGGATCTACGAACGGAACGATGCGAGCGTGCGCGAGAAGGAAGGATTGGAACTGCACAGCGGCTTCTTCGGCGAGGCCTTCGACACCCATCTGGTGATCGAGGAGAACGGGTTGAAGATCGCGGTGGACGTGGCCAGCGGACAGAAGACCGGTCACTTCCTGGATCAACGGCTGAATCACGCGGCCATGACGCGGATCAGCCACCAGGCCCGAGTGCTTGATTGCTTCACGCACACTGGCGGCTTCGCGCTGCATGCGGCGAAGTATGGCGCTAAGGAGGTGCTCGGGTTGGACATCAGCGAAGAGGCGGTGGCCAAGGCCCGGCAGAAT
>JBKJNF010000205.1:0-5083 GCA_046596155.1 Flavobacteriales bacterium | reverse complement strand
CACGACCTGCCGCAGGCGCTGGACAACACGAACCTGATCGTGGACAAGGTCGAACAGCTCAAACTGAAGCGCGACATCCTGCTGCCCAATTACCAGATCCCCGAAGGCTTCGCGGACCAGGACGAGTACCTGAAGCACCTTACGTATGACGGAGCCATCAAGCGGTACATCAACGATGGCGTGTCCGGCATTGACTCACTGGATCCGAAGATCAAGGAGCGCATCGACTTCGAGCTGTTCACCATCCGCACGATGGGTTTCGCGGGCTACTTCCTCATCGTGCAGGACTTCATCAACCACGGTCGCGAGATCGGTGTGTTGATCGGTCCAGGCCGCGGCAGTGCGGCAGGGAGCGCGGTGGCGTATTGCACCGGCATCACCAACATCGATCCGATCAAGTACGATCTGCTGTTCGAGCGCTTCCTGAATCCGGACCGCAAGAGCATGCCCGATATCGATACGGACTTCGACGACGAAGGCCGACAAAAGGTGATCGATTATGTGGTGCAGAAGTACGGCCAGAACCAGGTGGCGCAGATCGTCACGTACGGCGGCATGGCCGCAAAGAGCAGCATCCGCGATGTTAGCCGCGTACTCGACCTTCCGCTGAACGAGGCGGACAGGCTGGCAAAGATGATCCCCGAACGACCGGGCATTGAACTGGAACGCGTGCTGCACGCACCGCTCGAGGGTGAAGGCAGCCTCAAGGCCAAGGAGAACCTCAACAGTGAGGAGATCGAGTTGGTGAAGCAGCTCCGCAAGATCGCCGAAGGCGAGGACCTGCACGCCGATGTGCTGCGCGAGGCCGAAAAGCTTGAAGGCAGCGTGCGCGGAACCGGTGTGCACGCGGCCGGCATCATCATAGCGCCGAAGGACCTGACGGAGATCCTGCCCGTTTGCACCTCCAAGGAATCGACACTTCTGCTTACGCAGTATGATGGCAAGGTGGTGGAGGATGCGGGCGTGATCAAAATGGACTTTCTCGGACTGAAAACGCTGACGATCATCCGCGACGCCCTACGCATGATCGATCGGAACCACGGGATACAGATCGACATCGATGGGATCCCGCTCGATGACACAAAGACCTTCGAGCTATACCAGCGTGCGCAAACGAATGGCACCTTCCAGTTCGAGAGCGTGGGTATGCAGAAATACCTGCGCGAACTCAAGGCGGACCGGTTCGGCGACCTCATCGCCATGAACGCCCTCTTCCGACCGGGACCGCTGGAATACATCCCCAGCTTCATCAAGCGAAAGCAAGGGCTGGAGAAGATCACCTACGACCTGCCCGAGATGGAGGAGCTCTTGAAGGAGACCTACGGCATCACGGTGTACCAGGAGCAGGTGATGTTGCTCTCACAGAAGCTAGCCGGCTTCAGCAAGGGTGATGCCGACGTGTTGCGCAAAGCGATGGGCAAGAAGGACCGCACCACGCTGGACAAGATGAAAGGCAAGTTCCTGGAGGGCACGGCGGCCAAGGGACTGGACGCGAAGGTGTGCGAAAAGGTATGGAAGGATTGGGAGGCCTTCGCGCAGTATGCTTTCAACAAATCGCATAGTACATGCTACGCCTTCGTGGCCTACCAGACCGTGTGGCTGAAGGCGAACTACTCGGGAGAATACATGGCTGCGGTGCTCACGCATTCGCAAGGCAACATCGACAAGATCACCTTCTTCATGGAGGAGTGCCGCAGGATGGGCATCCAGGTGCTGGGGCCCGATGTGAACGAGAGCGGCCTACAGTTCGGCGTGAACAAGGCTGGACAGATACGCTTTGGGCTGGCCGCGGTGAAGGGCGTGGGTGAGGCCGCCGTGCAAGCCCTCATCGAAGCGCGCACCACAGGTGGCCCCTTCGCAAGCGTGTACGACCTGATGCGCCGCGTGAACCTGCGTAGTGCGAACCGCAAAGCGTTGGAAAGTCTGGCCTATGCCGGTGCGTTCGACGGCTTCGCGAAGACCCACCGCGCACAATTCTTCCACAGCACCGGCGAAGGCAAGCCAGCCTTCATCGAAACGCTCACCCGCTACGGCCAACAGCACCAGGACGGCGAGGACTCCTCGCAAGTAAGCATGTTCGACCTGGGCACCGAAGGCGCCGGGATCCCGGAGCCGCACATGCCGCAGATCGATGCGTGGAGCGCACTGGAGAAACTCCACCACGAAAAAGAGGTGATCGGCTTTTACCTTAGCGGTCACCCCTTGGATGACTTCCGACTTGAGGTCACCCACCTCTGCAATACCACCCTGCCTCAGCTGCAGGATCTGAAAGCCTTGGCCGGACGGGAACTCTGCTTCGCAGGAATTGTGACCAAGGCGGAACATCGCATCGCGAAGAGCGGCAAACCCTTCGGCACATTGAGCCTCGAGGACCACGCTGGCACGCACGACTTCATGCTCTTCAGCGAGGACTATATGAAGTGCAAGCTGTATATGGTGCAGGGCACCACCCTCCTGGTGAAAGGCCGCGCGATGGAACGCACGTGGGGCCGCGATGAAGGCCAGTTGGAATTCAAGATCAGCCAGATGGAGTTGCTAAGCGACGTACGGGAGAAGTTCTTCACCAAGCTGAGCTTGCGGATGGAGGCCGAGCGCGTGAGCGAGGACATGACGCGGGAACTCAGCGGTCTGTTGAAGGAGTACCCCGGCAAGTGCAAGGTGCACGTGAGCCTCTTCAGCGCCGCGGAGAACTTGAACGTGGAACTTCCCGCCAAGGCCACCACCGTTGGCGTGAGCGAGGAGTTGATGATGCGGTTGGCGGCGATCACTGATCTGGAGGTGAAGCTGGGCTGACCAACTGGCAGCCAGGGCCATATCGGCACTGTAGTTGTACACGATCGGACCGGCGGGTCGGCCCATGGCATTGGACGTGAAATCAAAAGGAACGTTGAAAAGTTGAAGTAGTTCAAAGGAGGAAGCCCGGGCAATGGCCCAACTTTGTCCTTCTGCGTTTTACGGAATTTAAAAAGGCCGTCCCCAGCCCTTCAAATGGGGAACATGAACATGGCACTCGAATTCACAGACAGCAACTTCGAAGAGCTCGCGCTGAAGAGCGACAAACCCGTGATGGTGGACTTCTGGGCGGAGTGGTGCGGACCCTGCCGCATGGTAGGACCCGTGGTGGAGGAACTCGCCAAGGACTATGACGGCAAAGTGGTCATCGGCAAGCTCAACGTGGACAACAATCCGCAGATCGCCATGAAGTATGGCATCCGCAGCATCCCCACCATTCTGTTCCTGAAGAACGGTGAAGTGGTGGACCGCAGCGTAGGCGCTGTGCCCAAGGCCCAGTTGGCTGGCAAGCTGGATGGCCAGCTGGCGTGAACTACTGGATCCTCAACGAACGTCAACAAGCCTCGGTGAAAGCCGGGGCTTGTGCGTTCTTTGTACCACCTGATGCCCATCGACAACAAACACATCCAGGCCCTAAGCCAGCTTGAATTCAAGGCCCGGCAGGTGGTTGAAGGCTTCTTGGCAGGCCTGCACAAGAGCCCTTTCCATGGCTTCAGCGTGGAATTCGCCGAACACAGGGCGTACAACCCGGGTGAAAGCACCCGCCACATTGATTGGAAACTCTTCGCTCGCACGGACAAACTCTTTGTAAAGCGTTACGAAGAGGAGACCAATCTGCGCTGCCAATTGGTGATCGACGCCAGCAGTAGCATGTACTATCCCGATGTGGATGCCCGCGACCCCGAGGCCCTGAACAAGATCCGCTTCAGCGTTTATGCTGCCGCCGCACTGACGCAGCTAATGCGCAAGCAGCGCGACGCCGTGGGTCTTACGGTGTTCACGGATAAGGTGCTGGTGGCCGAACAGGCTCGTAGCCACGCGGTGCACCTTAAGCACATCATGACCGATCTGGAAGCACTGCTCGCCACAGAAGCCCCAGCCACAGGGCAACGCACCAACGCTGCAGAAGCTCTGGACGACCTGGCCCATCGCGCACCGCGGCGCAGCCTTGTAGTGATATTCAGCGATATGCTGGACACCATTGATCAGCAGGATCAGCTCTTTGAAGCCCTGCAGCACCTGCGCTTCAACAAGCACGACATCATCCTCTTCCACGTGGTGGACCGGAAGAAGGAACTGGACCTCCAATTGGAGGACCGTCCCTACACCTTCGTGGACAAGGAAACGGGACAGGAGGTCAAGGCCCATCCGGCGGAGGTGCGCGAAGCCTATCGCACCGCAATGGGCGATTACTGGCACAAGCTGAAGCTGAAATGCGGCCAATACCGCATCGATCTGGTAGAGGCCGACATCAACGCTGGATTCGAGCCGATCCTCTTGGAATTTCTTCTTAAAAGGGCCCGTCTTTATTGATTTCTTCGTCCTCCATGCATTCAAACTTGCAGGTATCCGCCATGCGTGTACATTTGCCCCCGCTTACGGGGTGACCTGAGAGCCAACGGACCGGTAGTTCAGCTGGTTAGAATGCCGCCCTGTCACGGCGGAGGTCGCGGGTTCGAGTCCCGTCCGGTCCGCAGGAAGGGGAGATCAAAAGATCTCCCCTTCTACGTTTCGTTCCTTACGGAACCAAGGGGTTCAAGAGGTTCATGAGGTTCAAAAAAAGGGACGCTCCAAGGGTACTGAGGGGAGAAAAAAGGGAGAACGGCGCGAGAAGCAAATTCTTGGACTCTTAGTGCTCTCACATCGCTGCGAGTTTAACCATTTCAGCCGAACACAGAAGTCGCTGAAACCTCAGGAGGTCCTCAACGAGAATACCTTCGACCGAACTGCGAATCATTATAATGGAGAACTACATCGGGCTCTTCATCGGTGTGGAGAACTATCAGAACGTGGACTTCCTGAAGAAGGTGGTCTATGCTCAGGACGACGCAACTGGAGTTCGGCAGGCATTCATTGACCTCGGCTGCTTCGAGGACCGCCTTGAGCTTGTCCTTTCCGAACGTGCCACGAATGCAACGATAAGGGCCAAGCTCAAAAGCCTATGCGCCAAGGCTCTGGCGGACGACGTGATCCTGCTTTACTACGCTGGCCATGGTCTCTCCACGGGTTTAGGCAACCGTATCACCTGCGTGGACACGACGCAGGAGGACCTTGACGGATCGACGATTGG
>JBKJNF010000108.1:0-5612 GCA_046596155.1 Flavobacteriales bacterium | reverse complement strand
CTCTTGGCGGACCTGTGCGAGCCATACCAGCGCCTGATCACCGGCCCCTTCAAACCCTCCTGGACGGGTCCGTGGCTTCCATATGCCTGCCCGGAAGGCTCTTACCTGTGGGTTCAGCTTGACAATGCTCCGAGCCGTTTCGAGGACTTGCTCCTGGCTCTCGGCGCTACAAGGACCCGCCACCTGCAGTGGACGCTCCAAGCCAAGTCCCCAGCTGGCAAAGGGCTTGGCATCGAGTTCAGGTCGTTGCACTGTGCGAAGTTATTGGGCCAGAGGACGCGGCCTCACCATTTCACAGCAAGCTTTCCCATGGTTCCGCCGCTCTCCAACAACGCCTGGGCCTCGGGTAATTGTTCAGCGGAGAAGACCTTCTCCACATGGGGCTTCAGCCAACCACTGCGCACGGCCGCCACCACCTCCTGCGCACATTGCCCCAGTAAGGTTGGGTGATGTTCGCTGATACGCAGCATGTTCACCCCGATCAGGCTCTGGCTCTTCATCATCAGAAGAATGGGCAAAGTGAGCCCCATGCGCCATACGAAGCCCAAGGTGGCGAAGGGGCCCTTCCCGGTTCCGCGCTCCGCACCACCGTAGAGGACCACAGCCCCACCGCTGCCCAGCAAGGTCATGTCCTTGCGGAAGGTACTTCCACCAACAGCGTTAAAGGAAACGTCCAGTCGTGCATCCTTCAACAGCGCCTTTACACGCACGGCGTAATCCGATGCATGTCGGTCGATCGCATGGTGGGCACCCAGGCTGCGGAGCCACTCGGTTTTGTGCGCTCCACTGGCCACCGCGTACACTTCACATCCTCGTTCCACGGCGATCTGCACAAGCAAGTTCCCCACCCCCCCGGCCGCACTATGGATCAGTACGCGTTGATCTTTTCGGAGCACACAGGCGTAGTTCGCCATATACCAGGCCGTGCACCCTTGGGTGGCCAGCGCACAGGCCTCGCCAACGCCCAAGTCCTCTGGCACTTTCACAAGGGCACGGAAATCGGTGACCGCTTGTTCCGCGTAACCGCCGAAGCGCGTCATAGCTACCACGCGTTGGTCCATCAGTTCGGATGGAACTCCAGTGCCACAGGCCCTCACTCGCCCCACTACCTCGTAACCGATGATGCAGGGTGTAGGAGGCGCATCGCGATACAGGCCTTTGCGTGCCATTATATCGGCATAGTTCAGACCGGAACCTTCATTCTGGATGAGCACTTGGCCAGGGCCGGCCTTGAGGTCAGCCACTTCCTTCAAGTGGAACGCCTGTCGGGGGTCCGCATCATGTCGTTCAAGGATCCAGGCTTTCATCGCAAAGGCACCCGGGGTGATACGGGCCCGCGAAGTTGGGCGCTTCTTGGGTGCTCCTGACGGTTTGCTTCCACGTGTGCCGAATGGCACCCTGCCTGCTCTTGCCATTTTGGCCCATCCGGGCAGGGATAGAACTCCGTCCGTTCAAATTCGATGAATTTGTATAATTATGAACCAGCGGTATTTTCCGGTCAAAACCGGCTGATATTCACATCGTGGAGATGGGCGTGAAGAGAACTAAGATCATAGTGGCCGACGCGCAGGAGTTGGTGGCTGAAGGCCTGAATTCCCGTCTTTCGGATGTGCCGGAGTTCGAGATCGTTGGGCACGCGGCTTCGGGCACTGCTTTGATGAAGGCGTTGGCCAAGCAAAGTGTCGACCTGGTCCTGATGGAGATCTCCTTGCCAGGGATGGACGGTATCGATGCCACGCGGAAATTACAAAAGCAATTCCCCACCGTGAAAGTGCTGGCCCATTCCGCTTTGACGGGGATCGAATATGTGAACAGCATGTTGATCGAAGGAGCGAAGGGATATGTGGTGAAGAGCGCAACGAAGGAGGAGCTCGTTGAGGCCTTGCGCGCCGTGATGCGTGGCGAGCAATACATCAGCGAAGAGGCCCGCAAGAGCATAGAGGAAGGCTACCACTTCACCGAAAAACGGATGGATGGTGAATATGTGGGCCTGACCGCCCGTGAACGGGAGATAATCCGGTTGATCGCCTTGGAAAAGACCAATGAGGAGATCTCGGTCATCCTATTCGTCAGCGTTGATACCATCAAGACGCACCGCAAAAACCTCATGACCAAGCTGAACGTGCGCAGCACGGCGGGGCTTGTGAAGTACGCGGTGGACCGCTGCTGGATCTAGATCGAACGCGCCGACATCGCGCTGATCCACGAGCCAGCCCGTGCCAAATTCCCCCCTTTTGGGTATTGTGCGCGCCTAGACTTCTCGGGACTTTTGTCCATCGGCGAACGTCAACACTCCCGGACCATGGAAAAGAACAACTCTCTTACTTTACAAGCAGCACTGCTCACCGCGCTGCTCGCCTTGTTCAGCCTTGTTGTTTTTGCCGCACCCCAAGGCGATTGTTCCGAGGTAACGATCACGGGCTACATGCAGGCTGATGGAATGGACCTGCGGGATGCGGTGCTAGTTGTGGAGTTGGAGAATAACGAATGCCTGGAGAGCAGCCTGCAGGCCAACGGCAAATTCCAATTCACCATCCCGGCCAACATAAAAGCCCGGTTGATGTTCCTGAAGCCCGGTTTCCTTCCCAAGGAGGTTTACTTGGACACTAAGAATGCCATGAACAACGACGACGCCTGCCAGCGGAACAAGAAGGTGGAGTTCGATGTGAAGTTGGAAGAGGCCCTGCAGCATCTGAATGAGCAACACGCGGGCCCCGTCGGTTACATAACCTTCGTGAACGGAACCGGCATTATGCGCATTCGCCACGATGAGCGCATGATCGAAGTTGTCTCCGAGGAAGAGGCGCTGAAAAAGCAGGACTATTAAGGGTCGTACATGGCGGAACTGCTGAACAGGACCTTGACACAGGGACCCCGGGGCTCTCCGCCGGGGCTTCCTTATCGAGTATGAGCTTTTTTCAAGAGCGCTTGCGCAGCGTATCGGCCCATGGCAAAGCAACCTTGCAGCAGAAAGCCACCTGTTGGCGCATCCCAATCCACCATCTCACCCAGTGCGAACAGACACGGATGTTGTTTCAATGAAAAGTCGGGCGCGAGGTCTAGTGGACGGATGCCCCCCACGGTGCTGATGGCCTCCTCCATCGGCCTGAGCCCGCTCACAGGTACCGGCAGGTCCTTCACCACATGAGCGAGGCTCCATGGGGACAGGAACTGGTCCCTGCTCGTGTAGGCCTTCAATAGCGCCATGGCCGCACGGTCAAGGTGAAGCCCAAGGCCATAGTTCCGTGGCTCCTTGCCAGCGATCCGCTCCAGTACCTGCTCCACAGTACTGAAGGGTTTGAGGTCGATGCGCAACACCGCCGGCACCGAATTGTCAAGGGCTTCCCGAAGTTCCGGCACCACCGGATAGACCGCGTTGCCTTCCAGCCCGTTCAAGGTGACGGTGGCTTCGCCGTTGACCATGCGATCGCCGACCTTCACGCCGAGGTTCTTCAGTGCCTTACCCGCATGGTCGTGTGCGAATTGCGGTGGCCAGGCGATGTTCACTCCGCAATTCGATGCCCGGAACGTGGCCACTTCGATACCCAGCGGGATGAACAGATCCGGCCACGTGCCGGTGGAACCTGTTACCGTCCACGAAGCGCCACCCAATGCAAAGAGCGTATGGTCTGTGACAATGGAAGTGCGTTCGCCGTTGTGTTCAATGATCGCCCGTTGTTCCGCATCGAAGCCAACGAAGGTGCGTTCGAGGTGGAATTGCACACCGCGCTCAACCAGTCGCCCGCGGATCGCGTTCAGCACATCGATCGGCTTGATGCCTCTGGTAGGGAACACCCGTCCACTGCTTCCGACATAGGTGTCGATACCCAATTCCAGCAGCCAGGCGCGCAATGCTGCGGAACCGAACTCCGAAAGTGCTTCGTCCAAAAAGCCAGAGGGCGCATACATCGCCGCGAGCTCCTGGCCGTCCACACTGTTCGTCAGGTTGAACCCGCCCTGCCCGGCTACTAAGAACTTGCGGCCCACGCTCCTGCCCTGCTCATACAGATGCACATCGCAATGCGCCGCAAGCACGTCCGCAGCGATCAAGCCCGCCGGCCCGCCCCCGATGATGGCGATGATCGTTCGTTCCATGGGACCGAATGAGCCTCAGCGGTTCAAGTAGGGGCGCTGGATCTCGCGTCGCTACTTGAACGCCGCCAACCCGGTGACCTCCATGCCGGTGATCAACAGGTGGATGTCGTGCGTGCCTTCATAGGTCACCACGCTCTCGAGGTTCATCATGTGGCGCATGATGGGATACTCGTTGGTGATGCCCATGCCACCAAGGATCTGACGTGCTTCGCGGGCCACGCTCATGGCGAGGGCCACGTTGTTACGCTTGGCCATGCTGATCTGCGCAGTGGTGGCTCGGCCTTCGTTGCGCAGCACACCGAGGCGCCAGGTGAGCAACTGCGCTTTGGTGATCTCCGTGATCATCTCGGCGAGCTTCTTCTGCGTGAGCTGGAACTGACCGATGGGCTTATCGAACTGGATCCGCTGCTTTGCGTAGCGCAAAGCCACATCATAGCACTCCATGGCCACGCCAAGCGTGCCCCACGCGATGCCGTAACGGGCACTGTCCAAACAGCCGAGTGGCGCGCCGAGACCGCTCTTGTTGGGGAGCAGGTTAGCCTTGGGCACCTTCACGTTGTCGAACACCAGTTCTCCGGTAGGGCTGGCGCGCAGGCTTAGCTTGCCGTGGGTGGTAGGCGTGGTGAAGCCGGGCATACCGCGCTCCACAATGAGGCCATGGATGCGGCCTTCGGTGTTCTCGGCCTTGGCCCAGACTACGGCGATATCGGCCAGTGGACTGTTGCTGATCCACATCTTCGCTCCGTTGAGCAGGTAGTGGTCGCCCTTGTCCTGGAAGGTGGTGACCATGCCGCCGGGATTGCTACCGTGGTCGGGCTCGGTGAGGCCGAAGCAGCCGATCTTCTTGCCAGCGGCCAGCAGGGGCAGCCATTTCCTTTTCTGTTCCTCGCTCCCGTATTTCCAGATGGGGTACATCACCAGCGAACCCTGCACGCTGCAGAGGCTACGCAGGCCGCTATCCACGCGCTCGATCTCCTGCATGATCAAACCATAGCTGATCTGATCGAGGCCCATGCCGCCGTATTCCACGGGCACCATCGGTCCAAAGGCGCCGATCTCCGCCAGCCCGGGAATGATCTCGGGATGGAACAGTTCCTTTTCGAAGGCCTCCTCGATGATGGGCTTCAGGTGTTTGCTCACATGCTTGCGGGCAGTATCGCGGATCAGCTTGTGCTCTTCGGTGAGCAACTCGTCCACCAAGTAGTGGTCGTGGGCCTGGAAGAGGTCGGTTGCGGCTTTCTGGATGGCCTTGCCGTTGGCCGTGGTGGAAGTGCTTGCCATGCTGCGATTGTCGTTAGGCGGGGCCTATTTCCCATTGGATGCGCTATAACGTCCGGTGCGGTCGCAACGTTCAGCCTATTGGAGTGCAAAAGTAGGTTCCTCCCCGCAGGACAGGCCCGGGGAACGGCGATAGTTTCGCACCATGGATGTGCTCCGTGGTACCGACCCCCTCTCCGGGGATTGGATGGCCTTAGTGGTGGTATTGGCAACAGGGCTGCTGGGCTGGATCAACGTGG
>JBKJNF010000061.1:0-8175 GCA_046596155.1 Flavobacteriales bacterium | reverse complement strand
TTCGCCCATGGCCAGCCCGATCGCGCCAATGAGGATGCTCTTGCCGCTGCCCGTTTCGCCTGTGATGGTGGTGAATCCTTTCTGTTCGCCATCCTTCAACAGGGCCTGATCCAATTCTTCAAGTTGGAATTGCAGATAGTCCAGCTCGGTGCGCGATCGCGCCTCTTCCTCCATGATCGTGGCGAGTTCATCCGCCAGCGCCTTCCACGCGCGGAAGTCCGCTCGATAGGCGGAAACGACACGCGTGTGGCCAGCTGCGTGGTCCACTAATCCCAACTGGAAGCGGGGATCGTTGAGCAGCAAGTTGTGATGCTGGCTGTGCACGTGCACTAAGCGCTCGCCCAATTCGCGCAACTGCTCCAAGCGCACCGGTGTGTCGTTGATGAAGGCGCGTGATCTCCCACCGGGATCCAGCTGTCGACGAACGATGGTCTCTGTTTCCACCGGAACTCCGGCCGCTTCGCACCACGCCTCCACACCGGCACCGCGCACGTCCACATGCAACTCGATCACGCAACGCTTGCGGGCATTACGCGCGAGGCCCGCGTCAGCGCGTTCGCCCATGGCCAGCCCGATCGCGCCAATGAGGATGCTCTTGCCGCTGCCCGTTTCGCCTGTGATGGTGGTGAATCCTTTCTGCAGCGAAAGTTCCAGCTCATCGATGAGCAGGTAGTTGCTGATGGAGATGCGGGTCAACACGAGGACGAAGATGCGAATTGCACCACAGGAAACACGGGCATGTTGCGGGGTGCTGAACAAAACGCGAACGCCGCGCTCCTACGAACCCTGCATCATTTTCTGGTATTGCTGGATGTGACCGGGGTCGATCACTGACAGCGTGCTGAGCATCTTCGTCTTCTCCTGCGGATCCGCGGGTTTGAAGAGGTTCACCAGTTCATTGTACTTGGCGTTGAAGACCACCTGAAGGTTGTAGCTGCTGGGCTTGGCCTGGTGCACTGTACGGAGTTTTTCAACGGCCGCGGTGATTATCTTCCGTGCGTTCGCAGGGTCGATGCCCATCTGGTCGAATCCGTTGCGGTGGTAGCTGAACAGGAATTCACGCAGTGGACGGAATACAGCCTGCAATTGGTTGTCCACCAGCCAGTAACGATTGTTCTGTCCCTCGAAGGCCTTCCACCCGGCGTCGCTCGCGTTCTGGGCGTTGCTGACCACCTGCTGCGCCAACTCGTAGAACTCAGTGCCGCCCATGGTCTTGAAGCTGTCCGCATCTACGCCGAGCATGAAGTAAGCGTAATAGGCCAGTAGCGACGAGAGGTTGTTGATATATCGCTCGGGAGCGAATTCGATCTGCGTGTTCTCGAGGTACTGGAACGAGACATCATTGTCGAGGATCTCCAGTACGGGGCTTAGGTAGTCCGTACCGAAGACGGGCCGCGAGTAGATCACTTGCATGGTGCCATCGAACCGGTCGATGCTGGGTTGCGCGTTGACGGTGATCAGCAGGTTGCAATCGATGCGTTCGGCGGGCGCGTAATTGTAGTTCGTCCAGCGACGCGTGTTCATGAACTGGGTGATGGCCGATTCGAGGCTCTTGTAGATCCGCGGATCTTGGTTGGCCACCTGCGGCGCGATCACGCTCACCTTACAGTTGAACTCCTGGGCTGTGATCACCGGCGCCAGAACCAAGCCGAGGACCAAGGTGAACGCGTGGGCGATGTTCGGGCGCATGAGCGGGGATCGGTCGTCAGTGAAGTTCTTCAAGGCGGTCCAAGATAGCGCGGGCCACATCGGTCTTCGACTTCAACGGAAGACGAACAACATTCTTGTCCCGGCCGATCAAGGTCACCTCATTGGTATCGTATCCAAAGCCGGCTCCAGGCGTATTCAACGAGTTCATCACCACCAGGTCCAGGTTCTTGCGTTCCAGTTTGGTTAGGGCGTTCGCTTCTTCATCCTGCGTTTCCAATGCGAAGCCCACCAAGGTCTGCTCAGGGGCTTTGTTCGCCCCCATCCACGCGAGGATGTCCTCGGTGGGTTCTAAGGCCAGTGCAGGCAGGCCGATGCCTTTCTTGAGTTTTTGCGCGGCCATTTGCACGGGGCGCCAATCGGCCACGGCCGCGCTCATGATGGCCACATCGCAGTGCGGAAAGCGGTACTTGCAAGCCTCGGCCATGTCCTTTGCAGAGATCACATCGGTCCGTTCGATGCCTGGCCGGTCAGTTCGGAGGGCAACAGGGCCGACTACGAGTTGTACATGCGCTCCACGTGCAGCTGCCTCTTCAGCCAAGGCGAAGCCCATCTTGCCTGTACTGCGGTTGCCGATGTAGCGCACCGGATCAATGGCCTCCTGCGTGGAACCCGCACTGATCAACATGCGTTTGCCAGCGAGCTTTGACGGCTTCAGGATAGCGGCGATGAGCGCGTCCACGATCGCCACCGGCTCTGTCATTCGACCCTCCCCGATCAGGCCGCTGGCCAGTTCGCCACTTTCGGGGCCGATGGTGCGCACACCGCGGCCACGCAACAATTCCAAGTTGGCATGCGTGGATGGATCGCGGTACATCTCCAGATCCATGGCCGGCGCTACGAACACGGGGCACTCGGCGCTGAGATAACAGGCGAGTAGAAGGTCGTCACAGAGGCCCTGCGCCATGCGGGCCAGCGTATTGGCCGTGGCCGGGGCGATCAGGAATACATCAGCCCAACGTGACAGATGAACATGATCGTTCCACGCGGCGTATGGTGCGGCGGTGGGAACGTTTCGCTCGACAAGTTCCGTGAGCGCCGGTCGGCCGCTTACGGTGCTAAGCGAGAGAGGCGTGACAAAGTCGTGCGCGCTGCGCGTCATGACCACCTGCACGTGTGCGCCGGCCTTCACCAACGCGCGCACCAACAGGGGCGCCTTAAAAGCAGCGATGCCGCCCGTTACGCCGAGCAGCACCTTGCGAGGGAATACGCGGTCCATGCTCATGGGAGCGGTTGGACGACGGGTTGGATCACTTCGTTGGTTTCACTACCTCCTCTGGACGACGAACGACCACCTTGCCTTCCAACATTTCCTGAATGGCAATAGCGCTGGGTTTAGGCATGCGCTCGTAGTGCTTGCTCACCTCGATCTGCTCACGATTCTCGTACACCTCCTCCAAGTTCTCGCCTGTCTGGGCGAATTCCTCGAGCTTGGCGCTCAGTTCCTCCTTGATCTCCACCGCGATCTGGTTGGCCCGCTTACCCAGTGCGGAAACGCTCTCGTAGATGTTGCCGGTCTCCTTGTCCAGCAGGTTCACATCACGGGTGATCGTGGTCTTGGCTGCGTTGGTGTGCTTCAGGGTCATGGTTGCGTTGGTCTGTTCAGGCGTTCCAGTAGATCGGTAAGGTCCTGATGCAGGCGTTGGGCATCTTTGATGCTCCTGCTTTCAGGGTAGGCGTCCGCAAAGGTATCGAAGCTGCGCAATCCTTCCTCCACTCGGGCCTTCTTCTTTTGCTCCACACTGTTCACCGCTAGGTCGTGGTCGGTGAGCAGGATGTTATACATCACCTCCTCGCGGTAGTGGCTGTTGGGCCATTTCCGCAGGAAGTTCCGCAGGGCCACCCCGGCCGCTTCGTAATTCAGGGTATGCACGTACAGCATGGCGTTGTTGTGGTCCTTCTCTTCCAGTTTGCTCCGCAGCTTGTCTATCAGCGTGTTACAGCTATCTTTTAGCATGGAGGTTGGATACCGCACCATGAATAATTGCATCTGGTTGATGGCCGTGTTCGTGGCTTGCTGATCTAGTTCATGCTCTGGCGATTCGCGGAAGTAGCACAGTGCAGAAAGGAAGGAGCACTCTTCGGCATAGCGGCTGGCCGGAAAGGTCTTTGTGAAATCTTCCAGGTAATACCCACCTAGAATGTAATCCTTGATCCCGAAATAGCTTTTGGCATACATGAAGCTCACGCGCTCGTACGTGGTATCGCCACGGGTAAGCGCGCGGAGTTCCTCCAGCAAGGGCAATGCGCGCTCGTACGAATTGCGGGACCTGTGGCGAGCCTTGTGGTCTGCTCCGGGCTGGCCATACTGCTCAGCCAAGCCGAAGTACTTGCTGGCCGTAGCCAGTTTCACCTCCACCTTGTCGCTCTTCAGGGCCTTGTTCAGGTCACTGCAGCCGGACATGATCACCATGCACAGCCCGGTCAGGAGGATCAGCTTCTTCATTCGGGGGCGCAAATGTAGCCCGGTGGGTAGAACGCCGATGGCCCATTGATATGGTGTAGTGCCGGGAAGCGCTGTTCAGGGTCGCCTCAAGGGCAGTTCCCAGCCGGCTGTGGAGAACCTCCCCTGCCCTGCTTTTTCCGTCCACTGCGCTAGGTTACATTCGCGCCGACACCGAGCACCACCCTACAGATGAACGACATTTTCGATAAGATCCGCAAGGACGCAGGCCCTATCGGCCGCCACGCCAAACAGAGCCATGGTTATTTCAGTTTCCCCAAACTCGAAGGTGAACTGGGAGCCCATATGACCTTCCGCGGAAAGCCCGTGCTAGTGTGGAGCCTGAACAACTACCTCGGGCTGGCCAACCACCCCGAGGTGCGCAAAGTGGACGCAGAGGCCGCAGCCCAGTGGGGTATGGCCTATCCCATGGGTGCCCGCATGATGAGCGGACAAACCACCTACCACGAGCAGCTCGAAGACGAGTTGAGCGACTTTATGCAAAAGGAGGATACCTTCCTGCTCAACTTCGGCTACCAAGGTTGTATGAGCGCGATCGAGGCGCTGCTCAGCCGTCACGATGTGCTCGTTTACGACAGTGAATGCCACGCCTGCATGATCGATGGTGCCCGCCTGCATATGGGCAAGCGCTTCGTGTTCCAACACAACGACATGGCCAGCTTCGACAAACAATTAGAGAACGCTGCCAAGCTGACCAAGGAGTCCGGAGGGGGCATCCTGGTGATGACCGAGGGCGTGTTCGGGATGGCCGGTGACCAAGGCAGGTTGAAGGAGATCGCAGAGCGCAAAGCGAAGTACAACTTCCGCCTGTTCGTGGATGATGCTCATGGCTTTGGCCAGATGGGCGAGAACGGGCGTGGTACGGCGGACTTCCAGGGCGTACAGCACGAAGTGGATGTGTACTTCGGCACCTTTGCCAAAGCCATGGCCAGCATCGGTGGCTTCATCAGTGGTCCTGCGGATATCATGATGTACATGCGCTACAATATGCGCAGTCAGACCTTCGCCAAGAGCCTGCCAATGCCCATCGTGATCGGTGCACTAAAGCGCCTGGAAATGATGCGCACCATGCCCGAGCTGAGCCAAAAACTGTGGGACATCACGAATGCCTTACAGAACGGATTGAAGGAGGCCGGCCTGGACATCGGCAAAACAAACAGCTGTGTGACGCCTGTTTACATGAAGGGTGGCGTACCCGAGGCCACGGCCGTGGTGGTCGATCTCCGCGAGAACTATGGCATTTTCTGCAGCATCGTCGTGTACCCGGTCATCCCGAAGGACGAGATCCTGCTTCGCCTGATCCCCACGGCCTCGCACTCGTTGGAGGACGTGCAAAAGACGATCAAGAGCTTCAAGGAAGTGGCCGCCAAATTGAAAGCAGGCGCATACAATTCCCAGCAGATCGCAGCGATCAATTAGTCTTGAGCGTGCCGCAGCCTGTGGTCGAGATTCCGGAATTTTCGGTAGCTACTCCTCCTGCGCTCATTGACCAATGAAACAGTTTCTGGCCACCTTGTTGTGCTGCTTGGTTTTCACAAGCTGTGGTACGATCCTACAGGGCACGAAGAAGCCGCTTGTACTGGTCGACGCACCCAAGGATATAGTGGTCGTGAATAAGAACACGGGCGATACACTTAATGTGGAGAACGTCCAGTATGCAGGGAGCCGCAGTTCCGCGCAGAATACGGCAACGTTCTACTATGCACCGGGCGTACGATTCAAGGCCTCAAGGGACAGCCATCTTGAGCTGACAATCGGCGACCGGTCCGTACCCGTGAAGGTGGGTAAAAAGAACATGGTCGGCATCCTGATCGCGGATATCGGTTTTTCCTGGGGTTTATTCGCCATCATTGACTTTGCCACCGGAGGCGTGAAGCGCCATCGACCTCGGTATGTCGATGTTCCGGCAGCATTCGCAGGAACGACATGGAGGTCTGAGCAGGAGTTATTGAATTACCTCGGTTCACATTCCAAGTAGGTGAAAACTCCTCGGTTGAAATGATCATTGGAACTTCAACCGATCCAGGCTGAAACGGCCGCTGCCCATGAAGAAGATGGCCAAGAAGGCCACCATGTAGCACACGGCCAGTTCCTTGTCGGCGAAAGGTTTGTCGCCGTTGGCCATGAAGGCCGCCACGGCCATGCCCATGATCACGGGCACCGAGCTCAATCGCGTCCATAGACCGAGCATCACCAGCCCGGCACAGATGGTCTCGGCGAAGACGATCAGCACCAAGGAGATCATAGAGCCCATGCCGATCGGGTCGGCGAAGTGGTCCATGCGGTCGGCAAAGCTCATCAGCTTGGGCAAACCGTGTTGCCAAAAAAGGATCCCACCAGCGCCCACGCGCAACACCAGACGACCGAAATCCTCCGCTACCGGTTCCGAGTTCATTAGCATGGGCCGAACGTAGATCAGTTGCGCGGCAGCTTCACCTGCCATCATTATCAGTTTTCCACTGTTGAGCGGGGAATTCGCAGAGGGTTCACCTGTCCACCGTTGCCCTAGCGTGCTATCTTGTCTGCACGGGCACCGGATATCCTCCACCGATCGTCCTTGATCAGAATCCCCCAATACCATGACCCTTACGGATCGCATCCTGCTTTTGGTGGCCCTTGGCTTTAGCACCGGCCTTTCTGCCCAGGAGATCTGTAACAACGGCATTGACGACGACGCTGATGGGCTGATCGACCTGAACGACACCACGGATTGTGTGTGTGACGGTATTCTAGGCGGGGGCGAGGTCATTTCCATTATTCCCAACCCGTCCTTCGAAGAGCACACCTGTCTACCATCAAGCTTCAGCGATCTGGATTGTGCCAACGACTGGGAACAGGCGTCGGATGCCACGTCGGACTATTTCTATTCCGGCGGCTTCTTTCCGGCCACCATTCCATTGCCGCTACCTGACGGCAACGGCCTGGTGGGCGGCTTCATGATCAAGGACTGGTTCAGTGCAGGGGCTGATTACAAGGAGTATGTAGGCGCCTGCCTGCTGTCTCCCATGTTGGCCGGTACCGAATACACGCTGCAGATGTGGATCGCTGGCGTGAACACGAGTACGTCCATCGACATATTCCATCCGATCGATTTCGGGCCGGTGAACGTCACTGTTTTCGGGAATCCAGCTTGTGTTGCTTTCCCCTTGTCCACCTATGAATGTCCACAGGCCTTCGACCCCGCGTGGGTGGAACTGGGCAACATCAGTTACCAGGCACATGAAATGTGGGACCAGATCACCATCACGTTCATACCAACACAGGACATCTACTCGGTGATCATCGGCGCGCCCTGTTTGCTTCCGGCCGATTTCGTGGCCAACGGATTCGATGAAGTGGCTTATTTCTTTTACGACAAACTTACACTGAATGAGAGCAGTCTGTTCGGTGGAACGGTCACGCTGAGCGGAAGTTTCTGCGGGAATGACCTGGTCCTGAACGGCCATCCCGACTCCACTGCCACAGCTTACCAGTGGTTCCAAAATGGGGTTGCGCTTGTGGATGAGGTCGACAGCTTGTTGACCATCTCCGCGAACGGTCTGCCCCCGGATACCTATCAGTTCCAGAGCACACTGGACACGGTTTGTGCGGTAGCGAGCATTACGCTCGATCCACCCACCTTCCCCACCCCTCTTCTAAGCGCCCTGCCCACGGCGGCTTGTGCGCCGTTGAACGCGATCTTTACGAACAACACCGACCCCGCGCTGGTGGGCACCGTGTTGTGGAACTTCGGTGACGGCAGCCCCACAAGCAGCGCCGCCGCCCCTGACCACCCCTACACGGTTCCGGGTACCTACGACGTGAGCCTGGAAGTGACCAGCCCCGATGGCTGCGTTAGCGACACGACCTTCGTGGACCTGATCAACGTGTACGACTTCCCGCAGGTGGACTTCACGGCTGATGTATTGGAAGGCTGCCTGGGCCTGCAAGTGCAGTTCACCAACAACAGCACGCTTACAGGCAACTGCAACTGGGACTTCGGCGATGGCACGGCACCCTCGTTG
>JBKJNF010000036.1:0-18351 GCA_046596155.1 Flavobacteriales bacterium | reverse complement strand
GATCCCCGGCGTGAGCAACATGAACTTCCTGCGCACCGCGCTGAACGAAACGCGCAAAGCGAACGGACAGGCGGAACTCGGCGGCAAGGACTTCCTCGTGTTGGTGCGCGAACGTGCAAAGCTGGTGGAGATGGACCCCGACCTGATGAACCGCAGCTTGAACGTTGGCTTCAGCGGCGGCGAGAAGAAGCGCAACGAGATCTTCCAGATGGCGATGCTCGAACCCACCCTCGGCATCCTCGATGAGACCGACAGCGGACTGGATATCGATGCATTGCGTGTCGTTTCCGCCGGTGTGAACAAGCTGCGCACGAAGGACAACGCCTTCATTGTGGTAACACACTATCAGCGTTTGCTGGATCATATCGTGCCCGATGTTGTACACGTGATGGCCGATGGTCGCATCATCAAGAGCGGACCGAAGGAACTGGCGCTGGAACTGGAAGCCAAGGGCTACGACTGGGTGAAGGGATAGATATGTACGGGCGGGAAATTTCCCGCCCCAACGAAATGACCGCTACAACCACACTCGATCCGAAGGCCACCATCCTACCGCTGCTAGAAGGCAGCGCTTGGCCCGGCGCAGCTGAAGCATTGGCTCAGGTGAACACCTTGCCGGTCCCGACCAATCGCACCGAAGCGTGGAAATACACGCGTGTTGGCAAACTCTTCAACCAGAACTACACGGCACCGAACGGCAACGCGGAGGTCACGCTTCCCGAACGCCTCCCATTCCCTACCCTGCGACTGGTCTTCGTGAACGGCATCTTCCATCGGGAACTGTCGGATGAGCTGTGGCCTGTGAGGGGCCTGGTGCTCGCCAGCATGCGAGCTGGTATGGGCTCACCGGAATTCGCCGCGCGCTATCTGAGCATCACGCCCGTGAACGAGCGCTTGTTCTCCGCGATGAACACGGCCTCACCCACCGATGGCCTGTTCCTGCATCTCCAGCGCGACTGTGAACTGAAGCAGCCGATCCATGTGCTGCACATCACCGTCGCGGTGCGAAATTTTCCGCCCTTACTCATCCAGCCGCGCGACCTCATCCTGTTGGACGACGGTGTGAAGGCCGAGGTCATCTTCGAGCATGTCGTCGCGAGCGAAGCGAAGCGACCCGAGCTCGACATGACAACTTCGTTGGTGAACATCGTTCGCGAATTCGCCCTTGGTGAAGGCGCATCACTGACCGTACACAAACTGCAACGCGAAGTACGCGGGCCAGCGCACATTTGTCAGGAAACGGTGCACGTGGCGGCGAAGGCCAACTTCTGCATCGATACGACAACATTGGAAGGATCGCTCGTTCGCAATGACCTGAACGTGGCACTTGCTGGTGCTGGAGCGCATGCGGAACTGAACGGCGTGTACTTGCTCAATGGCACCACGCACTGCGACAACCACACCTACATCGGCCACGACGTACCGGATTGCACCAGCGACGAACTCTACAAGGGGATCATTGCAGAGAAGGGCACCGGCGTGTTCAACGGCAAAGTGTACGTGAAGCAGGATGCCCAACGCACACGTGCCTACCAGAGCAACGCGAACATCCTGCAAGGCGATGATGCACGCATCTTCACCAAGCCTGAACTGGAGATCTACGCGGACGACGTGAAGTGCAGCCACGGGTGTACCATCGGTCGGTTGGATGAGAAGGGACTGTTCTATCTGCGGTCACGCGGCGTGAGTGAAGCCGAAGCGCGGAAGATGCTCTCGCATGCGTTCATGACGGACGTCCTGGAGCGTATCACGAACGAGGATTGGCGGAAACATCTCGCATCGCTTATCGATTCGAAACTGGAGAAACTCTGATCTCACTACAGAGGCACAGAGGGCACAGATAAGAAAGAGATGACAAACACATTGTCCCGCCCAATACAAAGCACGGTGCATTCCTCTGTGCGCTCTGTGCCTCTGAAGTGAACCGCATTCCATGAGCACCTCAACTTCCTCTGTTGCAAAGTCTGTCTTCAACGTCGAGGAGATCCGTGCGCAGTTCCCGATCCTGAAGGAGCTGGTACACGGCAAGCCGCTCGTGTACTTCGACAACGCCGCAACCAGCCAGAAGCCGCGCCGAGTGATCAGGGCAGAAAGCGCCTACTATGCGACGATCAACGCCAACGTGCACCGCGGTGTGCATACGCTGAGCACCAAGGCTACGGAGGCACAAGAGGCTTCACGTGAAGCCATCCGTGCGCACATCAACGCGAAGCACGCGCACGAGATCATCTTCACGAGTGGCACAACGGCTGGCATCAACCTAGCTGCGACCAGTCTCAGCCAGTTGCTCCTGAAGAAGGGTGATGAAGTGGTCATCAGCGGAATGGAGCACCACAGCAACATCGTGCCTTGGCAATTGGCTTGTGAGCGGCATGGTGCGGTGCTGAAGGTGATCCCGATCACGGATAGCGGTGAGTGGGACCTGAAGCAAGCGCCATTCTCCGAGAAAACCCGGATCCTCGCGATCAGTCATGTGAGCAATACACTGGGGACGATCAACCCGGTGAAGAAACTGATCGCACAAGCGAAGAAGCAAGGCATCATAACCGTGGTGGATGGCGCGCAAGCAATGCCGCACCTGAACGTGGATGTGCAAGCGCTCGGCTGTGACCTCTACGCCTTCAGCGGACACAAGTGCTATGGACCTACCGGCACCGGTGTGCTCTATGGCCGCGAAGAACTGCTGGACCGCATGCCACCCTGGCAAGGCGGGGGTGAGATGATCGACCAGGTCACGCTGACCAAGAGCACTTGGGCGAAGCTGCCCTTCAAGTTCGAGGCGGGTACGCCGCACATCGCCGGCAACATCGGGCTTGGTGAGGCCATACGTTGGATACAGGACTATGACCTGAACGCGTTGGCCACCCACGAGCGCACGCTGCTGGAACATGCGACCAAAGAACTGCTCACCATTGATGGTCTGCGCATCATCGGCACGGCCGAAGACAAGGTGGGTGTGACCAGCTTCGTGATCGAAGGCGTACACCACTACGACCTCGGCACATTGCTCGATCAGCAAGGCATCGCCGTGCGCACGGGCCACCACTGCACGCAGCCGTTGATGGAGCGCTTCGGTGTGAGCGGAACTACGCGGGCGAGTTTCGCGTGTTTCAATACGATCGCGGAGGTGGATGCGATGATTGCGGCGACCAAGAAGGCGGTTAAGATGCTGCGATGACAACGAGCATGACATTGGCCCAAGCCCAACAAGAAGTTGTTGAGGAGTTCGCCCTCTTCAGCGATTGGCAGGACCGCTACGAGCACCTGATCGAGCTAGGCAAGGACCTACCAATGATCGCCCCGGAGAAGAAGACCGAGGTGAACATTGTGCGTGGCTGCCAATCACGTGTTTGGCTCAATGCGGAACAGAGGAACGATCTCGTACACTTCACCGCCGACAGCGACGCGATGATCACGAAAGGACTTGTCGCTCTGTTGGTGCGCGTGTTGAACGATCGCACGCCGCAGGAGATCCTGAGCACACCGCTCACCTTCATCGATACCATCGGCCTGCGCGAGCACCTTTCACCGAACCGCAGCAATGGGCTGGTGGCGATGCTCGATCAAATGAAGCGCTATGCGCTCGCCTATTCCACCAAGACATGACCGAGCCGACCACGCCCGCGCACCCACCCGAACCGCAGCCAACGCCTGCTGTAAGCAATGGCACGGCCGGTAGTGTTCCTGCGCATACCGTCACTGCCGAAGAGAAGAAGGTCTTGGAAGAGAGCATCATCAACACGCTCAAGTCCATCTACGACCCGGAGATCCCCGTGGACATCTATGAGCTGGGCCTGATCTACGACGTGGTGATACGCGATGACGCCAGCGTTTACATCAAGATGACCTTGACCAGTCCGGCGTGCCCTGTTGCGGGAACCCTGCCCGGCGAAGTGGAGCAAAAGGTGGCCAGCGTGCAAGGCGTGAGCAGCGCCAAGGTGGAGATCACTTTCGAGCCTGCGTGGGATAGGACGATGATGAGCGAGGCGGCGCAGTTGGAGCTGGGCTTCATGTAGCACTTCGACGGGTTCAGGGCGACAGATCTTTACTCCCCGCCCCGCTCCTTCTTCTGTGGCTGTAGCGGGTTCGCGCTCATCTTCTTCCAACGCTCACGGTTCTGGATGATGTCCAAGCCCAGCCACACCGCATGGCGGAAACTGCCTTCATCCGCCAGGTTCCTTCCGGCGATGTCCATGCCCGTTCCATGGTCGGGGCTTGTACGCACGATGGGTAGCCCCGCTGTGTAATTCACTCCATGCCCGAAGCTCAGGGCCTTGAACGGCGCCAGACCCTGATCGTGGTACATGGCCAACACGCCGTCGAAGTGCTTGTAGCTGCCGTTACCGAAGAAGCCATCGGCCGGAAATGGGCCCATGACATTAATGCCTTCGTCCTGGAGTTTGCGGACCGCTGGAACGATGCGGTCCTTGTCCTCGCTACCTATCGCACCGCCATCACCCGCATGCGGATTGAGGCCGAGCACGGCGATCCGTGGCGTGTTCACCCCGAAGTCGCTCTGCAATGACTTGTTGAAGAGCCGCGCTTTCTCCAGGATGCGTTCCAACGTGATCGCCTCGGCCACCTGGCTGATCGGCAGATGCCCTGTGACCAGCGCCACGCGCAATCCATCGCCCACTAGGATCATCAGCACGGGCGAATCACTTCCCGCTAGGTGTGCGAGGTATTCCGTGTGCCCGGGGAACTCGAAGCCTGCGGCCTGCATGCTGTGTTTGTCGATCGGCGCGGTCACCAGCATGTCGATCTTCCCCTGGCCCAGGTCCTGCGCGGCGGCTTCCAAGCTGTGGATCGCGTACTTGCTCTGCTGTCCACTCGGCTGACCTAGTTCGATGAGCACCTCCTCCTCCCAGAGATTCACCACGTTCAACTTGCGCGGGATCACATCGTTGACGCTGGAAACTCCGTGGAACTGAACCTCGTCCAACCCGAGTGCCTTGCGATGATGGCTCACCACCTTCGCACTGCAATACAGCACAGGTGTGATGTCCTGCATCATGCGGGTATCGTCGAACGTCTTCAATACCACCTCCAGGCCGATGCCGTTGAGGTCGCCACAGCTGATGCCCACTTTCATTGTCTTGCTTTCGCTCATGTTCGGACCGCGGATGTCCCGGCATCCGCCGGGGTAGGATGAACACGGAGGGAATGACGCTGCATGCGCGCATACCTCCGTGTGGGACCCAAGTTGATCATCACCGTGCGGATGCGCGGCGTTTGATGAATTCATAGAACAGGCGCACCCCTACACCGGTGCCTCCCTTGGCGCGGTAGTGGTCGCGCTTGACAAGGAAGGATGGCCCCGCGATATCGAGGTGGATGAAGGGCCTGGTGGTGAAGCGCGCAAGGAACTTGCCTGCGGTGATCGCACCACCGAGGTCGCTGCCTAGGTTCTTGATGTCGGCGATGTCGCTCTTGATCTCCTCGTCGTATTCCTCCCAGAAGGGCATGCGGGCCACACGCTCATACACCGCTTCGCCCGCTTCCGAAAGCCGGGTGAATTGCGCCTCATCGGCAGTGCCCATGGTCACCGTGCCGTATGTGCCGATGGCGCGCATGGCCGCCCCTGTGAGCGTGGCGATGGTGAAGACGAGCTCGGCATCAAAACGTTCGCCATAGCTCAGGGCATCCGCGAGGATGATGCGGCCCTCGGCGTCGCTGTTGAGGTTCTCCACGGTGAGGCCGCTATGCATGCGGATCACATCGCCGGGTGCGTAGGCATTGCCGCCTGGGCGATTATCGGTGGCAGGTATCAGGCCCACCACGTACACGGGCAGTTCCTGTTTGGCCACGGCGGTGATGGCGCAGGCCACGGCCGCGCTACCCGCCATATCGCACTTCATGGAATCCATGCTGTTGGGTGTCGGCTTCAGGCTCAGGCCACCTGTATCGTACACCACGCCCTTACCCACCAATAAGATGGGCTTCTTATTCACGGCGTTCTTCGGCTTCCACTCTAGGATGGTGAATGTCGGCGGGTCCACGCTGCCCTTGTTCACCGCCAGTAATCCGCCCATGCCCAGCGCCTCGATCTGCCCCTTGTCGAACACCTGCACCTTGAATCCTGCGTTGCGGCTCAGGGTCTTGATCTCCGCACTGAGCTGCGTGGCGTTCAGGAAGCTATACGGCTCGTTCACCAGGTCACGTGCGGTGTTCACCGCTTCGGACACATCGGCCAGTTCGTCCAACGCTTTGGTGGTGATCTCCGGCGCCAGGACACTGAGCTTGCGGAAGGAGGAGTTCTTACCAGAGGTCTTGTACTTGCGAAATTCATAGCCACCCAGAACAGCGCCTTCCGCCAGGGCCAAGGCTAGGACATCGCTCTTTCCAAGGCTCACCAGCTGGGCCTCCTCGCGCTTTGCGGCGATCAGCTTCAGCACCATTTCGTTGCCGGCTCGGCGTGCCTTCTCCAGCCTCACACTTGGGGCGCCTTCGCGCACCCGATGCACCATTACCAAACGCCCGCTGATGTCGCACGTCGCCACGCTGGAATCGCCGGTGAGCTGTTCCACCAAGTATTGCCGATCACCCCGCTCCAGACTGATCTCCCGCAGCTGGGCGGGGTCCGTGAGGATTACCATCAGGTCCTTTCCGGCGGCGATGTTCTTGCTTTTGCTGAGGGTGATCATGAGCGGTGGGCCGGGGGTTGAACGCGCGGGTCGGTCGCAGCAAATGCTAGGCTGCGGAGGTGGAGGCCGAAGATAGCCCTCCCTGTTCAGCGCACGGTTTGGTTGAACACGGGCGGACCAGCGGCGTTCTTCTCCCAAATGACATGAATGGCCACGGCAAGGCCGGTGGAATTGCCGAACTTCGCACATGCGCCGCTGTTGGCGTCAAGTTCTGATCTTTTGCATGACCCCACCCCTGCGCTCCTTTCTACTGTTCCTGCTGCTCCTGGCGGCGGGGCGGTCATTGGCCACGCACAACCAGGCCGGCGAGATCTTGGTATGCCACGTGAACGGATTGAGCTATTCGGTCACGATCATCACCCACACCAACCCGGCTTCACCCGCGGACCGGCCCGAGTTCGTGCTGGAATGGGGTGATGGCTTCATCGACACCATTCCCCGCCAGAGTGCGGACGTGATCACCGTGGCCGGCATACAAGTGCAGCGGAACGTCTACGTCTCCCAGCACACGTATTGGGGGCCCGGGATCTACACGCTGCAATACATCGACCCGAACCGCGTGGCCGGCGTGGAGAACATCCCCGGCTCGGTGAACGTACCCATGTGCGTGCAGTCACAGATCATCGTGATCCCCAACGGCAACGACTGTCTGCCTCAATTCCTCAACCCGCCGCTGCAGAACGCTTGCTTGGGTGTATGTTGGGAGCACAATCCCGGCGCCTACGATATGGACGGGGACAGCCTCTCCTACGAAACTCGGCCATGTCTGGGCTACGACACGAGTGTTCCGGCCGACGGGTATGGTGATCCCATCCCTGGATATCAGTTCCCGAACGAAGTGTTGCCCGGTGCCAACAACCAGTATTCGATCGATCCGATCACTGGCACTATCAGTTGGTGCTCGCCCCAACAGCAGGGCATCTATAACATCGCCTTCGCCGTTATCGAATGGCGCAACGGCGTGCAGATCGGATGGGTGGAACGCGACATGCAGGTGATCGTAGGTGCGTGCGATGATGAGCCGCCGGTGGTGGCCGAAGTGCTGGATACCTGTGTGCTCGCAGGAACCACGCTGATCCAAGGTGTACAGGCCTCCGACCCGGACTTCGGCCAGACACTGACGTTGACGGCCTTCGGCGGTCCCTTCGAAGTGAACAGCAACCCGGCCACCTTCACCAGCAGCCCACAATCCACCAACGTGTTCGGCACCTTCACTTGGAACACCAACTGTAGCCATGTGCGCCAGCAGCCTTACCAAGTGAACTTCCGCGCCTCGGATAACTATAACCCGCAGTTGCAGGATTATGAGAGCATGTTCATCACGGTGGTGGCACCGGCACCGGAGAACCCGAGTGCCACTCCGAACGGCAGCATCATGCAGCTGGCGTGGGATGCGTCCATCTGCAGCAACGCCATCGGCTACAAAGTCTACCGCCGACAGGGACTGTTCAACTTCGACCCGGATGCGTGTGAGACCGGTGTGCCCGGGTACACCGGTTATTCGTTCATCGGCCAGACCAGCGGGTTGAACAGCACAACATACAATGACCTTGGCCTGTCGTTCGGGATCACATACTGCTACATGGTGGTGGCTTGCTTCGCCGATAGTGCGGAGAGCTACGCGAGTGTGGAATTCTGCAACTTCCTCGAACGCGATGTGCCCATCATGACCAACGTTTCCGTGGTGAGCACGGATGCCAGTGTCGGCGTGGACAGTGTGATATGGAGCAATGCCTTCGACCTGGATACGATCCAATGGCCGGGACCCTACCTCTTCAAAGTTTACGCCGGCGATGGTTACACCATCGCCAACACGTTGGTCAACACAACAGACCTCTCCGCATTTCTGCAGCATCCCGACACGGCTTTCGAGCATATCGGCGTGGACACCCGTAACACGGCGCATGTCTATCGTGTGGAACTCTACGGTGCAGGTGGCGACACCTTGATCGGATCAAGTAACACGGCATCCTCGGTCTTCCTAGTGCCCGAGCCGAACGATGAACAGATCACACTGAACATGACGCACAACACGCCATGGATCAATACCCTTTATGAGGTATACCGTGAAACAACACCGGACCTGTGGTCGCTGATCGGCACAACCACCACGGATGTCTACGTGGATACCGCGCTCGTGAACGGCCAGGAATACTGCTACAAAGCGAAGAGCATCGGCGCATACAACGACCCTAGCATTGTATCGCCGCTGATCAATTGGAGCCAAGAGGTCTGCGCCGCACCTGTGGACCTTACGCCTCCCTGCCCGCCCACGCTCGCGCTCGACAACGACTGCCAAACGCCGCTGAATACGCTGACGTGGAACAACCCCAACGAGAGCTGCGCGAACGACACGTGGCAGTACCACATCTGGTTCAGCGACTCACTCGGCGGGCCCTTGCAGATCATCGCCACGCTGACCGGTGCGGAGGTCACGGAGTTCCTGCACACCGATGGCTTGAGCGTGGCCGGATGCTACGCCGTAAGCGCGATCGATAGCGTGGGCAACGAAAGCGCGCTGAGCAACACAGAGTGCGGCGACAACTGCCCCATCTACACCTTGCCCAACGTGTTCACACCGAACAACGATCTGCAGAACGACCGCTTCATCCCCTTCCCCTACCGTGGGGTGAAGGAGATCGATCTGCATGTCTACAACCGTTGGGGACAGCTGGTATTCAACAGTACGGACCCTGCCATACTTTGGCCCGGCACGCTCAAGGGCGGTACTGAACCTGTTCCGGACGGCGTATACTTCTACTCCTGCACCGTGAATTTGATCCGTCTTTCGGGCGTAGAGGTGAAACAGCTCAACGGCTACGTACACATCCTGCGCGGAAGCAACGGCACGTTCAACTGATGTTCACGGGGATCGTAGAGGAGGTGGGCGAGGTGGTATCCGTGCACACGCAAGGATCGAACAAGGACCTCCTCATCCGCGCGCGCATGACCACCGAACTGAAGGTGGACCAGAGCGTGAGCCACAATGGTGTTTGTCTTACGGTCGTTGAGCTGATGGGAGATCGCTACCGCGTGACCGCCGTGGAAGAGACCCTGCAACGCAGCAATATCGGGGAACTGAAATCCGGTGAACCAGTGAACCTGGAGCGCAGTTTGCGCCTCGGCGACCGGCTGGACGGCCACATGGTGCAAGGCCACGTGGACGGCATGATCACCTGCCTCTCAGCCCAGGAACGCGAAGGCAGCTGGTGGTTCACGCTCACCCTTCCGGCCGAGGCGCAGCTGCTGGTGCCCAAGGGCTCCATCTGCCTCAACGGCGTCAGCCTCACCATCGCGGATCTGGGCACCGATCGCTTCAGCGTGGCGATCATCCCGTACACGTTCGGGCATACCAACTTCCGCGTACTGCGTTCCGGCCAAAAGGTGAATGTGGAGTACGACGTTCTGGGCAAGTACGTGGACCGGATGCTGAACGCCCGCTCGGCCTGAGGCCGAACGGGCTTTCCAACAAAGCAGTGTATCCGCCTTAGCGCTTCACGAACTTCCGCAGCACAGGGCCGCGATCGGCCATCACGCGGAGCATATACACTCCGGTGGGCAGGGCGGAAATGTCCACTTCATCCTTGTGCAAGATCGCGGTGGACAACAACTGACCGGTCATGTTCAGGATCTGCACCGGTGCATTGGACATCGATGCACTGGCCCTGACGTACAGTATGTCGGTGGCGGGATTCGGGAACACACTGAGATCTGTGCCGCTAGCATCGGTGATGCCCACGTTGAAGCTGCCTTCCGTGACCACCACCGTGTTGTTGATGGCGGGCGCCTCCACGATGTCGATGATACCCGAGGGCCAGATCACGCGCACCTGTTCCACCTGCGTGTCCGTACCCAGGCCGAAGTGTGTGTTCAGTGAGCTCATGTACTTGAATCCGTCGCCACTCTTCACATCGCGGATCTGGGTGCCCATCGCGCTGGTCACCTCCACACGCGCACCAATGCCATTCCGGTTACTTACGGTGCCGACGGTGACCACGGTGATGTACTTATTCGTGTTCCCGCTGTTCAAGTACACTGTGCTTCCATTGATGATGTCCAAGAAGCCGTCATCGTTCAGGTCGCCGATGGGCCCGTTGCCCGGTACGTCGGTCTTCTTGGTGAAGGTCATGTCCCCATTGTTCACCATCATGTACCCTCCGCCCAACACATCGAGGTATCCATCGTTGTTGAAGTCATGCGTGGTCCACTCGATGCTAGATCCGCCGGACACATCAAAGCCGGAACCGACCGTGACGTTGGTGAAGGTTCCGCCATTGTTTCGCATGAGTTTGTGCACCGGGCTGCTGCTAGACCCGATCAGCACATCCATATCGCCGTCATTGTCAAAATCGCCCCAAGCCGAGCTCCAGCTCTGATGTGAGTCCGCAAAGCCAAGTGCGGCGGATACGTTCGTGAACGTGCCGTCGCCATTGTTGCGATACAGGATGTCAACGGGATCGCAGCCGCACTTGGCCACGAACAGGTCCATGTCGTGGTCATTGTCGTAATCGATCCAGATGGATCCGTAGTTCCCGCAGGTCTCGCCCAGCCCGCCCTGGTTGAAGCTCAGGATGCCGGTGCCATCGTTCATGAAGAAGGTATTCGCATCAACGTCATGGCACATGAAGCCATCCAGGTGCCCGTCGCTGTTTATGTCAACCATGTTGCCGCGCTGGCTGAAGACATATTCGGGGAACGACTGCTCCGTGAAGCTGGTGCCACTGGCATCTTGAAGCATATACGTGACACCGCTGCCATTGCCGTATTGTAGGTCGTTGAGCCCGTTGTTGTCGATGTCGCCGGCGGAGAGGCTCCACGATGCAGGGTGATCTGCTGCGGGGGTCGGGATGGTCACTGGGCTGAAGCCACCTGCGGCCAGTTGGCGGTTGACATTCACCGAACTGGTGGCCACACCCACGACATCATCAAGGAAGTCGCCGTTCATGTCCACTGCGGCATAAATGGTATGCCCACCGGCATTCACCGTGACCGGGCTGAAGCTGAATTCGGTGACCACGGGTGGGCCTTCGATCAACTGGAAGTCGAATCCCGCGTTGCTCCAGCGATCATCGAAGGAGAAGCGATACGTAAGGCCACCGCTGACCTGTACGGTGGCGGAGGCCAGCGTGTTCGAGCCCTGGTCATCCGCACCTCCGATGCAGGATAGTGATCCGCAGTTGCCTTCGTAGATATTCAGGCGCGTATCGCCACCAGCGTTCTGCGCCAGATCGGTGGTGATGGTGAGCGAGTAGTCCTGTGCCGGGATGTAGGAATACCACTCGGTGTGTGTGGCACCCACGCCCGTGGAGGCGCAGATGGGAACAGGGATCTCCGGACCGTTGATGGCATCCACCGTGTAGATGCCTGCGGTCACGGCCATGGCCGTAACGCAACTGTTCTGGGCCTGCAACTGCGTCGCAAGGACCGCTGCTGACAATACGAGGGTAATGTTCGTTCTCATGTGGTGTTGATCCCTGCTGTCCGGGACGGGCTTGATGGGTGGGAGGTTCAGTTACAGGTGATGGTGAGCGAGTTGATCCATTGCTCGATGAGCTGCCGCGCTTCCTCGTGGATAAGTGTACGACCAAGCAGCGGCATACGCACGCCATCCTGGCCCGAGTTGATCCGGTAGTAAAGCAACGACTTCTCCGTGTTGCCAGGCTTCACAATGTGCGAGTGTACGGGCAACAGCGGATCAGCAGGGGCCACGCACACGCCCAAGTTCGTGAGGTTGTCCGTCTCACTCCAGGCAAAGCGCATGGGTCGGTAATCACAATAACGGCCGTTCGAATGGCAATGCGAACAGTTCATGTCCACATAGCCGCGCACACGATCGGTGAGGCTTTGCGAAGGATCGTCCCAACGCGCCGTAGTGTTGATGAAGGCCGGCAGTGAGTTCGCGAGATAGCCTTCACCGATCCACTGCTGAAGTTGGTTCCGTGTGCCATCGGTGTATGTGAAGTCCGCATTGAGGTTCTGCGGCTTGGGGCCGATCGGGATGTTCGCCTCGCCGTCCTTGTGGCAGGTGTGGCACTCTACGGCCGAAGGGAACCGATAATCGATGGTGCGTTGCACATTGTTGTCATCGATCCACGTGATCGGGGCATTTGTGCCGTTCATGCTGAGCACCGCCTCGGTCTGCTCATCGTTCCACACATACTCTGCGAAGTCCCATGCACCGTTCTTACGGATCAACAATCGCGTCTCCATGACGCGGCGTGCATCCTGCGGCTGAACGTGATCGTAATAGAAGCTCTTGATGAGCACCGTGCCCTCGGGGAAGTTCAGCACTGAACTGTCATTCGCGTAGGTGGCTTGCACCCCGGCCGGCATCCACACGAACCGCTTCTTGTGCGCATAGTCGCTGAACAGGGAATTGATCGGCGCGTAGGGTATCACACCGTAAACCGGTTCCAACGCGGCCATGTCGCCCGAAAAGAAGTTGTAGGTGGACAGGCTGTCGTAGGGCGCGTGCACCAGGTCCAACACTACAGGCGATGTAGGTGCAGGTGGATCCACCACAAGATCTTCCGTTTCGTCCTTCGCGCAGGACAACAGGAAAGCGAGAAACAGCAGGAAAGGGAGTATACGTCTGGTCATTCCGAACAGCGGCCGCGGAGCACGAAGCCCAATCTATGGAGAGTGACGCGCCCCGCACCCCATTCGTCGCCCAGATCCCCTCCAGGCTTGGAACGCCGAGCATTGGATCGACGCCAGGGCATGGCGCGAATGAACGTGAAGGCCTGCGAACCTACCTTGCCGCCCCGCCCGGCGACCATCCCCCACAGGGCCGCACCGCATGTCAGAGAACACCACCAACGGCACTCCGGCCGACGAGGACAAGCGCCTCTTCCTGCTCGATGCCTACGCCCTGATCTACCGCGCCTACTTCAGCTTCATTCGCGCACCACGCGTGAACAGCAAGGGCTTTAACACCAGTGCCGCCTTCGGCTTCACCACCACGCTGCTCGACCTGATCAAGCGCGAAAAGCCCACGCACATCGCCGTGGTATTTGATACCGCCGCGCCCACCGAACGCCATATTTCGCACGTGGAGTACAAGGCCAACCGCGAGGAAATGCCGGACGACATCCGCAGCAACGTGCCCTTCATACGGCGCATCATCGAGGCGATGAACATCCCTGTGCTCGAAAGCGATGGCTACGAAGCCGATGACGTGATCGGTACGTTGGCGAAAAAGGCCGAGCAGGAAGGTTATACCACTTTCATGGTAACACCTGACAAGGACTTCGGCCAGCTTGTGACGGACAAGATCATCATGTACAAACCCGGCCGCGGCGGCGATCCGCCCGAAAAGCTCGGGCCCAAGGAGATCTGCGCGCGTTGGGGCCTGCAGAACACGGACCAGGTGAAGGACATCCTCGGGCTCATGGGCGATGCGGTGGACAACATCCCCGGCATTCCCGGCATCGGCGAAAAGACCGCGATGAAGCTAGTGCAGCAGTTCGGCAGCCTGGAGGGCGTGATCGAGAACGCGGACAAACTGAAAGGCAAGCAGCAGGAGAACGTCATCGCCTTCGCCGAGCAGGGCCGCAAAAGCAAGCAACTGGCAACCATCATCATCGATGCACCCGTGGAACTGAACCATGAGGCACTGCATTTGGACCCGCCTGATAAGGACAAGGTGCTGGAGGTGTTCAGTGAGCTGGAGTTCAAAACCCTCACGAACCGTGTGCTGGGTGGCGAGGTGAACGGAACAACAGCGCCTGAGGAACAGGGCCCCAAGCGGAAAACGACCCGTTCATCCAACGGCCAAGTCGATCTCTTCGGCACCAAAGTTGACGCAGAAGGGCACGTAGAACTGAAGAAGTTCGCCAACATCGACATGGTACCGCACCGCTACTTCCTCGTGGAAGGCAACGAGTCCTTGTACATGCTGGCCGCACAGTTGAAGAAGCAACCGCGGTTCTGCTTCGATACCGAGACCACGGGCACCGAGGAACGCACCGCCGAACTGGTCGGCCTCGCCTTCAGCTGGAAGGCGCACGAGGGACACTATGTGCCCGTGCCCGCCGACCGCGCCGAAGCTCAACGTATCGTGGACATCTTCAGGCCGGTGCTGGAGAACGAGGCCATCGGCAAGGTGGCACAGAACGCCAAGTTCGACATACGGGTACTGGCCAACTACGGCGTGGCGGTGAAAGGGCCGCTGTTCGATACCATGGTGGCGCATTATCTGCTGAAGCCCGATCAGCGCCATGGCATGGACTTCCTGAGCGAGAATTACCTCAGTTACCGCCCCGTAAGCATCGAAACACTCATCGGCCCCAAAGGCAAAGGCCAGAAGAACATGCGCGATGCGGATGTGACCGCCGTTAAGGAGTACAGTGCGGAGGACGCCGACGTTACCTGGCAACTCGCAGCGCAGTTCGCTCCGCTGTTGGAGGTCGATGAGGTCATCCATCTCTTCACCGACGTGGAGATGCCGCTTGTGCAGGTGCTCGCCGACATGGAGACCGAGGGCATCCGCATCGACATACCGGCCTTGAAGGCGTTCAGCGAAGAACTGAGCGTGGATATCCTGCGCCTGCAGGACGAGATCCACAAGGCTTGCGGTGTGCCCTTCAACATCGACAGTCCGAAACAACTCGGCGATGTGCTCTTCGAGACCTTGAAGCTCGGCGGGGACAAGATCAAAAAGACCAAGACCGGACAGTACCAGACCAGCGAGGACATTCTACAGGAACTCAGCTCGGCCCACCCCGTTATTCCCCTCATCCTCGACTACCGCAGCCTGCGTAAGTTGAAGGGTACCTATGTGGACACGCTGCCAGAGGCCGCGGATCCCGAAACGCATCGTGTGCACACCAGCTACTTACAGACCGTGGCCGCGACCGGTCGCTTGGCGAGCAACGACCCCAACCTGCAGAACATCCCCATCCGCACCGAGAAAGGGCGCGAGATCCGGAAAGCCTTCGTTCCGCGTGATGCGCAGCACCTCCTGCTTAGCGCCGACTACAGCCAGATCGAACTGCGCGTGATCGCGCACATGAGCGGCGACCACAACATGCAGGAAGCTTTCCGGCACGGACTGGACATCCACGCGGCCACGGCAGCCAAAGTGTTCAATGTGGACATCGCCGAGGTCACGCGCGACCAACGCAGCCAGGCCAAGGCCGTGAACTTCGGCATCGCCTATGGCCAAGGTGCCTTCGGCCTCAGCCAGAACCTCGGCATCCCGCGCGCCGAAGCCAAGGCCATCATCGACGACTACTTCGCCCAGTTCCCGGGCGTGCGCGGCTACATGGACGAGATGATCGGCTTCTGCCGCACGCATGGCTATGTGAAGACACTGCTCGGCCGACGCCGCTATCTGCCGGACATCACCAGCGCCAACAACACCGTGCGCGCTCAGGCCGAACGTATTGCCATCAACGCCCCCATGCAGGGCACCGCGGCCGACATCATCAAGGTGGCCATGGTGCGGATCCATGAACTTCTGCGCACGAAGAACATGCGGAGCCGCATGCTGCTGCAAGTACATGACGAACTCGTCTTCGACGCCCACCGGGATGAAGCCGACGACCTGCTTCCCTTGGTCAAGGAGACCATGGAGGGAGCCCTGCAAATGGCCGTTCCCCTCGTTGTTGACATCCGTTTGGGGAAAAACTGGCTTGAAGCCCACTGATCGTCACGGACATCCGTGGATCTTTACCCCACTCTCCAGAGAACCCCAGAACACCATGCGAATTCGCCGTTGGACACCCGCCATTGCCATGCTGCTCCTCATGGCCTCATGCGGTGGTGAGCAGCCCAAGCAGGATACGTTGAACGTTGATGCCAAGGCCGACAGCACGCAGGCCGAGCGCATCCGCAAAACGCGCAATATCTTCCATAACATCCCCAGCCCCTTGGAAACGGCCGGCCTGTTGAAGAAGGCCGGGGCTGAGTACGACAAGAACATCCTGAACGACGTGAAGAACGTCGACAACTATACCTCGGCCAGCCGCCAGGCCCTCAACCTAGGCATCTACGGCGCCGACCTCAGCTACGCCAGCGTGTTCAACAATACGCAAGAGAGCATGCTGTATACCGCCTGCGCGCAGAACCTGGCCAAGCGCCTCGATGTGAGCAATGCCTTCGACCAGCGCACGGTGGACCGCATGGAGGAGAACCGCAACGACCGCGACTCGTTGCTGAACATCATTAGCGAGACCTACTGGAACGTGGACGCCTACTTGAAGGAGGCCGGCCGGGACAACATCAGCGCGCTGATGATCGCCGGTGGCTGGTTGGAGGGCCTCTACATCGCCACCCAAGTGACGCGCACCAACGACACACCGGAGTTGCGCCAGCGCATTGCCGAGCAGAAGCTATCGCTGGGGCAGTTGATCGAACTGATGAACACCTACTCCACCGATGATCCGGCGGTAAACGGTGTGTACAACGATCTGAAGGCACTGAACGATCTATATGCCGGAGTGGGCAATGCCTCTGCTGCCAGCACCGTGACACAGGACAAGGGAGTCACCGTGATCGGCGGTGGCCCGGCGCCAGCAGCACTCACCAACGACCAACTGAAGGCCCTCACCGATAAGGCCACGGCCGTACGCAACTCCTACATCAACTGAGCCCGGTCATGAAGCACTTCCGCATCCTCCTTGTGCTCGCTGCCCTGGCCGCGTTGCCCCTCGCCTCGCAGGCCCAGTGCCGCTCCTTCGTGAAGAACAAGTGCCAGGTGGCCATGCTGCCATACAAGTTCAATGAAACGTTCAACGCCGCGCAATTGGCCCCTGGTGAAGAGGCCGAGGTGGACCTCACCTTCTTCAGTGGCCAGGACTATCGCCTGATCATCTGTGTCCACCCGATCCTGGGCCGCGTGAACTGGAAGCTGAGCGATGCGACAGGACAGGCGCTCTTCACCAGCAACGCCGAAAATCCCAAGGACAACTTCGACTTCAAGGTGGCCACTACGCAACAGCTCAAACTCCTCATCGAAGTGCCGGCGAAACAGACCGGCGGCAATGAGCTGCTCAATGTGGGTTGCGTCGGCATCCTTGTTGGCTTCATGGAATAGCGATCGTTCTTTTCACGGCACCGCTCCTACGGTAACAAGGGAAACGGACCGTGCTGAAAGGCCCCGGCTACGCCGGGGCTTTTCATTTGGAAGGATACCAATTCGTACGATGGCCTAGGCCGCTCTACTCGTGCTTGTTCCTAAATGCGAAATGGTATTATCGGATGAACACCGTGCTCTTGCGCTCCAGGTCAGTACGCGCAGGGAATCGCACTTCGTAAAAGGCACCGGCGCCTGCAGCGGCATCCACCACGACGGCGGCACGTCCCATTTCCAGCGAGTCCTTGTTGAAGGCCAGCACACTCAAGGTGTCGCGCAGCGCTTGTTCATTCGAGAAGTACACCACCAACAAGTTGTCGTTGCCGAGGCTGTCGCTTTCCACAGCGACCTTGCCCAGCGAAACACCTTTCGACACAAGTTCAGGGCTCAGGCGCACGTTCACGCTCCAGGTCTCCTCCACCCCGGTCTTCACGCCCTCGAGCACTTCGCTGGCCGCCTTTCCGGCGAGTTCACCACCCGTGTTCAACGCCTCCTTCGCGCCCTCTTTGGCTCGCTGGCACGAACAAATAGCCGCGATCAGCAGGATCAAGTACACACGCATGCGTGTGATCACTGCGTGGTGCGCTTCACCAAGCAGTGATCACACGCATGCGTGTGATCACTGCTTGG
>JBKJNF010000017.1:0-4539 GCA_046596155.1 Flavobacteriales bacterium | reverse complement strand
GGTACAGTAACTGTTACGGCCACGAGCATTGACGTGCCCTCTTGCACCACGACCGCGAATGTGTCGATCGGGCTGTATCCGCTGCCAACGGCCAACTTGAGCTTTAGTCTGAACAATCAGTGCCCAGGTACCGCCATTACGGTGAACTCGGGTCTGGTCGCGGGCAACTTCTCCAGCACCGCCATTCCCTATGCGCCTGTAACGGCTCCCGGCTCTGCCACGGTATTGGCTTCCGGTGGTGTGGCCTTGGTGCCGCAGACGGTGGTGAGCCTGGATGATGGCGGTTGGGCTGGTGTTCCGATGGGCTTCAACTTCAGCTTCTTCGGAACGAACTACTCAGCTGTTAGCGTGGGTACCAACGGTACGCTCATCTTCGGAAGCACTACGGGTATCAACGACTTCAGCTTCACCACCCTGCCGAGCGTATCCGAACCCTTGAGCATGGTGGCTGTGCTGGCCATGGATCACTACTTGGTAGGCGCCAATGGTGGAACCTTGAGCTACTGGACAGAAGGCGTTGCACCGAACCGTCGCTTCATCGTGAAGTATGACAACGTGAAGGGTTTCACGGCCAGCGGCTTCAGCACGTTCTATGCGGCGTTCTACGAGACCACCGGTGTCTGCGAAGTGTACGTCCAAGGCAGCACGGATGCCACGCACACCAAGCTGACCGGTATCAACAGCCCCACGGGAACGGTAGGTGTGTTGGCAGCCAGCAGCGTTGCAGCGATCTCTACGCCCTATGCGTACCGCTTCTCGCCACCGAGCAACTACACCACCACGTGGACACCTGGTCCTCCTCCTGGTACGAACCAGTTCTCGATCCCGTACACCACCACGGCGAGCGCTCAGACCTTCAGCTTGGTGTTGCAGGATCAGACCACAGGATGTTCTAACGCGAGCAACCCTGCCACGATCACCTACACGCCTGGTACGGGTATCACCACAGCTACCCTCACTCCTGCTGCACCTACGCTCTGCGCAGGAGGAAGCACAACGCTGACGGCGACCGGCACGAATGGTGTGGCACCTTACACATACCAGTGGTTCAATTCGGCCAACGTGCAAATTGGAACGGCCCAGAACCAAGCGGTTACGGCAACGGGCACCTACACAGTGAAGGTGTACGACAACTGCGCCGGAACTCCGGTGACCCTGAGCGTTACGGTAACGCCAGCCACATTCTATCAGTGCTACTGCAACTCGATCCCCACCCAAACTGCGGATGAGGAGATCTACCACGTGACGATCGGAGGCATCCAGAACGGCAACGATGCCGCGGATTGCGGTGTTACCGCCCCCGGCCCTGGTTCCATCGCTCAGCGGTATGCGAACTACCGTACGGTAGGTCCTACTTGGTCCTTCATCCAAGGCGTACCAAAGCCCTTCACGGTGGCAGAGAATGAGTGTGACGGTGCTACGTTCTTCCCCTTCGGCACAGCCATCTGGATCGATCTGAACCAGGACGGCGCATTCGATAACACCACGGAGAAGCTCTTCGTTGAGAATGCCACGCTTGTAGGACCGCGCGACGTTACCGGCACATTGACCATTCCGCTGACCGCCACACCGGGTGTTACCGGTATGCGCGTGATCGTTGCGGAAGGCGTCAGCGGCGCTGGATTGACGGCTTGCTTGAACTACGGCTACGGTGAAACGGAGGACTACCTGATCACGATCGTGGATGGTAGCACCAACATCACCTGCGGAACGGCTGCGCCGATCCTTTGTGGTGGACAGCCAGTGTACGGTTACCATAATGCGGCCGGCACCCCTTCACTTCCAGTGGGCGCCTGCGCTTTCAATGGCGCACCGAACACGGGAAGCACCAACTGGTGGGTCTACACGGCAACAGCGACACAGGATGTGACCATGAGCACCTGCGGAGCGTCCAACTTCGATACACGCCTTTCGATCTTCAAGCCGATCACGGATTGCAGCGATCTGGTGTGCATAGCCGCGGTGGATGACAAGCCCGGTTGCGTGGATGGCACCTCAGAGGTGACCTTCCGAGCAACGAATGGCGAGACGTACTACGTTGCAGTGTCCGGCACGGGAGCTACTTCCGGGTTGATCGCGCTGAACGTGTTCTGTTCTGGCACGGCCTGCACGGTAGCTACCAACGACAACTGTGGCACAGCTACGGTGATCACCAGCCAATTGGTTGACGGTAGCCAGACACCCCTCGCCGACGGCAACCTCTGCTCCTTCGTTGACGGTCCCACTACCTGCTCCACCACCCAGCCAGTGATCGGTAACTGGTATTCGTTCAATGCGGGTGTGAACGCAGCGCACAGTGTGTACCTGTTCGACAACACCAACTCAGGCAACAGCGCATCAGCTATGAGCTACGCGGTATTCAGCGGCAATTGTGCCGACCTCTTGGCCACTGGCCCGGTGGATTGCCGCACGACGGGTTCTGGATTGAATGCGTTGCCACTGCTCACGCCAGGCGCGGACTACAAGTTGCTGGTGTACAATAGGGGCGGTATTTATTCAGGATCCTACGGTGTGATGGTTCAACACCCGGCCCTGTACGATGCTGCGGTGACCTCTGTGGTCTACCCTGCAGGCAATATCTGCGATACACAGTTGTATCCACAGGTGAACCTGCAGAACAACGGTGAGGTAACGCTGACGTCGGTGACGTTGGACGTGACCATTACCGGCTCGGCCAATACGCTGTCCTACCTGTGGACTGGATCGTTGGCTACGGGTCAAAGCACACTGGTGACCTTCCCCACGTACATCACCACACCGAGCGGCCCACACACCATGACGGTGACAGCGGCGAACCCCAACGGGTTTGTCGATGGGTTGCCTGCTGACAATGCCTCCAGCAGCGCATACAACGCTTCGGGTCAGACCGTGGTGGTGCGTATGAGCATGGATGCAGGTTCTACCACCTGGTCCATCTACGACGCTGACTTCACGCAGATCGCTACCGCCACGAGCCCGACCAACACCACAACGTCCACGAACATCTGCCTTGCCACTACGGTGAGCAGCTGCTTCTACTTCCAAGTAGTGGATGCTGCTGGAGATGGTATCGTGGGAGGAGCATGGGAACTACGGAATTCAGCTGGTGGCGTGGTATTGCGCGACAATGGTGCATTCACGTTCCAGTCACCTGCGAACCCACCTGCATCGCCTACTTACGGCGAGAACGGAAGCGTTAACGATGTTCACCAGTTCTGTCTGCCAGCGGGTCCATCCAGCCCGTTGCCCAGCGAGTGCGGCATCTTCAACAACGTGCTCAAGAACAAGGTGTACTGCCGTGCGATCCCCGGTATCGTGAACTATCAGTTCGAGTTCCGCGATCCGAATGCTGGTTGGATCCGCCGTATCACTGTGCCCCGCCCATATGTGGCCTTCGGTGAAATGGTGTCCTATCCGCTGCAGCCTGGCGTTACCTACTTCGTTCGTGTCCGGGTGGATGCGGGCAACGATGGTATCACCAATGACTTCTTCGGAACAGGTTGTGAAATGGCGCTTGTCCCTGTATTGCCTTCTTGCACACAGCTGATCAGCACGCCAGGCAATACGTTCTCCTGCGGTGTAACGAAGGCCTTCGGTGGCAGCGACAAGATCTACGCGCAGCCCGTACCGTTCGCCACGCAGTACCGCTTCAGCTTCACGGGCGGCCTCGTCGACATCGATGGTGCCAACCCGAACTTGGCTACGGATACGCTGGGGATCGACTTCTTTAACGACCCACCTGTGGCCGGTACGCGTAACGTGCTCCGTCCGAACTACATCTGCCCGCTCGCCTGGACCACCTACCAGTTGGTAAATGGTCAGACCTACCAAGTGAAGGTGGAGTCTTATGTGAACGGTGTATGGTCCGGCTACTGCGGCGCCACGTGCAACGTCACGATCAGCAACCCAGGCGTGAACGGCGACAACGGCCGCATCCAGGAGCTGGCACCTGTGTTGAGCACGGAACTCTTCCCGAACCCTGTGGGTGATGGTCTGGTGAACCTGCAACTGGCAGGCCTCGCGGACAGCGACCACAAGATCACGGTGGAGATGTACGACCTCTTCGGCAAGCGTGTGAGCGCTCAGGAGTTCGATGCAGCCGGCGAGACCTTCAGCACGGTGCTGGAACTCGATGGCAGCATGGCTACTGGCATCTACTTGGTGAACATCACCGTGGATGGTGTAACGACCACCAAACGCCTGAGCGTGCTGTAAGGCATTCGTTCAGTCAACGTTAAAGGCAGGGGCCGCTTCCGCAAGGAGGCGGCCCTTCGCTTTTACTAAACCCAACTAAAAAAACCAGACCGCGTCCCGTGAGCGCTGCGTATGCCGCAGCGAAGCGAAGGCACACGCAGCGTTCCCCGGGACCTCGCGCGCAAACACCATCTGCGACAACTAGCGCGCGCACCCACCTTCCACACCCACCTAAAAAAACCAGACGGCGTCCCGGGAGCGCAGCGCGTGCCGCAGCAAAGCGAAGGCACACACAGCGTTCCCCGGGACCTCGCGCGCAAACACCCCCTGCGACAACTTGCGCGTGCAACATTCACGAACCCAACC
>JBKJNF010000177.1:0-5953 GCA_046596155.1 Flavobacteriales bacterium | reverse complement strand
TCTCGGCCTGGCCAACGCATTGATGTGGCCCGCGATATGGCCGCTGGCCATAGAAGGACTTGGCAAATACACCAAGACAGGGTCCGCCATCCTGATCATGGGCATTGTAGGCGGGGCCGTGCTTACCCCTTTGTTCGGGGTGCTCACCGAATCACCGGCCGTAGGCAGCCGCCTGGCCTTGCTGATCTTTATTCCCTGCTACCTGTTCATCGGTTGGTACGCGTTGGCCGGGCATAAGCGGAGGAGTTGGAGCTGATCCATCCGGGGGACATTGGGGGGACACCCAATAACCGGGAAGAGCCCCCGTTATCTTCGCGCCCCTTGAATATGCGTCATCCCCTCATCGTCCTTCTCTTCCTACTGAGCCGCGTGCTGTGCGCGCAGGACGGCACGATCTTCGGCATTGTCCGCGATGACGGGCAGCAGCCCGTGCCGGGCGTGAGCATTTCGGAGATCGGCACGCGCAACTCCGCCTCCACCGATGATGACGGAAGGTTCCAACTCCGCGTGCCTTCGGGCGTGCCCGTCACCTTGCGTTTCCTTTTCTTGAAGGATGAGCAACAGCGGACCGTGACCCTGGCCGCCGGTGAACGTTTGGAATTGAACTTGGAGTTGAAGGCCCGTGTGATCGGTGATGTGGTGGTGACCCCGGACCGGTTGCGGGATGTCGGCGTGGACAAGCTCGATCCACGTACCACGCGCTTCATGCCCTCGCCTATCGGAGATGTGAACAACCTATTGCTGGGCGGCACGGGCGTAAGCATGCGGAACGAGTTGAGCAGCGGCTATAGCGTGCGAGGCGGCAACTTTGACGAGAACTTGGTGTACGTGAACGACATCGAGGTGTACCGCCCCTTTCTTGCGCGAAGCGGCCAACAGGAAGGCCTGAGCTTCCCGAACCCGGACATGATCGAGCGCATCCGTTTCAGCCCCGGCGGTTTCGAAGCGCGCTACGGCGACAAAATGAGCAGCGTGTTGGACATTACCTATAAGCGTCCTCGCGAATTCGCGGGTTCCGCCAGCGCCAGCTTCATGGGTGGTTCAGTACACGTAGAGAGCCCCATGATGGGCCGAAGGTTGCGGCAGGTCACCGGTTTCCGGTACCGCACTCTGACCGCGCTGCTAAAGGGACTCGACACGCAGGGAGATTACACGCCAGTGTACACGGACCTCCAGACCTACTGGACCTATGACCTGAGCGATAAAGTAGAACTTGGCTTTCTTGGGGTATACAGTCGCAACAAGTACGATGTGATCCCGCGCGATCGAGAAACGGAACTGGGCAACTTCAACCAAGCGCTGCGATTTACCGTGTACTTCGAAGGGCAGGAGAAAACGGCCTATGAGACCTACTTCGGCGCGCTGAACGTAAATGTGCGTCCGAACAAGGATCTACTATTGAAGTTCACTGGCAGCGCCTTCCGCACCTACGAGACCGAGCGCTTCGACCTGCTGGGGCAATACCGCCTGAGCGAACTGGACCGCGATCTGGGCAGCGACAATTTCGGTCAGCCCATCAAGATCCTGGGCATCGGCACGTACCTTGATCATGCGCGCAACCAATTGCAGGCCACGGTGATCAGCGGCACGCACAAGGGCACCCTGCGCACACGCATCACCAGCACACGGCATAACGAACTACAATGGGGCGTCGAAGCCAGGGCCGAGGTCATCGACGATCAACTAAGCGAATGGCTCATGGTGGACAGTGCGGACTACTCCGTCCCCTACTCCAGCAACCCCGAGAACCTGCTGCTGCAACGCAGCGTGAAGAGCAAGCTCAACATTAACAGCCTGCGCACGAGTGCCTATGTGCAGCACGCATGGGATTGGACCACGGGTCCCGACCGACATTGGTCGCTAGTGGCCGGTGTGCGGGGGCAGAACTGGAGCTACAACCAACAAACGGTGTTGAGCCCACGCGTGCGACTGGCTTACCACCCTGGCTGGCGGAAGGTGATCTCCGCCGGCGATACGGTACGTCGCGACTTCAGCTTTTGGTTCGCAACAGGCTTGTACTATCAACCTCCCTTCTACCGCGAATTGCGGGATTTCAACGGCCAGTTGAATCCGGACCTACAGGCGCAGCGCAGCATCCACTTCATTCTCGGTGCCGACCGCCAGTTCAAGCTCTGGGACCGCCCGTTCAAGTGGAGCGCTGAGGCCTACTACAAGGCAATGGATAACCTCGTACCGTATGAATTGGACAATGTGCGCGTACGGTACTACGCGAAGAACAACGCCAAGGGCTATGCCATGGGCGTGGACACCAAACTGAACGGCCAATTCATCGAAGGCGTCGAATCCTGGGCATCGCTGTCGGTGATGCAAACTCAGGAGGATGTACTTGACGATGCGTACACCATCCGATACAACGCCGCAGGAGAGCGCATCTATCCTGGATACACCTTCGACAATGTGGCGGTGGACAGCACCGTGGTGCATCCGGGGTACATTCCCCGCCCCACGGACCAGCGTGTCAGTTTTGCCATGTTCTTTCAGGACGAAATGCCGCGCAACCCCACCTACAAGGTGCACATGAGCCTGGTGTTCGGCACCTCGCTGCCGTATGGCCCACCCAATGCCGAACGCTATGGCGACACCCTGCGCACCCAACTCTATCGCCGGGTGGACGTGGGCTTCAGCAAGCAGTTGTTGGGGGCCAAGGGCCAGGAGAAACGGGGCTTCCTACGGCATGTGGACAATGCCTGGATATCGCTCGAGGTCTTCAACCTGATCAACCTGAACAACACCATCGATTTCAGCTGGGTGCAGGACGTCAGCGGTCGGTATTATGGTATTCCCGAGTTCCTTACCCCGCGCCGTATCAACCTGAAATTGCTGGCCTGGTTCTAAAGGGACTGTTCCGCTTGGCCCGCAAGCCGTATTTTGGTCCGCCCATGCGCCCCACCTACGCTCTGCTCATCCTGCTTTTGCTCTCCAGCTGTTCAACGCATCGCTTCGTTGCGAGCAGCCATCCGAATGGCAAGCCTGAGGTGGTGATCTACATGAAGGGCGAAGGCGAGGAAGCCCAGAAAGTAATGGAAAAGGTCTTCTACCCTAACGGCCAGCTCGAATATGTGGGCCATTTCCTCAACGGAGTGGAGAACGGCGAATGGGTCTATTACTACGAGAACGGCACGAAGAAATTCGTGGAGAGTTGGAAGGATGGCCTAGAGGAAGGCGTCCACTACGACTACGCACCGGATGGCCAGATCTACCGGGAGCTGCACTACGAGAAGGGCAAGCTCCTGAAGACGGTGGACCACACCAAGCAATAGGTTCTCCCCACTCGAGCACATTTCGCTGAACACAAGATCGGGCGCCCTTGCGCCTTCGCATCATCCATGAAGCACTGTCTCCCTATCACCGCTTTGCTGCTCGCCGCCTGTGGCACTGCCCCACGGGTCGAAAAAGCAGCGGCCCCGCCCCGACCCGACCTGCTGGCCGCGTACATCGACTCCACGGTGAAGCCTGGGGATGACTTTTTCCAATGGGCCACAGGCACGTGGATGAAGAACAACCCCATTCCAGCAAGCGAATCGAGCTGGGGCATGGGTCATCTGGTGTACGAGGAACTCTATGCCATCAAACGGAGCATCAACGAAAAGGCCGCCGTCAACCCCAAGGCAGAAGGCGATGAGAAAAAAGTGGGCGATTTCTGGACCGTGGCCATGGACAGCGTGAAGGCCGACCAGCTTGGCAGCAGCCCCATCGCGCAGGAACTCGCGATGATCGAGGCGATCAAGACACCGGCCGAGGCGATCAACGTGGCCGCGCAGTTGGATCCGATCGGTGGCGACGCCTTCTGGGGCTTGTACATCGGGCAGGACGAGAAGAACAGCGGGAAGATCGCCGCCATGCTCTGGCAGAGCGGACTGGGCCTCCCGGAACGCGACTATTACTTCAATAAGGAGGAAGGCGTTGCAAAGAACCGCGCGGCATACCCCGTCCACATCGCGCGTATACTGATGCTGCTCGGTCAGGATAGTTTGTCGGCGAAGCAGGGTGGCATTGAAGTGATGGCCTTTGAAACAGGTCTTGCAACGGTGAGCAAACGCATGGAGGACCTGCGCGACCCCTACATCAACTACAACAAGATGAGCGTTGCCGACATGATCAATAAGCACACGCCGCACATCAACTGGCGTGGGATCCTCGACGGTTACGGCCTGCAGGCCTGCGACACGCTGATCGTTGGGCAACCTGCCTTCTACAGCGCGCTGGACAAAGCCATCACCACGGCCGATGTGAATATGCTGAAGAACTACATGCGCTTCCACCTCGCCAGCAGCTACGCGGCCTACCTGAGTAGCGATATCAGCAAGGAGAACTTCGCGTTCTACGGCACCGAGTTGAACGGTCGCAAGGAGCAGCGCCCCCGTTGGAAACGTGCACTAGATGCCGAGGAGAACGCTATCGGGATGATCCTGGGCAAGGTCTACGCCCGCGACTACTTCAACGAAAGGACCAAAAAGCGCTACAACGAACTGGTGGAGGCCATCCGCACCACCTACGGGGAGCACATTCAGGCGCTCGATTGGATGAGCGCACTTACTAAGGCCAAGGCAACGGAAAAACTCACCACCATGACCAAGAAGGTCGGCTACCCGGACAACTGGAAGGACATGAGCGACCTGGCCGTGGGCATAGAGAGCTTCCCCGCCAACATGCGCAACGCCATGCGCTGGCAATTCAACGACGATGTGAAGAAGTTCGGAAAACCCGTGGACCGCACCGAATGGGGCATGACGCCACAGACCTACAACGCCTACTACAATCCAAGTAACAATGAGATCGTCCTGCCCGCCGGCATCTTCCTCATCGCCGGCCTCCCCGACAGCCTCGCCGACGATGCGCTCGTTTACGGCTACGCCGCCGCCAGCACGATCGGGCACGAGATCACCCACGGCTTCGACGACCAGGGCCGCCAGTACGATGCCAAGGGCAACCTCTCCGACTGGTGGACAGCCGAGGACGCGGCCAACTTCAAGGCCCGCGCCAGCGGCATCGTGCGCCAGTTCAGCAGCTACGAGCCCATCAAAGGCATCCACGTGAATGGCGACGCCACACAGGGCGAGAACATCGCCGATCTCGGGGGCGTGGTGTTGGGCCTTGATGCCTTCAAGAAGACCGAGCAGTACAAGAAGGGCGAAAAGATCGCCGGCCTCACGCCTGTGCAACGCTACTTCCTAGGCTACGCGCTGGGTTGGCTGGGCCACCAAAAGGACGAAAGCCTCCGCCAGCAATTGCTCAGCGACGTACACTCCCCGGCCAAGCTCCGCGTGAACGGTCCGTTCGTGGATGTGCCGGAGTTCTATACGGCTTTTGGCATCAAGGAAGGCGACACGATGTGGGTGCCGGACAGCGCGAGGGTCACCATTTGGTGATCGGACCTGACCGCGGTTATCGCAACGAGCTCGCCGACCGCATCCGTGCGCCCAGGCTTCAAGCGAACTGCTCCACGCTCAGCGCAATGATGTTGCAGGTCTCGTGCACCTGCTCCTCAGTGATCACCAGCGGCGGTGCGAAGCGTATGATGTCGCCATGGGTGGGTTTTGCCAGCAGGCCGTTATCGCGCAGCAGCAGGCAAAGCTCCCAGGCGGTCTTTGGTGAACCATCGTTCGTGGTGCGGGGCTCAATGATCAGCGCGTTCAGCAGGCCTCTGCCGCGCACCTGCTTCACGAAAGGATACCGGTCCACGAGCTTCTGCATTTCAGCGCGGAAGGTCTGGCCGAGCCGCTCGGCGTTCTGTGTTAGCCCTTCGTCCTTCACAATGGCGAGGGCCTCCATGGCGATACGCGCGCCCATGGGGTTTCCGCCATAGGTGCTGCCGTGCACGCCGGGGGTGAACACGCTCATGACGGCATCGCTGGCGAGCACGGCGCTCACGGGGTACATGCCGCCGCTGAGGGCCTTGGCGAGGATCACCACATCGGGACGGAGCGCCTTA
>JBKJNF010000154.1:0-8418 GCA_046596155.1 Flavobacteriales bacterium | reverse complement strand
GCTCATCTTCCGCAGGTCCTTCGTTTCCACCGCCTTGCCACCGATCCACATCGGGGCGTCGATCGTCGTTTTCAGCCGCCGGTCCAGTTCTGATTGCAATGCGGTGCGCTCCGGGGTGCCGGGAGCGTAACTGAGGACGGTTTCGTTCTTGGGGATTGGGACTGTGAAGGTGGCGTTGCTCATGTGAAGTATTCTCGACAATACCGCGAACTTACTGCCGATCCATGTCCACACCCGTTACTTCGTGTTCGTACTTGTCGCGTGTTACGCCCAGGTCCTTGATCAACCCGTCTTTCAGGCTGTACACCCAACCGTGCACCTTCATGTTGCGGCCTTTGTCCCAGGCATCGCGGAGCACGGCCATCCGGCTCAGGTCGTACACCTGCTCTGCCACGTTGAGTTCTACCAAACGATCGAACTTTTCAAGTTCATCATTGATCGCCGTCAATTCTTCATGATGGAATCGTGCCACGTCCCTGATGTGCCGCACCCAGCTTCCGGCGGGTCCGCCGAATTCCGGACCCAAGGCGGCTTTCACTCCGCCACAACCATAATGGCCGCAAACGATGATGTGGTCGATCCCCAGCACGTTCACGCCATAGTCCACTACGCTCAGGATGTTCATGTCGGTATGCACCACCATGTTCGCGATGTTGCGATGAATGAACATGTCACCTGGCATGGTGCCGGTGATCTGGTTGGGGGGCACGCGACTGTCACTGCACCCGATCCACAGGAAGAACGGGTTCTGGTGCTTGGCCAGTTCTTCGAAGAGCTCTGGGTTTTCGCGGTGCATCCTCTCGCTCCATTCCTTGTTCCGGGACAGGAGGATCTTGTGCAGGTCTGTCTTGATGTCCAGCATTTGGGTCGTTGAGTATCGAGTAGGGCGAAGGTATCCGTGTGTGCAACTCCTGTATCATCGGCCTACGGGAGCGGGGCTCTTCGCAGGTCAAGATCGTACACAATGACGAAGTGGATCGTGGAGTTCATTTCCACCAGGTCCGAGCCATTCGCTGCGCCAGGCCGCTCGATGGTCTGAAGTAGATAGCCCAGCATGAGGTTCAACGGCTTTGTCGCTTGATATCCCAGTAAAGCGGAGATGCGGTTCTGTTGGATATAGTCCAACCGTTCGGCGTCTCCAAAATTCAGGAACACTTCGTCGTATAGGTTCGCACTGAACACCCCGGGCTCTATCGTCCCATGCCTGCCCAAGGGTAGGATCAGGCCGATCCGATAGCGGAAACGGTTCTGATATGTATAGCGATCCAGTTCTATTGCGCTCGGGTCGCTTTCAGTGGTCTTGAGCTTGGTGAGGAAACGTTGCTCGAGGCGAAAGCGATGCGTGATCTTCACGCGGTCGAACGAACTGCCCAGTAGGACCTGCTCATAAATGTTGTGCTCCCAATTGGAGAAGCGGATGGGATAGGCTCCAAACGGGTAATTGGCGTAGTAACTGTATCCTGCACTGAACCTCACTTCCTCGTTCAAGTGATAGTTCAACGCCGGGCGCAGCAGCAGTTGTTGCCAGTTCCTACCGAGGTCCGACCGTCTCCAATGTCCTTCCGTATGGATGCTCCATTTCTCGCTTACGCGATGGTCGCCCACGTGTGAGATCCACAGGTTGTAGTTCGCGTCGGTCTTCCTGCGATCTTGTCCATGACCAATTGTGGCTACGCACAGAGCACAGAGAAGAAGCACATGTACGAAGCCGGAGCGTTGGTGCTTCGATCTATCCTCCACAACCGGCGTGCATTGGGCAAGGAATATCGGTGGAGGTCAACGGCTCAAGAACTCAACGAGCCCGGTCTGCACGTCGTACATACCGCCGACGATCCCGATCTCGCTGGCCGCCATCATTTCCTTTAAAATGGGGCTACGCTCATGGATCTGTTCCACCGCCAGTTCCACATTCCGCAACGAGACGCTTTCCACGAATTCATTGTTCGAACTGTTGCGTTCTCCGATCACGCGAGTATCGTCAACTGCCGGTCGGATCTTGTTGAGCAGCACAGTAAGGTTGCCCATGCGCACATCATCGCAGGCGCCTTTCACCGCACCACAGCGGGTGTGCCCTAGTACCACCACCAGTTTGGCCCCCGCCACTTTACAAGCGAACTCCATGCTCCCGAGGATGTCCTCGTTGACACAGTTGCCCGCAATGCGAACGCTGAAGATGTCACCAAGGCCTTGGTCGAAGATCAGCTCGGCACTGGTACGCGAATCGATACAGCTGAGGATCACCGCGAATGGATGCTGGCCTTCGCTCGTATCATTCACCTGCTTGAGGAGGTCGCGGTTCGCTTTCAGATTGTTCACGAAGCGCTTGTTGCCATCTACGAGGATCTGCAGAGCTTTTGTCGGGTTCAGGTCCGCCTGGGTCTCTTTTGTTTGGGTTCTCATGTTCTTCGCTGCGGCTAAGCGGCGTTGGTGTTTTGTTGTTGGTATGGACTCATGCGTGTCGAAAGTGTGCATCACAGCTATCGCGCTGCTCGGGCTGCTGCTCGGGCTACGCCGGCTAAGAGCAGCTTGGTATGCCGCTTTGGTCGCTGGAGAAAACCTACAAGCTCCAACTGGATCCCTTGGGCCTTTGCGCGCACTATTTCCTCCTCAATGATCTCGCGCACATCCAAGTCCAAGTTAATGGTACGGCTTGCGTCGATCACCACATGGGTTCCCCGTGGCAACGATGCGAGCGTGCGTTGGATGCTGGCCTTGTTGAAAAAGGTGACCTCTTCGCTGAGCTCGATACGGATGGGCTTGCTTAGGTCTGTCAGATCACCGTTGAAATGGTAAGGGGTGAGATAGTTGTTGCGGAGTATGATGAATATGCCCACGGCCATGCCCATCATAACACCCGTAAGCAGGTCTGTGAATACCACGCCCAGTATGGTGATCACGAATGGTACGAATTGCGCCCAACCTTTCGTCCACATCTGTTGAAAAAGTATGGGCTTCGCCAATTTGTAGCCCACCACTAGCAGGATCGCCGCAAGGCTGGCTAGCGGGATCATTTCCATCAGGTTCGGGATCGCCAGTACGGCCAACAGGATCAATACACCGTGCAGGATGGCACTGAGCTTGGTGCGTCCTCCGGATTGAATGTTGGCCGAACTGCGCACGATCACTTGGGTCAGGGGCAGCCCACCCGCTAACCCGCTCAGGATGTTGCCGATGCCTTGCACGCGCAACTCGCGGTCCGTTGGCGTGATGCGCTTGTCCGGATCCAACTTATCCGTCGCCTCAACACATAGCAGCGTTTCCAAGCTGGCCACAATGGCCAGTGTGAGTGCGATCGTCCATACGCGGAAATCCTTCAGCCCTTGTAGATCGGGAAAGCTGAACGCGCTGAAACCGGTGCTTAGATCAGGAAGGTCCACATAGTGTTCTGCTGCCAGACCATGACCGCCGAAGCCTGCCTGAACGCCGCCTAGGACGATGCCCGCTATCACAGCCAACAACGGACCGGGTATCATCGCCAACACCTTAATGCTCTTGATCAACTTGGTTTCCCAGAGCAACAGGATCGCTAGGCAAACGCCACTGACCAACAAGGCACCGGGCGTGATGTAGCCCAGCACATTCGATAGTTCGCTGAGGGTATTCTGTGCATCACTCTGTAGAAAGGTCGTATCACCTTCGAAGTCCTTATCATATCCAACAGCGTGGGGGATCTGTTTTAGAATGATGATGATACCGATGCCGCTCAACATGCCCTTGATCACGCTGTTCGGGAAGTAGTAAGCGATCACCCCGGCACGCACCAGACCGAGCACGATCTGAATGGCACCTGCTATTAGCACCGCTGTAAGGAACAACTCGAACGATCCCAGGGTCTTTATTGCTGTGGCCACGATGACGGCCAAGCCGGCAGCGGGACCGCTGACGCCAAGTTGTGATCCGCTGCCGAAGCCAATGACGACGCCGCCTATGATCCCGGCGATAAGACCTGCGAAGGGGGGGGCATTACTCGCCAATGCGATGCCCAAGCAAAGCGGCACGGCCACAAGGAAAACAACTAGGGACGCGGGCAGGTCACGTCGCCATTCGTTGAAAAAGCCTTTCAGTTCCATAATAGACGGAGGTTTGTTGAAAAATTAGATGCGGCCTAGTCGCAAAAACAGTGTGTGAACAAGGCATGTGTGGAGCGCGACGCTCCGCAGGATCCGGATATGGCGATCAGCTCATGGCGATCACCAGCTCAACCGACGCACAGCGGAGGAGGTACCGGCACCTCGGATATGTGCTCAGCGGGTAGCTGGCCTTCCTGCGTGCCCACTTGGGAAAGCAAGATCCTGTCAGGTGTCAACATCCAGTATTTTTCACCACCGGCGCACTTGTCGAAATGCTTTACCTCTTCTTCCGGGCCTCCTGGGACCTCATTGCCTACGAGGTTCCATTGCGATCCATCCGTCAAGCAGGAACAGGCGGTGGTGTTTGCCCACGATATCATGAACCCCAAGAATAGGGTCAAGATCAGTTTCCTATATATCGGGCTACGGCCGTGCATTCCAGTGGGCGAAATAAACAAACCGGGACGTAACTCAGGCAAGGAGCCTTGTTAATGATCGCGAACGTTAGTTCGCCGCGAACGGATAAAGCAATTCGAATGCCGGTATGGGCACTTCGAAGGTGGTGCCATCATCCGTGTGTCGCATCAAATAGAATCCTTGCATTCGACCCGCACTGCTCTTCAGATCGCAGTAGCTCGTGTAGGTGAATTGCTCGCCGGGCGCCAGCACAGGTGTTTCACCCACAACGCCGGGACCTGCCACTTCACGTTGATCGGCCAGACTGTCCGTGATGTTCCAGTAACGCCGCATCAATTGCACCGTACGATTGCTCTTGTTCTCGATCCGGATGCCATAGCTGTACAGGTATCGGCCCAGCTTCGGATCGCTCTGCTCCTCGGTGTACTGAACACGTACGCTGATGCGGATGTCGTGGGTGACCTGGGTGGCCATTCATGGCACGCCGTTGGAATGGCGTTATGCAAGTCTAACACATGAGCACCTCCTTGTGATCGCGCTGTCAATTACTTTCAACACCGAAATGTTCTCTATACGCGCTTTTTTCATCTTGCTGACGGTCCTCCCGCTCGGCGCTCAGGCACAGCGGCCCACCGCTACTTTTCTCGGCGGCAGCCTCGTACGCCTCGAACTCGACGGCTTCCGTGTTTTTGCTGATGCACCACCGACGCATGAAGGCATCGCCCTGGATGATGTCGCATTATTCATGGTGGACCCCCCCACACCGCCGCCCGGTGGACCTGTGTTCACCCCTGCCTATTCTGGTGAGGTGCTTGACCGAAGGACCGAGCGATTGGCTGAGCGGACCGGTATCTATGTCTATCCCCGGCCCACGCCACTCGGCGATACCGCGCACTATTCCTACTTGGTTCAATGGAGCGGGCGGCGGATCTACTTCACCGGGGAAACACGTGACCCACAGGATCTGCTGGAGGTCAGCGAGGTGGATGTGGCCTTTGTGACCCCCGTCTTGCTAACAGCCGTGGAGAAGGCTCACCGGTCGATCAATGCGAAGACCGTGGTGGTTTATCATACCGGTGACCTGGATGTGGCAAGCGAACCCGTGCATGTACCCTGCGACCATTGCAAGGTGGTGGTGCCGCGCGTTGGTGACGTGATCCAGTTGTTCCGCTGAAGGTCGGGTCTGGTCGATGTTCCCAATGCCAGCCGAAGGTTCTTCGATGCTTACGGTTATTACATCGACCCTGTTGATGGATATGTCGATCCGCCTTATCCCAGTAAAGGGTGCGCGGATAGTTTCACACGGCTTTCGATCCACCAGCTATGCAAAAACTTCTCCTCGCCGCGCTCGTTCTTACCAGCTGTGGCGGTAAGGCACAGTATAGTGGACCCGAAAGTGTGGAGTTCGATCCAACTGGTGACCGATACCTCGTGAGTTGCACCGGTAACAGCACGATCAAACAGCGCGATCAGAACGGCACGGTAACGGACTTTGTCAACGGACTTCCCAATGCTCCGTACGGCCTGGAGATCAAGGGAGACACGCTTTTTGCCAATGTGGGCGGTGCGGTCATGGGCTTTCTTCTTTCCACGGCGGAACAGGTCTTCAACCTGAATGTGGGTGGCAGCTTCCTGAACGGTTTGGCCACGGATGGTCACTTCTTGTACTCCTCCGATTTCAGCACCAAGAAGATCTACAAAGTGGATCCGGATGCTGGCACCTTTACCACGCTCGTGGCCAACACCACGCAAACACCGAACGGTCTTGTGTACGATGCATCGCTTGGTCGCCTGTGGTTGGCATGCTGGGGAAGCGGTGCGCGCATCAAATCCTATGATCGAGGCTCCGGTGCGGAGCTCAGCAGTTTCACCACCGCGTTGGCGAACATCGATGGGATCACGCTCGATTGCCAAGGCCGCCTGCTCGTGGCCTCGTGGAGCCCGAACCAGATCACGCGATTCGAGAACACATTCACCCAGCCGGCCGAAGTGCTGATGGGCACGGGGCTGAACCATCCTGCGGATATTGATTTCGATGCCGTGAGCAACAGAATATGCATCCCGAATGCAGGCAGTAACACGGTCGTGTTAGTTGAGGTCGCCGGCTGCAGCACGAGCATGCTGGAACAGCCGGGCTACCGAACGATAAACGCCATTCCCAACCCAACGGACGGTCTGGTGAGCATAGACCTGGACATGGAGGAGCCGCAGCCGTTCATGGTGTTCAACGCGCGTGGCCTGCTGGTGGCCAGCGGCACGTTGCGCCCCCGCGCCATGCTTGATGTACGCAGTCTGGCCACCGGCGTTTACCTGATCGACCTGCCGCGCATCAGGCGCTTCGTTCGGGTTGTGAAGAACTGAGCACACGCCAATATGCAGGGCTCCTGCCTCTGCTCGGTTCACCCGCGGCGACTGTTCACGAAACGCATGCCCAACAGTCGATCGCAGTGCAACGCGTAGTCCTTTACATACACCAGTACCAGGTAGTCGTTCTCTGTCTGATAGTGTGAACCTTCGAGCGTGGTAAGGTCCGGGCGGTTCGAATCGCCCGGGAGAAAGGCATAGCAATAGTTGATATAGCCCTGTTTGATGAGCGTACGGAGGACGTATGACTTCAGCTCCGGCATCCAGACCATGCGATCCTGCTTCTGACACTGCATATCGCTGAATCCACCATACACATAGATGTCGCCGCCACCCACCGGCGCATCCATGGGAAGGGTGAAGTTCACCCAGGAATAGTCCGCTCCCAGCGGGTCGCCGTCCGTCTGATCGTTGCGGACCAGATGCCGGCCGTTGATGTCGGGTTCTTCCACGTATACCCGTATGTTCCGCTTGATATCCGGCTGTACGAAGGTCTCCTCCAATCCCTCCGGGCCGCGCAGGATGCGCTGAACGCGTGGGCTGTTGTACCGCAGGTTCTTCAGGTCGAGCCCACGCCACTCGCTGCCGCCCAGGAACTGGGTCTCCTTGGGGTGATCATACACCAGTTCATGGTCGCGCAGGAACTTAGGACGCAGTCCGGTGCGGGCATCATCCCAGCGCATATTCTGCAACACGGTCACGCTCAGGTCGCTGAACGGGTCATTGATGTTCACCCCCGGATAGCGGATCACCAGATCCACTTGTTGGGCGATGTCGCGGAGTTCAACATCGCGGCTGGCCTGTAGGGTGGCTTGCACATCCAAGCGCTGCTCGAAGACCATGAACCTCCTCGTCAACACCAGATCCTCCTGGTCACCGTTGCGGAACACGTTCAGCAAATAGTTGCCGGCGATGGCTGGCCGCATCTGTTCATTGGGGACCTCCAGTTCGTATTCGATGAAGGGCTGTAAGGTGCCATAGCTCTGGCGCGCTTGATCCACGAAGTCCACCTGTGCACCCTGGATGTACTGGCTGGGCATCAGGTCGCTCGACTTCCATTGGGCGTCGCAATGCAGAATGGTGTATGACAGCTGTTCGGGGTCAGGTTGCAGGTCATCGAAGCGAAGCACTAGGGGCTCTAAATCGCCAAGTTGGATCAGGGGTGGTGCCAGTTCGAACCCTTTCTTGAAAAACTGGACGGTCCGGATCGTCGGACTGTATACACGGTCTTCGCAGAGCAACTCATTCTGTGCCCAGTAATCCGGTTGACGCTCTGATGCCATCGGTTGTCCGGCGGCACACGCCAGAGCGAAGAGGCAAGGACCGAGGAGTGATAAAGTGAGGTGAGGCATGGTGGGCAATGATGCGAAGTAAGCCGGAAGACAAGCAGGCACGGGATGTTGGAACGTTATCTGGGCCGAATTGGTGTGCCTATCCTGATGACTGTCGTCAAGAACAGGACCACCAGGATCCGCCTTGCGGACCGGTTTGTGCTTTCAGCATCGCTTTTGCGAACAAGCCCGCACGCGATCCTGAAAGCACAAACCCCCGACGCGTCGGGGGCTGC
>JBKJNF010000327.1:0-8088 GCA_046596155.1 Flavobacteriales bacterium | reverse complement strand
ACCCTTTGCCCAATGCTCGGCACCGCCTGATTGAGGGTCCTTGCCGGGGTTCTTGTCATACGCGATCTCGCAGAAGAGCACCAGCACGCGGATTGTGCCATGCGGGCTGAGGCTGCTGCCATTCTCGCTGAACGGCATAAGGGTGCTATCGGTCTGGGCCGATGCGTATGGCTGACCAGCGAAGCACAACAGGATGGATGTAATGAGAAAGCGCATAGCGCCAAAATACGCTACGCCTTCGGAGCCTTGTACAAGGGGACCGTGCTGCAGGGCTCGCCGAACATCAGGCTCTTCACAACCGGCAGCAGCTTCGCGCTCAGCTCTACATAGGCGTTCAAGGGCACAGGCAACTTGCTGCATCCCTTCACCACAACGCGCGCCCCGCGATACGGTTCCACTTGGAACGAATCCGCGAATGTGGTGAACACGGCCCGCTCGAGTTGTTCGGCATCGCCTTGTGTGATGAAAGCTGCATGTGGTTGCAGATGCGTGGCCACTAGCATGTAGGCCCACGTGGGGATGATCGCATCGGCTGAACAATGCACGGAGACCAGTTTGCCTGCGTATTGAGACCAGTCGTGCGTCTTGCAGAATGCCCTCAGTTCGTCCTCTTTCAACGCGACCTCCTGCCAGAGCAAAGGTTTCAGGTCGAAGACCAGACGCTCGCCGTGCGGATATAGCTCTTCGAGGTCGAGTGTGACCAGTCCGCTATTGGCGACCTTGTTGATGATGGGCTCTTGTTCCATGTGCGCTGCAAAGATCGGGTGATCCGCACTTCTTATCGTACATCAATGGAAAGTGCCATGCACCGGTCCAGCTTTGCACCACCCAACAGGATCAACGCCTACGCCGGGCTTCGGCACTCAACCCATGAAACGCCTTTCCATACTCCTCGCCTTCACCACCCTCATCGGCCTATCGGCGTTCACCGCGATCAACTCCGTCACCTAGACCGTTGCCGAAGGCTACTCCTTGAAGTTCACAAGCAAGGACCCAAGCGGTGTTTTCGAGCGGATGAAAGGCAACGTTGTCTTCGATGAGAAGGACCTCAGTACCGCGAGTTTCAACGTTGCGATCGATGTGAAATCGATCAACTGCGGCACCGGCATGGAGAACCGCCATGCTGCGAGCTAGAAGTGGTTCGATGCGGAGAAGTACTCCGAGATCACCTTCGCTTCAAACGGTGCTAAGAGAACCGCAACGGGATTCGAGACCAAAGGCAAGATGGCGGCGTGTTCACGGGGAACTTTGATGTATCCCGCTCCGCGTTCAACATCGGCAAGCCCAGCAAAAGGGTGCCCGATGTGATGAAGCTGGAAGTGTCCGTTCCTGTGAAACACTGACGGATGCGCACAGCACTCTTCCACGGACTGGCCTCCGCCACGCTGGCGTCTTTGGCGCCGCCCCTCAAGTACGCAGAAAGAGCGCTGCGGACTTGCCTGCCGAATGCAGAAGCTTGGGAAAAGGGAGGCCCTACGTGGGTCCAAGCGTCACCGCTCCACGATCTTCCAATAGGAGTCCTTGCGCGTGATCTTGCCGTCCGCCAGCTCCCATAGGTCACAGCCGCGCACCTCCAGTCGTACCCCGGATGTGGTGGTTCCGGTCAACGTCCATTCGGACACGCCTCGGCTGCCATCGGCCGAAAGCCAATGACGGTCATCACCGTAGTGCACATCGGGGATACCCTTGAAGCGGCCTGCAAGCGCCTCCCGCACTTGAGCCTTGCCGGTGAAGCGCTGCCCCCATTGCTCGGGTCCTCGTGGAAAATCGAACGAGCAGTCCTCGGAGAAGTACGCCATGATCGCGTCCAGGTCATGGCGGTTGAAGGCATCCAACACTTGCTTCAGAGTGTCTGCCGTCATGGCTGGTGATGTTGTTTGAGTTGGCCGTGTGTGGTCTACTGGTTCGCTGGTACAGCCCCCTAGACCTGAAACGCCAATGCACAGGCCGAGGAGCAACGCTTGCCTGTTCATAGCTCAAGCAAGATAGGGTCGAACCATGTGAGCCGGAATGCACGAGCTTGAGCGGAGAGCGCCCTTGGCTGCCGATAACGGCGTTCAAACGCTTGTGTTCCCGACAAGTCGGGACCATAACCCATTGTACGGATACGGTAGATTTCAATACCGTTCACTTGGATCTGGGCTCGGATCCGGGAGGCCAAGAACAGGTGCAGCACCGCGATCAGTACATGGTAGAGGATATTCATGGCTGTTCGTAGTGGGGTGGCGCGCCAACTGATCAGAACAAAGGTCGATCTTGTTGCAGGCGTAAAGGTTTTGGTGCTCGCCCGTACCTTTCACAATGCGCTTACTCCTCACCGGTGCCACAGGCTATATCGGCAAACGCCTGCTTCCCGGTCTGGTCGCCCAAGGACACCATGTGATCTGCTGCACGCGGGACAGGGAACGCTTTCATGTGCCCATCGCTTTCCAGGACCACATCACGGTGGTTGAAGTGGATTTCCTGGACCGCGCCTCGCTGGCCGGAATTCCTGCTGACATCGATGCGGCCTACTACCTGATGCATTCGATGGCCTCCTCCACGGACTTCCAAAAAGCGGAATTGCGCTCGGCCACGAACTTCCGGGAAGCGCTTTCCACCATAAAGGCCAAGCAGGTGATCTACCTCACCGGTATCGTCAACGAGGACGAATTATCAGAGCACCTCGCCTCCCGCAAAGCCGTGGAAGAAGAGCTTAAGCGCGGGAGCTACCATTTGACATCGTTGCGCGCGGGCATCATCATCGGTTCGGGCAGTGCTTCGTTCGAGATCATCCGCGATCTGGTGGAAAAGCTACCGGTCATGATCGCCCCGGTCTGGTTGCGTACCCGCTGCCAACCGATCGCGATCCGGGATGTGATCGCCTTCCTTACGAAGTCCCTTGGCAATCCCGCCACGTACGACCGTAATTTCGACATCGGTGGCCCAGGCATTTACACATACAAGCAAATGCTCTTGGGCTATGCCAAAGTGCGCGGCCTCAAAAGATGGATCGGGATCGTGCCCGTGATGACGCCGCGACTGTCATCTTACTGGTTGTATTTCGTTACGTCCACCTCGTACCGATTGGCCGCGTCGTTGGTGGACAGCATGAAGGTGGAAGTGGTGTGCCGCAACACGGACCTGAACGGTATCCTCGGTGTCGAGCCCATCGATTACCCCACGGCTTTGCAGGCCACCTTGCAGAAGATCGAGGGCAACGAGGTGCTTTCCGGGTGGAAGGATTCCTTCACCAGCAGTGCGTTCACCGCCCACCTTTCCGAATTCCTACAGGTCCCCACCTTTGGTTGTTTCGTGGATCAACGCAGCCGTAAGATGGCCTTTCCAGAGCGTACGCGCGAACGCATATGGCGCATCGGCGGTCGCACAGGCTGGTATGCGAGCAATGGGTTGTGGCGTGTGCGCGGTTTCATGGATAAGCTGGTCGGCGGCGTGGGCCTCAATCGTGGGCGCACCCATCCGCACGTGCTGATGGCCGGCGACTCGGTGGATTTCTGGCGCGTGCTCTACGCGAACAAGGAGGAGGGGCGGTTGCTGCTGTTCGCCGAGATGAAACTTCCGGGCGAGGCCTGGCTCGAATTCAAGATGGACGGGGAGGTGTTGCAACAGACGGCCACCTTCCGGCCAAAAGGCCTCTGGGGTCGGATCTATTGGTATGCCGTGCTGCCGCTGCACGGCCGGGTCTTCAAAGGCATGTTGGCGAAGCTGACGGAGTAATACCATTTGGATTGTTTTCTATGTCCATATGGTATAAGGTGCAGGCCTGAACTAAGACATGATGGTGGTTCACCACAGCAGGAACTCCTGCTTGCGCGCGAGGCGCCACAGGGGTACAACGAGCTATATGGAACGTCCACGCAAGATCAGCAGGATGGCCAGTAAGACGCTCATGCCCACTTGCCGGGGATCATGTTCAGCGGGCGTTGGAAGTGCTCCGGAGGATGCCGGGCTCACTTCGTAATGCCCGAGCTCCTGCTGATGCCGTAATAGACACTGAGCAGTTCATCGTAGAAATCGGCCATGGTGCCACCGAACGCATACGTGGTTCGCAGATCCTGCAAGCGTGTGGCCCAAGTGGTATCGTAGACCGCACAGAGGAACACCTGACCCAGAAGTTCCTTGTCCATCCAAAAAGGCGACTGGCTCACTGTTTCCATGTGATGTTCCACCTGACTGAACTGCTCCGGCGTAGGCTTTTCGAACGTGGCGATGAGTTCCCGTATGGCGTTGATGGCGTACTTCAACGTGTCCTCATGTACGCGCAGCACAAGGTTCGTTCGCCAGCACGGCCTGTTTTCCAAGTGCATGTCGGGGCCGGTGGGTAGCAGGGCGAACTCGTCCACCACCAGATAGGGTTTCGAAACCGCGATGTGGCACGCACGACCCGGAGTCCGTGGCCGGAGGTCTATGCGAACACGACCACAGGAGCGCATCGTGAATTCGCTGTAGACGAATGGGATGACGGAGCGATCGATGCGACCACACAACGCGACGTCGAAATACTCGACCACGTGAAAGACCGTATCAGGGCGCGGACTTTCAGCATCGGGGTCCGGGCATTCACAAGCCGTTGGCTCTTGAGCGACCGCACTTAGGGTCGTTAGCAACAACGCCGCTACGATCAGTCCTGTTCGTGCGCGTGCGTCAACCATCACCTTGTGATCGGGGCATAGGTCCAAGGTATCGCTTAGGCTGGCGATCGGGTACAGCACAGCCACGAGCATCCTATCTTTGGATACCATGAGCACCAAGGAACTCCGCGAGAAAGCCCAACAGGCCATCGAGAACATCCCGGACAAGGCACTCGTCAAGTTGATCGAACTGCTCGAAGAATTGAGGATCTTGCCCGTGGATAAGCAGAGCGACGATGCGCTCATCGAACGCATCATCAACGAGAACAGGGGCCTTCTCAAGCGTTTGGCAAATAGCTGATATCGCGACCGGTCGTGGGGTTCAAGCGCGGGAAGCCCGATGCACCGGGAACCGGCAAGAAGAGGATGTAGAGACGCACGGCCACGAGCCGAAGAGCCGCCCGCGCGATCTCGGCTCAGGGCCGGGACAGAGGGCGGAGGTTCGATGATCACCGGCCAAGGCCTTACCAACGCCATCGCGTAACAGCATAGCTTTGGGACAAACGAACAAGGTCATGTCACAACTCACCTATCGTATTCTGTTGACCAAAGAGCCCGAAGGTGGATTCACGGTGAACGTACCGGCACTGCCGGGTTGCGTGACCTTTGGCGAGAACATCGATCATGCTATGGAGATGGCCAGGGAAGCGATCGAACTCTATGTGGAGACCCTGCAAGCCGAGGGCGATCGGGTGCCCGATGACAGCCAAACACTCGAGTATTCGTTGGTGCTCGCTTCTTGACCGGCGATGACCCGAACACCATCGACGTCGCCTAAGGACATCATCCGGTTGCTTGAAAAGCACGGCTTTGAATTGATCCGCACCAAAGGCTCGCACCACATCTTCAAGAACCGGATAACCGGCAAGATGACCGTTGTGCCCATGCACAAGCGTGATCTGCCCAAAGGAACGATGCTGACCATTCTTCGGCAGGCAGGGATCGACAAGGATGAATTGCTGTGAACGCACCATTGATCGGATGTGGCGGCATGATCGCTGGCGTCCGTGGCAAGATCACCATCATCCGTTGATCCGCTTCCGCACCATGAAGCGCCGCATGAACCCCGCAAAGGCCATTCGTGCGGCGCTCGTGCTACCTATTTGGTTGACGTCGGTCTTACTTTCTGCGCAGGGCATGAACAACCTTTGGATGGGAGGATATGAGAGTTGGGCTGGGCCACCGAATGGTGGCGTTGATCTCGATTTCCAGACTGGTGCCTTGGTCATGACAACCGTTTCAAGGGATATTGGATACTATCGGAACTCTGCGAACATCACAAACGCAGCAGGCAACCTGCTCTTCAGCACCAACGGCACTTTCGTGGCCAATGCCTTGGGTGATACCATGCTTAACGGAACTGGGTTGGATCCGGGTTCGTATGCTTCGACCTATCCCAACGGCCTGCACATCTCTCAAGGAGCATTGATCATTCCCAAGCCAGGTTCGCCGGATATCTACTATCTGTTCCATGGCACTATCGATGACCTAGTCAATGTGACGGCAACACAACTGTATTTGACGACGATCGACATGAGCCTTGCAGGTGGTTTGGGAGGGGTTGTCACGAAGAATCAGCCGCTGATCACGGATCAGCTCAACACAGGCAAGATCGTTGCTGTGCGGCACGCCAATGGGCGGGACTGGTGGGTGTTCTGCCATAAGGTGGACACCGATATCTTCTATCGGCTACTAGTCAGTCCGTTCGGGATCACGGTGGACGGTACGCAGGCCATCGGTATCCCTCGTCAAGCAGATGGTGGGCAAGTTTGCTTCTCCCCGGATGGAAGTCGTTTTGCTTACTACTGGGGTTACCAGGACGACCTGGAGATCTTCGATTTCGATCGCTGCATTGGGCTATTCTCCAACCCGGTGCATATCCTGATCAGCGACTATGACCAGATGGGCGGAGTGGCCTTCTCGCCCAGCAGCCGCTATCTGTACGTTTCATCGGTAAAAGATGTCTACCAATATGATGCGGAAGCTGCCGATATAGCCTCCTCCATGGTCCATGTCGCACAATGGGATAGCACCTATTCGCCAAGCCCACCTTTTGCGACCGCCTTCGATATCGCTCAGCTAGCCCCAGACGGAAGGATCTACATCAGCACAGGCAATAGCACCTTCAAATTGCATGTCATCAACGAACCTGATTCGGCCGGTTTGGCGTGCGACATGGAGCAGCACGGAATCACATTGCCTGTGTGGTTCTCCAACTCCCTGCCCAACCACCCCAACTACCACTTGGGTCCTGTGGATGGCACGGGGTGCGATAGCTTGGGGATCAATGCCGGGGTTGATGAAATCACCTTGCCTATTGCGGTGCAAGCCTTCCCTAACCCGAGCGCAGGATCATTCACACTGAGCTACCCGGCGCAAAGCATCGTAGGGGAAATGGAGGTACGTGACCTGTCGGGACGGATGCTGCTGAGGGAACGGATCCCGCAGTGGAGCACGGTGCATCGCGTGGCGATGGAACCCACGGCATCAGGCTTATACATGTGCCGGATGAGGTGGAAGGAACGTGAGGCGATAGTGCGCATTATCGTAGAGCACTGAGCTTGAAATCGTGTAGGCTCTCTCCCGCGTGAGCGATTGGAGCGGGTACCCCGCAGCGACGAAGGAGCGAGGAGTACGAGCGGAAAGCGCGACGGCGAGTCTTCGAGCCGACACGCCCAAACCCTTCACGCATTCACTACCACCTCCCCCACATTTCTGAGGTGCGTCTTCCTCGCCTTCCGAATTCGGCACGATACCACCTTGTACTCGGGGCACATCGCCAGTGAGTCGCTTACGCTGCTGGTGATCAGGTTGAGCATCATTTCCGGGAAGTGGAAGGTGCTGCTGAGGATCCCCGGCTTCACCTCGTCGGTGATCAGCGCCTTGATGTCCACTTTGCCGCGTGCGCTTTCCACGCAGACCATGTCGCCCTCGGCGATGCCGTGCTGGGCGGCAAAGTGGACATCAAGGCCCTGATCACCGACGAGGTGAAGCCCGGGATACTTTCAAGCACGTTCCACTTCCCGGAGATGATGCTCAATATGATCACGTCGAGTGTAAGTGACAGCTTGGCCATGTGTCCGGAATACAAGGTTGTCTCGTGTAGAATTAGGAAGGCGCGGAAAACGCATTTGAGGGATGCAGGAGAGGTTTTCGCGAAGGGATGATCAAGGCTTCAATTACTCTTTGCATTGTGGCCGTTTCGGTCAACATGGCCATGGGTCAGTGTCATGAACGACTCACAGAGCTATGTCAATGCGGGTCCTCCAAGTCACTACTGCACGTCCTGGATTCGCTGGAGCGATCAACCGGTCTGGATACCGCGATCAGTTGCTCGGTCCAAGAGATGCTCGCGCGTGAGTTGGTACCTGGATATTGGACCAAACGCTATGCGCTGGTGTATAAGGTCACGGAGAAAGAAGGTATGCGATGGGACATCTGGTTCGTTACATCAAGT
>JBKJNF010000174.1:0-10149 GCA_046596155.1 Flavobacteriales bacterium | reverse complement strand
CTGAAGCATATGGAGCAGATCAAGGAGGCCTTGCGCATCGGCGGCATCCGCTCGGTGGAAGGCAGTTGGATCGGCAGAGGGACGAAGGGTGCGCAGGTCGATCTGCTGATCGACCGCGACGACAACTTGATCAACCTCTGCGAGATGAAGTTCGCCAACGCGCCGTTCACTATCGACAAGAAGTACGCCGGTGAGCTGGCCGCGAAGGTGTATGCGTTCCGCGCGGGCATCCGCACACGCAAGAGCATCTTCACTACGTTGATCACCACGCATGTCCTCGCGCAGAATGCCTACAGCCGCCAACTGGCGCAGAACGAACTGACCATGGAGGCGCTGTTCGCGATTCTATAACCAGCCAAATGTGGCCTTTTGATGGCACATTTGGCTGGTCATTATCGCATCATCCGCACCACCCACAGCCGCTTCGGTTCAAGTCTGAACTTGATCTCCTGCCCTATCACCATCGGCTCGCCATCCAAATGAGCAAGCGTGCCGGCCTGGTGCACCTGCGCTTCACGTGTAACCGTGGTCGTCAAATGACGGTTCCGGTCCGCGCGGTTCGTGTAGACATCGTAAAAGGCCTTCAGCATGTGCAGGAAGGGTGGCTTGCTGACCACTTGCAGCTCCGCCAGGCCATCATCCGGCGATGATCCAGGGCTGATGATCGCGCCATTACCGAATTCGCGGGTATTGCAGAACACCATCATCAGCACGTTGTACTCCGTAGTGGAGTTGTTGGCCTTCAGCACCACATGCATGGGCTTTGCCCGGAGGATCTCCTGTAGCACGATCCTCAGGTAACCGCTCATGCCCCTCCCCTTGCTCTGATCGAAGCGGTGTGCCACCCGCGCGTCGAAGCCGATGCCTGCGGTGCCCAAGAACAGGTGATCGTTGAGGTAGCACACATCCATCAACGCTGGTGCGCCGGTGAAGGCGATCCGCAAGGCGGCCTCCGGCTTCAGCGGCAGCTTCTGCGATCGCGCATAGCCATTACCACTGCCCATGGCCACGATACCTAGGGGGACCTTCGTACCGACCAGTCCGCCTGCGATCGCATTCAGCGTTCCGTCACCTCCCACACTGATCACGCGGTCCGCTCCTGCGGCAACCGCCTCCTTCGCCAATTCGGTGCCATGGCCACTCCCCTCGATCACACGCACGGTGATTTCCACGCCCAATTCCTCCGCCATGGACCTAGCGCGTTCCTCTATGGTGAGCGCGCGCTTCTTGCCTGAACGAGGATTGAGGATGATCGTGGCCTTCATGTCATTTCACCACCATATCGCGGCGCAGCAAATGTCCGTTGAACTGTTGTATTGAGGCTTGCAGCAGGCGATGGGCACCCGAAATATCCACACTATCCGGCCTGGTGATGGAATCCGGCGCGTACGTGCTGCCCATGCCGGCCACCCACAACACCTGTTCGCCATTGCTACGCAATTGGACCCGAGGGGTTACCACCATCCAGGTAGCGCTGCCCTGGCTCACGGCGGCGGGTGCACGTTCGTGACGGAGTATGCTGGATCCATGGGAGAAGAAGCGCTCATTGTAGCCCAACAGATCAAGGACCGTTGGTGTGATATCGATCTGCTGCGTGGTGCGGGAGATCCGCTGAGGCGCGATGTGACCTGGCATGTAGAACAGCATGGGTATCCAGTAGTCGTATGCGGATCCGGCCTGTTCACCATTGCGTTCCAGATCCGCCGTATGGTCGGCGGTGATCACGAAAAGCGTGTTGGCGAACCAGGGCAGCGTGCGGGCCACGCTGAAGAAGTTCCGCAGCGCATCATCAGCGTAGCGCAATGTGGGATGGATCGGCAGGTGTCCACCGGCGAAACGCGCCGCATCACTCGGCGGAAGCTGATAGGGATGATGGCTGCTGAGTGTGAACACGGTGCTCATGAACGGCTCCTGCTCCTGACCCAGCACGTAGGCAACGTGCTGCAGGAAGGGCCGGTCACGAATGCCCCACACGCCATCGTCCGCGCTCTTGTCGGGGAACTCATTTGATCCGACGTAGCGCTGAAAACCAGCGCTGGCGGCGAAGGCATCAAAGCCCATGGTGCCATTATGGCCGCCGTGGTAGAAGCTCGTATGGTAGCCCTGCGCCGCCAGCACGCCCGGAAGCGTTGTGAGCGGTGCATCGCTATAGGGCGACGTGATCAGGGCCTCCTCCATCATCTTAGGCATGGAGGCCACCACAGCGGGGATCCCATCGATGCTACGCCGACCATTCGCATAGGCTTCGGTGCAGTACATGCCATTCGCCATCAATGAATCCAGGAAGGGCATGTAGCCGCCGCGACCACCGTTGAGCAGGTTGCTGTACGTGGCGCCGAAGCTTTCCATGATGATGACCACCACATTCGAGTGCGGCGGCACCATGGCACTGTCCCCATACTGATGCATCACGGGCCAGAGCCTGTCCGCTTCAGCTTGTGGCATCAGGTCCACTTCGCGCAGTGCCGGTTTGCCAACGCTGGTCATCACCGTAAACGGCGAGTTGAGCACCAGCGGCATGTACGCTGGTGCTGCATAATTGCTGGCATCCAGGACGGTCAACGGAATGTACTGGGTGCCCCCGCGGGAAGCAACAACTACCACCGCGATGGCCACCAGCCGCCAGGCCCACCACGGTCGCGCAGGAATGAAGGCCCATCGACCTGCCGCCCAGCGATAGCCCATTTCCGCAAGGAGCATCGACCCCAGGAAGATCAGCACCACGTACCAGTAGTACTGCGCGAACACAGGCGCCAGATGGGTCATGTCACTTCCTCCTGAGGCAATGCCGAACAGATCGGCCGTGCTTCGCTTCATGGTGAACTTGTAGTACTCCAGATCTGCGCAGTTCAGGAAGAAGCAGACGGCATTGCTGATGTGGAAAAGCACCTTGTGCACCCGATGGAACCATCCGAAGCTGTATGGGGCTGCGAGCATGGACAGCGTCCAAGGCAGATAGAGCCAGGCGATCGCACTGGCATCGAAGCGAACGCCGCCAACAAAGGCGGAGTAGGGTGGACCGGGGAAGCCCTCGCGATTCAGCAGGAAGAATAAAACACGTTGTCCACTGAATATCAACAATACCACGCCCAACGTGACCAACAGCCGCAAGAGCGGTCGGAAGCGCGTGGTGGTCGCAGGGGCGGTCATGGGCTGAAGAAGCGCGAACCTAACGATCCACTTCGTGGCTAACGTACATCCCCTGTTGGCATTCTCCCATTTCCCACGACCGGAACCCTTCGGGGCCCGGTACTTTTGCCCTCCGTTCAAGGACCAAAACGCATGACCATCGACGCCATCGAGAAAAAGCAGCTCACGTTCGAGCGCGGCAAGCTCTCCAACACCGAACTGCTCTCCATCCACGAACACCTCCTCCGCCCGCGCCTCATCGAGGAAAAGATGCTGAGCATGCTGCGTCAGGGACGCATCAGCAAATGGTTCAGCGGCATCGGGCAAGAGGCCGTGGCCGTAGGTGCCGCACTAGCCATGGAAGCAGATGAGTACATCCTGCCTATGCACCGTAACCTGGGCACATTCACGTCGCGTGGCGTACCTATCGCCAGGCTCTTCAGCCAGTTCCAGGGGCGCATGAACGGCTTCACAAAGGGCCGCGACCGCAGCTTCCATTTCGGCACACAGGACTACAAACTTGTGGGCATGATCAGCCATCTCGGCCCACAGTTGGGTGTGGCCGACGGCATCGCCCTTGCACACAAGCTGCGTCATGAGCAGAAGTGCACGCTCGTCTTCACCGGCGACGGTGCAACGAGCGAAGGCGACTTCCATGAAAGCGTGAACACCGCTGCGGTCTGGGACCTGCCCGTGATCATTGTTATCGAGAACAACGGCTACGGCTTGAGCACACCCAGCGACGAGCAGTTCAAATGCAAGCTGCTCTCCGACAAGGCCATCGGCTACGGTATGGAAACCCGTGTGGTGGCCGGGAACAACATCTTGGATGTGGTGCACACCCTGCGTGAGGTTGCCGCGAGCATTCGCAAGAACCCAAGGCCTGTGCTGGTGGAGTGCATGACCTTCCGCATGCGCGGCCACGAGGAGGCCAGCGGCACCAAGTATGTACCGCAGGAATTGTTCAACGAATGGGAGAAGAAGGATCCCGTGGTCAACTACGAGCGCTGGCTGATGGAGGTGGGCATCCTGAGCGAGCCGGACATGAACGCCGTGCGCAAGCAGATCAAGGCCGAGATCGCCGAGGCCGTGGAGGTGGCCTTCGCCGAGCCGGCGGTGACGCCGGACCCGGCAGCCGAGATCCGCGATGTATATGCCAAGCCCATCGTGATCGGACACCGCCCCCCCGTGGTTGAAGCCCCGGCAGCAGGCGGAGAAAAACGTTTTATCGAGGCCATCACCGAAGGCATGCACGAAAGCATGCGCCGATTTCCGAACTTGGTGCTGATGGGCCAGGACATCGCGGAATATGGTGGTGCGTTCAAGGTGACGGACGGGTTCGTGGCGGAGTTCGGCAAGGACCGCGTGCGCAACACGCCTCTATGTGAAAGCGCCATCCTCGGCGCAGGACTCGGTCTGAGCATCAACGGCATGAAGGCCATGGTGGAAATGCAGTTCGCCGATTTCGTGAGCGAGGGCATGACGCAGATCACCAACAACTACGCAAAGGCCCATTGGCGCTGGGGACAGAACGCTGACGTGGTGGTGCGCATGCCTACAGGAGCTGGATCCGGAGCCGGTCCCTTCCACAGCCAGAGCAACGAGGCCTGGTTCACCAAGACGCCGGGATTGAAGGTGGTGTACCCCGCATTTCCTTTTGATGCCAAGGGGTTGCTGTGCGCTGCGTTCGAGGATCCCGATCCGGTGATGTACTTCGAACACAAGAACCTCTACCGCTCATTGACCGGTGCAGTACCCGATGGCTGGTATACCGTGCCCATCGGTGAAGCTGCGCTACTGCGCCAAGGCACTGACCTCACCCTCATCACTTACGGCATGGGTGTGCACTGGGCCCTAGCCGAGCTCGATGCACAGAAGATCAGCGCCGACCTCATCGATCTGCGAACGTTGCAACCATGGGATCGCGAGCGCGTGCTGGAAAGCGTGCGGAAGACAGGAAAAGCTCTGGTCCTGCACGAAGACACGTTGACCTCCGGGATCGGTGGCGAGATCGCGGCCGTCATCGCGGAAGAGTGCTTCCCATACCTCGATGCGCCTGTTATGCGTGTGGCTTCACTCGACACGCCGATCCCCTTCGATACGGGGCTTGAACAACAGTTCCTGCCGAAAGCCAGACTGAGGGCGGCGCTCGCGAAGTTGGCAGCCTATTAGGAAATCTGGTCCGCAGGTTATGGGCTGTCCGAACGCAGAACGGGCACAGGAAAACCCGCGCCCGTGCAGTTGATGTGACGCCAGCGCGTGACTACCTGACGATCTGGATCTCTTCCAATATCGCGGGTTGTCCCTTGCCGCACATGCCCGAGGAGGCCCGGGAAAGGCGATAGACGAAACTCAATTTGGTACCGTCCTTGGCGAACTTCGGATCAAGGCCGATCGGGATGAAAAAGCGCTGTTCCATGCCTTCGCCACGATCCACCAACACGGGACAACCGTCCTTGGCGAACTCGGTGGTCACCCGGCCAGATGAACGACCGTCTGCAGCGGTGGGCGGCGGCGGCACTGCGGAAGCGGAAGCCGCCTCGGTCTTCCGGTGGCAGCAGCTCATCAACAAGGCAGCGGCCGTTGCCGCGAACAGGATGGCGATCCTCATTTCTCGAGCACAATACGCTGCACCTGCTGGGCTGCACCGTCGGACACCCGGACGAAGTAGACGCCGTCGGACATTCCGCTGGCATCAATGGCCATGCTCGCATGGCCCGCAGCAAATGGCATGGTCCGGGACAGAACGACGCGTCCATCCAGGCCTATCACATCCAAGCTGAGGGGACGGGAAGCGCCTGGCCAAGTGGCCTGCACGGTCCATTCCAAGCCATTGCTCAGCACATCCAGATGTGCTGCACTGGTGGCAACGATGGGCTCATCAACACCCACTTCCAGATTCAAGTTGAATGAGCAGATCCGGGTCCTGGTATTGCCTCCCGTGCCGAGGTATTCACCCGTGAACCAGAAGCGTTGGCCGTCGGGATCGAGCGACATGTGCGCATAGTCACCAAAGCGGTTGGTGAACGTTTGTGCACCTGTTCCGCTTATGATCGTCTGCTCCGTGAAGGTCATCTGGCCTAAGGGGTCGTTGGCCAGACGACCTGTGTATCGCAAGCCAACGTAGGTGCCGTTGCCATCGTTCGCGCAGCTGTATGCCAGGCCGATGTTGCCGTTGTCATCCATGGCCATGCTGCCGTAGAAACGGTCAGCTGCATCGGGGTTCCAGGTACCCTGCTGGTAAATGCTGAAGTTGCCATCATTTGCATCACGCAGCTCATACCACCGGATCGCGCAGTGGTTGCTGCCTACGTCCACGCCGTGACAGAGGACCACACTGTTGTGATCGGCCCAACGGGTATGTTGCGCGCGGTAGTAGAAAATGCCCAGACCAGCATCCAGCTTCTGGGTGGTGCCAGGCTGCGCAATGTTGTCCCAACCCGAAACAAGCCATGGACCGAAGGCCGCCGTGTTCAACGTTTGCGACAGCGATACGGACGTGCTGGCCGTGTTGGTCCAGTTCGTATTCATCTCATAGATCTTGATCCGGTCGGTCGGTGCTCCCCAACTGTTGTCCTCGATATTGAAGAAATAGCAGGGCGTTCCATTCGGGGGCAGGTCACCGTCCGCATCCGCGGGCAACACGCTGGTGAAACCGCTGTTGATCACGCTGGGTGCAGAAAGAGAGATCATGCGCGCCGTTGGATCGCCCGTGAGCATGCGCGAGCGCTCGAACACGACCGCCGTCTTGTTGCTGTTGCTGGTCATGTAGTATCCATCCCACCACACGCTGAACTTCGGGTAGTCAGGGAACTGCGAGAAGGTGTACTCGTACGTGAAGTAGGCACCCGTGGGATCGGAGGTCTCGGAAACGGCCAGCAGCATGCGGTTGGGGCCATCATTGAACTGTGAGATGAACCACCGGTCTGCATGGCGGTCGTACATCACGATCGGATCACCGAGGTTGCTGCTACCGCTCCACAAGGTGCTCAGGGCGTGCGGTATACCATCCGGCGTACCGGTCTTCTGGTAGACCCGGAAGGCGGTGTTCACAGCCTGAACGTAACGGTCAGTGCCCGCAGCACCGGTGGGATCAGGTGGAACTCCGGATCCATTTTGTCCGGCGAAGCTGACCAAGGGAGCTCGCAATTGGCGCATTGCCGGCGCAGTCTGCACGGCACCATCGGGTTCATCCAGCGCAGCCGGGTTCAGGATCTCAGGCAGGTTCCGATGCTCGTCCATTTCGCGGCGGAGTTCGCGTTCCTCCAAGGCCACATCATTCGCTGCGGGCCATTCCCGCATGGGTGGGGTTTTGAGGAAGCCGCTCGGTCCAACGACCGTAACGGTCTGTCCGAGGTCGTTCGTGGTCTTCTGCTCAGCAGCGCTTTGAGCCAATACACACGCCGGGATCAGCAAGGCACCCATTAAAAGAGATCGGAAGGGGGTCATAGGGGGTTGGAAATAGGTCGGTAAGATATCTTGGAACACACAGCTCATCATCCCTGTTCGGATGAAACAGGCGATCGACCCGATGAATCCTAACCTTTCAATTGGCGTCCACCGAACCAGGGATGCCCACTATCGAAGCGTTGAAGCAGTTCGGCCACCCGCTTCGCCCGCGTGGCAACGGTCTTTCCGCTGTTTATCCAGATGCACATGTTGCGCTTCACGCCTGGCGTCAGCTTTTTCCAAGCAAGAGCGAATTCAGGGAAAAAATCCAATGATCCCTTTAATTCCTCGCCCAGGTACAACTCGTCAGGGCGGTCGTTCAGCCAGATGGCGAACGTCGCGTTCTCCCCCACCTCCACCTTTGCTTTCTTGCGCAACTCGGCACTCAGGACGATCATGTGGTAACCGCTCTTGCGTGGCATCAGCGCGCGATCTATAGGTATGCCGTTGATCGTTCCCTTCACGCGGACCACGCCTTTTCTCCCGAAAAGTTTTTCCACGTCGTGAGGGAACTCAACATACGTCCATGCAAAGCGACCGGACATCCGCTCCACTGGGGCGGTGAACGTGAAGGTCTGTGGCTCCTTCTTGGGCATGGTCAGTTCACGTCATCTACAGGGTTCATTTGAGCGAAGGCCAGTGCTGGCATGCCGATGAGGTAGTGGCTGATGGTCACCTTTTTGCCCGAGACCATGGTGATCCGCTGGTCTTTGCCGTTCCGGGATCTGCCGATCGAGGCGACATCCTTGAAGGGGAACGTCCGGAGCGCACCAAACACCGGAAGAAGGTAGAATTTCTGCGCGTTGAAATAAACCCGGTAGCGGTATCGGAAGCGGATCAACCAGCTGCCGACCAACAGGAAGGTCACGCACCCGGCCAGCATGAACCAGCCCATGTTCGAGGGCAGCTCTAGATACGTTCCAACCAGGAAGAATGCGGCCAAGAGCAGGTACATGCCGCCCACCCAAGCCACGAAGTTCACTGGACGCAACTCCACCACATCCTCGCCGATATCTGGTTTGAACTGTGCACTGCGCTGCTGCACGGCGCCGTCGATCCCGGCCTGTAGTGCCTGGCTTATGAAATGGTCGAGGCCGTAGAGGCTCATGCCTGCTAACCGCCCGCTTTCTTCGCCTTGTATCCTTTCTCCGCAAGAAATGCCAGCACCTTGTCGCGGTGGTCGCCTTGCAACAAGATCACGCCATCCTTGGTATTGCCGCCAACGCCGCACTTGCTCTTCAGCGTCCGCCCTAGGTCCTCGAGGTCGCTCTCCTTTCCGATGAAACCCACGATACGTGTTACCTCCTTGTTGCCCTTCAAGCGGTCGAGGTGGATACGCATATCCTGTTGACCCGGTGCCGCTGTTGGTTTACCAGAACCGGACGGTCCGCTGGAGAACACGAGTTCACCAAAGGAGTTGAGCGTGCGCTTCTTCATAGGTGCGAAGTAACAGTGCAAGGGTGAAAGGCTGCGAGAGTGAACGACCCTCTCACCCTCGCACTCTCCATCATTTCCACCAGGTTATGAGCGGCCGCGTCATCTCCAGCCCGAAGCGCCGCGCATCCTCCAGCTTGAACGGCCCGTGCATCTTCAGGTAGATATCGAAGACGATCGGCCCTTCCTGGTCGGCCTTGAAGTTGGTGTGCCAGTAGTTGTTGAGAGCGTAGAGGTAGATGGTGCTGCTGGAATGCGCCTCGGTCTTCCAGGCCTTGTACATCGCCGCGTTCGTTCCGCGACCGGGGACCGTCTTGCGCTCGTCCACCATTTCTCCGACTTCCCACAGCGCGCCTTGTGGGCACACGATGGTAACGCCCATGCTGTCGTTGCTCACATCGATCCAGCGTTGGGCACAGAAAAAATCGTTGTTGCTGCCGGGGACCTGCCCCGGCCCTAGAGCCGGGGTCTTGTTCCCCGGTATGAAGAGCGTATCGCTGATGCCGATGCGGATGGCGGCGTTGGGGATGTTGAAGGGCAGCTTCACATGGAAGGACTCCTTGTCACGGACAGTTTGCTTCTTAATGGTGAAGCGCCACCAGGCCAATCCATCCGCCAATGCCACAGAACTGCTAACAAGAGCACCTTCGATTCCACTACCAACTGCCCAGTTTTGTACCAAGAATGGTCCATCATCCATATCAACAACGCACTTGTACATCACGGATCGAGTGCTATCCGGATTTAACCCATGCACTCTGCCCATCGATGGGCTTGGGAGCCAGTTGAACGTCGATCTGTCGGCTACACGATGGGTGAATGCTTCACGGTCTCTCAGCGAATCGCGCGACATGAAAATCAGATCAGGCAGGTTCGATGAGTGCGCAGAGTAGGGCAGGGTGCTTAGGGATCTGGGTTCGGAATAGCTCTTAGGTCGAGGGAATAATTCAGCTTCGATCTCATCCACATACCACCCCGCACTATCCGCGAACGCCTTCTTCACCCGCCACTGGTCCGTAGTGAAGTGCGCATCCGGATCGCTGATGCTGCACCACGCGCCCCAGGTGTGCTCGTGCCACATCACTATGCTGCGTTTGGCGCGGTAGAGCAGGTGCGGGTCGATTTGCTTGTCGAGGA
>JBKJNF010000357.1:0-11274 GCA_046596155.1 Flavobacteriales bacterium | reverse complement strand
CGAAGACCAATGAGTACGATCCGAATTCCGGACCGGTGCCTGCGATCCACCAAGTTGCTGCACTCCATAGAAGCCTCGGATGGCCGCATCAAGCTTGCCTCCGCCACCTTCCATCTGGTGGAAGCGCCAACCTTTAAAGTGAAGCTTGAAGGGGCAGAACGATAAGTTCGTCGCATGGACCTGTACTCCACCTTCTCCATCCTCATCGTGCTCTCGGCGCTTTTCGCCTATGTCAACTACCGCTATATCAAGCTACCCGGCAGTATCGGTCTGATGTTCATCGCGATGATGTTCTCGCTGGGACTGGTCGCTGTGGCCAATGTGTGGCCGGGGATGGTAGATCATTTCCGAGGATTGGTGGAGGGCATCGACTTCAGCGAACTATTGCTGGAAGCCATGCTCAGCTTCATGCTCTTCGCGGGGGCGATCCATATCAAACTCGCTGAATTGAAGGAGCAACGCCTGCCAGTGGTCCTCTTCAGCACACTCAGCGTGGTGATCTCCACTTTTCTGGTCGGTGGCCTCTTTTTCGTGTTGCTCCCGCTCTTCGGCATATACGTCCCCTTTCTCCATTGCCTGCTATTCGGTGCGCTCATTTCGCCCACGGATCCCATCGCGGTGCTGGGTATTTTGAAGGAGGCGAAGGTCCCGCGCAGCCTGGAATTGAAGATCGCGGGGGAATCGCTCTTCAACGATGGCGTGGCTGTAGTTGTCTTTCTCACCGTGCTGCAGGTAGCGGTCGACCCCGGCTCCTTCGGTGTATCGGACATCGCGCTCCTCTTCCTGCGCGAAGCCGTGGGCGGTATCGCGCTGGGCTTAGTGATCGGTTCCGCGGCGTTCGTGCTCATGCGCAGCATCGACAACTACAAGGTGGAGGTGATGCTGAGTCTCGCGGTGGTGATGGGTGGCTACACGCTCGCGCATGCGCTCCACGTAAGTGGGCCGTTGGCCATGGTGGCGGCCGGGATCCTCATCGGTAACCACGGAAAGAAGTACGCCATGAGCGCCATAACGGCCGAATACGTCGATAAATTCTGGGAGCTGCTGGATGAGATCCTGAACGCGATCCTGTTCGTGCTCATCGGCTTGGAGCTGCTCATCATCGAGATGCGCACGGAATATTACCTGATCGGCGCCATCGCTATCGTGCTCATTCTCGCGGTACGGTTCATCAGCGTATGGGCACCAGCCCAGCTTATCCGGTTCAAGGAGCATATTTCCTTGGGTACGATCAGCCTGCTCACTTGGGGTGGCCTTCGCGGCGGCATCAGCATCGCGCTCGCGCTTTCATTGAAGCCCGAAATGGGCAAGGAGCTTTGGGTAGCGATCACCTACATCGTGGTGGCCTTCAGTATCCTGGTGCAGGGGCTTACGATCGGGAAGTTGGCCAAGCGCTTGACCAGGGGATGAATTGAGCTAAAGGGCCGGCAGGGAGAGCAGCCCGATCACGCTCAAATACACCGATCACGGGACGAACGCGCAATGTCAACATCCACGTGGTACATTGCCTACACAGAATTGGAATAATGCGCTTGATCCAACGCACGTGAAATGACCATTTACACCATTCTCAAACTCTTCCGATTGGGGAGCAATGCGGAGGATGCCGCAACGGCGATGGACAACATCCATCGGGGTGTGTCCTTCCGAGGCGCTAATGTCCTCATCCTGGTCTTCGCCATCATCATCGCCTCGGTGGGCTTGAACGTGAATTCGGCAGCGGTGGTGATCGGTGCCATGCTCATCTCACCGCTTATGGGCCCTATCGTGGCCGTGGGAGCTGGCTTAGGTGTGTTCGATCTGAACATGGTGAAGCGCGGCTTGAAGAATCTGGGGTTCGCTGTGGTGGCCGGCCTTGCAACTTCCACCTTGTACTTTCTCGTGAGTCCGCTGAATGAAGCGCATTCAGAGATCCTGGCCAGGACCACCCCCACCATCTGGGATGTATTGATCGCTTTGGCCGGTGGATTTGCGGGCATCATCGCCACCGCAAGCAAGGATCGCGGCAATGTGTTGCCGGGCGTGGCCATCGCCACGGCTTTGATGCCTCCATTGTGTACCGCCGGGTTCGGCCTGGCGCATTTGAACTGGCCGTTCTTCTTCGGTGCTTTCTATCTGTTCATCATCAACTCGGTCTTCATTAGCCTGGCCGCGCTCATCACCGTTCGATGGCTGGGTTATCCAACGATGCGCATGGCCGACGAACGCCTCACCGACCGGGTGAAACGGTTGACCGTAGCGATCGTGATCTTCACGGTGCTGCCGAGCGTCTACCTGGCATACCGGTTGGTGCAACAGAACACCTTCATCAACCGATGCAGCGAGTTCATTGCCCACGAAACCGAAGTCCCGGATAATTTCCTTGTCCGGCAGGAGGTCGATGCCAAACACCGCGTGATCCACCTCACCTACATGGGCCGTGGCGTAGATTCCACGCAGATCGAACAGATGCGCGAGCGTCTTGACGTACATGATATTCCCGATGCTCGGCTTGAAGTTCAGACCGGGCTCAGCCTATCCAGAATGGACCGAGGCGACAAAGCGCAATTGAGCCGTTCCGCCGGCCTGCTTGAAGAACGGAACGCACTTCTCCGACGTGTGCAAATGATCCAAGACAGCATTGCGACAGCGCATGCTCGGCAGGTCCAACTAGTGGCCGAAGCCCGTGCTGAACATCCGGACCTCTTGCGGTTAGGCCTATCACGAGAGCGATCGCCGAAAGCCGTGGACACCACCTTGGTCATGGCACAATTCAGTTCAGCACCGGATGGTGCCGAACTGAAGCGATTGGAGAACTGGTTGCGCCTCAAGTTGCCGAACGAACAGTGGACCTTGGTGGTTTCGGCTCCAATTGGTAAGACGGCACGCACTTCACAGAAGGCCGCACGACGTTCATCACGATAAACTCCTGAAACGCGAAGATCCATCGAGCATGGCAGAACAGACGGAAGAACGGGTGGAGGTGCGCCCCATCAACATCAGTGTTTTCGAGGATTTCGCGCACGCTATGCGCGCGGCGTATCCGGAATGGAGCGGCACCTTATGGCGTCAAGAGACCATAGCGCGGCTCATCGCCTTGTTCCCCGAAGGCCAGTTGGGGGTGTTCATCAATGACCGCATGGTGGGCTGCGCGCTCTCGATCATCATCGACCTGGACCGGATCGGGTTGGACCACGATTACCGCCGCGTTACCGGTGATTACACGTTCAATACGCATACACCGGAGGGCGATACGCTCTATGGCATTGAGGTTTTCGTACACCCGGACCAGCGTGGAAAACGCTTAGGCCGAAGACTCTATGAGGCGCGTAAGGAGTTGTGCGAGCGGCTCAACCTGCGCGCCGTGATGTTCGGTGGTCGCTTGCCGAATTACCACCTTTACGCTGATAGGCTGAAACCGAAGGACTACATCGAGAAAGTGCGGATGAAGGAGATCCACGATCCAGTCCTGTCCTTCCAACTCTCGAATGACTTCCACGTCGTGAAGCTTTTACGGGGATACATGCCTGCAGATAAGGAATCGCTCGAGTACGCGACCTTGCTGGAGTGGGACAACATCTATCACAATGAGCGGCGCTTCGACCGACAAGCGACACGCAACGTGCGATTGGGTCTTGTGCAGTGGCAGATGCGCACATACAAGGACAGGCTGGAGCTGGTCGAACAGATCGAATTCTTCCTGGAAGTAGTGAGCGGTTACGGCAGTGCCTTTGCTGTTTTTCCGGAGCTTTTCAACGCACCGCTCATGGCCGCGTACAACGATCGTACGGAAGCCGAGGCGATCAGGATGCTCGCCGAGCATACGCTGCCGCTCCGTGATGTGATGATCACCGCCGCCGTGAAATACAATGTGAACATCATCACCGGCAGTATGCCTCTGGTGGAGAACGGGCATGTACTGAACGTTGGCTATCTCTGCCGACGTGACGGGACTTGGGAGCGCTATGAGAAGATACACATCACACCGAACGAAACCAGGGCATGGGGCATCGTAGGTGGCAATGGCTTCCGCGTCATGGATACTGATTGCGGTAAGGTGGGTATCCTCATCTGTTACGATTGTGAATTCCCAGAGATCGTCCGTTTGCTTGCGCTGGACGGTATGGAGATCCTGTTCGTGCCCTTCCTCACGGACACGCAGAATGCTTATTCGCGCGTGCGCCATTGTGCCCAGGCCCGGGCCATCGAGAACGAATGCTTCGTTGCCATCGCCGGGAGCGTTGGTAACCTGCCCCGTGTAAAGAACATGGACATCCAGTACGCACAGAGCGCCGTGCTCACCCCGTGTGACTTTCCTTTCCCATCCTCCGGTGTGAAAGGCGAGGCGACAGCGAATACCGAAATGGTATTGGTGGTGGATGTGGACCTCAGCTTGTTGAAGGAACTGCACCACAACGGTAGCGTGCAGAACTTGAAGGACCGCCGCGCGGATCTTTACTCACTAGGCCGGAGCGGGGGTGCCATTTCCACCTGACCGCCGCACGCCAATGACGCCAATGGCCATCAGCGTACAAGTGGCCAGCACCATAGCGAAGATCTAGCCCGTACCCACCTCGATCCTGCGTAGGTCCGGGGTCAGACCCGGGAAGAGCAGGATGCTGATGAGGCTGCGTGGAGTGATGTAGATCAACGGATGAAGGGGCAGCCGAAGAATGCCCATGTCTGCAGCGGGCAGCAAGCTTTGGTAATTGCGCATACCCAATTCGAAGTCATCGGAGAACCGGTAGGCCGCGCCGAATACAAGGCCGAGGTCATTCGGCCGCAACTGGCCGTCTCCAGCATTGCTATTGACCACAGGTCCGTTGGTCAGGTAACGTCTGAACTCGAGGCCAGTTGAGCAGAAAACCTTTCGACTGAAGTAGTAACGACCGATCAGACCAGCGCAAGAACTGATCAGGGTAGAAGTTGATGTGACCGCTCGTTCTCTGCTTTGTATATAGCGTTCTGCGGACAATCCCCCTCGGCGCGCAGGACAAGTCGGCTTCCGACATGGAATGGAACGAATGCACCGAGCACCAACCCATTGGATGGTGCCCAGTTCATGCCCGCCGCTCGGAGGTGGTCGTTGCGTACACCTACTAGGAGGCCGAAGCTCTGTCCGTTCGCAGGGGCAAAGGATAGCGACAATGCAATTACGGGCCACAGCGCTCTGGTCATATTTGGTTATGGTGTGCGTGTGTTACGATCCTCGCCTCGCCAAGTTGTGGGTCGAAGGCCACCTTCGCCAATGGCCTAACCTCGTGAATTGCATGGAAGGCATAGTGATATCAGGGCTTTTCGTAGGTCCATACCTGATCCGTGATGCATCATTTTTCACGCATTTTTCATGCGCCAGCAGTTACACCGGCAGCCGCGAAGCCGTCGTGCATCGGTTTATTAGGATCTGGAATTTGAAGGATATCATGTAGGCGCGCCCCTCTCAAGATCCTCGGGTCGCACGTTCCGCTACATATCCTGCAATGGAGGCTCCGGGATTTCCAGTTCGGACGCTCACGCGTATTCGCGTTTCATTTCCCGGCCGGCGGTTCCCACAGTTCGACCTTGTTCCCTTCCGGATCCATGACGTGGGCGAACTTGCCGTACTCCGAATCACTGATCTCGCCGATGACGTTGCAGCCTTCTTCTTTCAGCGCGCCGACCAACGCGTGAAGATCCTCAACGCGGTAGTTCACCATGAACGGGGTGTTGCTTGGAGCGAACTGTTTGCTTGTCTCCGCGGCGATCAACCACGCGGTAGTTCCACCGGTGGGGTTGCCCTCCTCGTTGGTCCAGTCGAACGAAGCACCGCCCCAAGCTTGGACATCGATGCCGAGATGGGTCTTGTACCATGCGCACAGTGCAGGTGCATCCTTCGCCTTGAAGAAGATGCCGCCGATGCCAGTGACCCGTTTCATGTGGAGCGCAGTTGTGTGTTTGTATGATGAAGGCGCCGGTTATCGTATCGGCATTAGGTACATCCGGCCATACGCGATGAAGGCCATGAGGAGGCCCAGCACAATGCTCATGATGATGGCCGGGGTCTCGTTGTACTTCACGTGTACCCCGACGAACACGAGGCTCTCGATCGCCAGCAACGTGGCCGCCATCACCGTGAGCGTCGGATGCCAACGGAATGCGGATGGAACGATGAGCCCGACCACGCAAACGAGTTCGAGAACACCGAGGGCGATCCACGCTGGCTTGGGCAACGCATCAAAGGACTGAACGCCTTCCCTCACCTTGTCGAGCAGGAAGACCTTCAAAACGCCCGACGCTCCATAGATGAGCGCGGCAAGGATCTGCAGTACCCAGAGTAGGATGTTCATCTTGCGTATCGTATTGCGTCCAGTGCAACAATGTTCAACCTGAACACCACCGAAAGTAAGCGAATGCCTGCTGCTATCGCTGCTCATACTTGAGACGATGACCCAATCTTGTGTTGATCGCCGGAGGCGGACCGATGGGTCTGGTGATGTTGAGGTAACCGGTGTTGGTGAGGGTCGATAACGCCATCGTTGAGCGGCGCGACAGCCGTATCTGCCATTCAACCCCGCCTCTCGTGCGTGCCGCGCGGCGTCCAGGACTGAGGCGAGTCGAAGGCACTCCACAACGATTTGCGCGGTTGGCATCGGCTGAGGCCCGGCATACTGTGATCCCATCGCATTAGCTTTGGCTACGCAAGTCGAATACATGAGCAAGACCCTGACCAAGCCTGCCGTTGCGAAGGCAGCATTGAACGGCAACGGACATGCTGCCGGTGGCATCGCAACGAAAGACGCGCGCGTGCCCGTTATCAAGACGTACAAGATCTTCATCGGCGGTAAGTTCCCGCGCACCGAGAGCGGACGCTATTACCAGCCGAAGGGCGTCGATGGCAAGCCCCTGGCGAACATTTGCCGCAGCAGTCGCAAGGATGTACGCGATGCCGTGATCGCGGCGCGCGGTGCTGTGGGCGGTTGGGCGGGTCGCAGTGCCTTCAACCGCGGGCAGATCCTCTATCGCATTGGCGAGATGCTGGAAGGACGCAGCGTGCAGTTCGTACATGAGCTGAGGTTGCACGGAGCAACGCAGCAGCAGGCCGAAGCGGAGGTGGCCATGGCCATTGATCGTTGGATCCACTACGCCGGTTGGTGTGACAAATACCAAGCGCTCTTCAGCAGTGTGAACCCCACGAACACGGCGCATTTCAATTTCAGCGTGCAGGAGCCCACCGGGGTTGTTGGTGTGATGTGTCCGAACACATCGGGCATCATCGGCCTCGTGAGCATGATCGCACCTGTGATCACCGGTGGAAACAGCTGCGTGGTGGTGGCCAGCGAGAGCATGCCGCTGCCCGCCGTCACCTTTGCCGAAGTGTTGGCCACCAGTGACCTGCCCGGTGGCGTGGTGAACGTGCTCACCGGCCTCCGCAGTGAATTGCTCAAGCCGCTCGTTTCGCACATGGACATTAACGCCATTGTGGTGGCCGATGTGACGAAGGAGGAACGCATTATGCTCGACAGCGAAGCCACGTGCAACCTCAAGCGCACGGTCTATCCGAAGGTCACGGACTGGACCAGCGCCGACGCACAATCACCCTATATGATCCTCGACACGCAAGAGGTGAAGACCACCTGGCATCCGATCGAACGGGGTCAAGGTGGGGGTGGGGGGTATTGAGCGTTGGACCCATAGCGGATGCTCGAGCATCTTGAGGTTAGCCAATGCATTCTTGGTACTGCCCTGGCGAACAAAGCTCCTTTGAGCCCTTAGATCAGCTTTACATGGCCGCATTTTCATATTCAACCAAAAGGTTGAATATATTTGCATCCGATGGCAACCCCACAGCACCTCGATCGCACGCTCGCGGCACTCGCAGATCCCACGCGGCGTGCGATCCTACAACGTTTGTCATCTGGTAAGGCACGTGTGACGGAAGTCGCGGAACCCTTCGGAATTTCGCTGAACGCCGTGAGCAAACACATCCTCGTGCTGGAGCGCGCTAAATTGGTGAAGCGAAAGAAAGTTGGTCGCGAGCACTTCCTCAGCTACCGGCCTGAGCCACTCGATGCTGCAGCTAAGTGGATCGCCGAAATGCGCAACTTCTGGTCCTCACGACTCGATACGTTGGAACAGCTGCTCCGCGACGAGAATGCGACCCAACAATGATCAACAACTGTCCAATACAACGACATCATGGATACGTACGGAACCATCATCGCACCGAATACCATCCGATTTGAACGTTTGCTGCCCGGCCCTATCGAGCGCGTATGGGCCTATCTGACCGAACCGGACAAGCGCGCCAAGTGGCTGGCCACAGGAGCCATGGACCTCAGGGTTGGGGGCGACGTGCTTTTGTCGTGGACATTTACTGAGTTGGACATTTTACCCGAGGAAATTCCAGAGAAGTACAAGAACGGGCACAGCATGAAAGCGACGATCACGCGCTGCGAACCACCTTATTTGCTCGGCTTTACCTGGGGTGCGCGAGCGGAGGCGCTATCAGAAGTTGTCTTCGAACTTACTGAGCGCGGCAAAGAGGTATTGCTCACACTAACGCACCACCGGTTGCCCAACCAGAAAGATCTCCTTGGCATTTCGGGTGGCTGGCATGCGCATCTCGGTATCCTTACGGAGCATTTGAACGGGCGCACCGCAAACAGCTTCTGGGGAACGAAAGCTGCGCTGGACGAGGAATACAAGAAGAGATCGGGTGAGCCCTGATCGGGAACGTGTGCATCAAAGAGCGAACATGGCCCGACTATTTTCGACGGTCACCGCACCAACAGCACCGACCCGTTGTATTCGTATTCCAACGGTCCCCATTCGCTGAGCCAGGCCTTGTAGGCGTAGATGCCGGGCGGGAGTCCTTCGCCATCCCATCCCGACTTGGGGTCCGTTGTACTGAAGCGTACCTGCCCCCAGCGATCGAAGAGTTCGAGGCGGTAAAAGCGTGCCCCGCGCACGCTCGGCCGCCAAACTTCATTCACGCCATCACCATCCGGCGAGAACGCATTCGGCGCGTAGAAGAAATGTCCGCCCACGAACACGGGCAGGCTCGTGGTATCCGAACAGCCCAGCCCGCTTGTGGCGATGAGCGTGATCGCGTGCCACCCGGCGTCATCGAAGGTGTAGGTGAAGTGCGTGGTGTCGAAGTGGAGGCCATCCAATTCGAAGTCCCATTGATACGTTCCTTCGGAAAGATCATTCACTTCGATCACGGGTTGCATCAGGGAGGCCACGGCCGGGTCCACTGCGAAGCGGGCATAGGGTTGGGGCCATACTTGCACCAGCGCTGGGCGGGTGAGCGTCTCAGTGGCAATGCATCCATCGCTAGTGCTCACCGCAAGGCGCACATCGAAAAAGCCTTCCGTGGTGTAGGTGTGTTGGGGGTCGGCATCCGTGCTGGTACCTCCATCACCAAAGTCCCACAGGTAGCTCATCGGTGTCCAGGCCGAACTGAGGTTGGTGAAGCGGGCATCGAGCGGAATGCAGCCAGCCGTATCCGCAGTGAACAAGGGCACGGGTCGCGGATGGATCGTCACACTGTCCGTAAAGCTGTCCGTGCAACCGTTCTCTGTCACAGTGACATCCACCGCAAAGGTGCCGTTGGCCGGGAAGGTGGGATGGGTGATCGGCTGATCGGAATCTGGCGCGGATCCGGCACCCAACCCCCAGACCACGCTGGCCGCCGAGGTGAAATTCCCCGTGGCCTGCAGTGTCAACGGTTGCTCATCGATGCAGTTGATCGGCGGCGCGATAAATGAAACGGTGACCGGTGGGGATAGCGCGAAGGTGTTCACGCTGGTATCCGCACAAGGCCAGCCTGGGTTGGCCACCAGCGTTACCGTGTAGGTGCCTGCTTGTGGAAAGGTGAAGGCGGGTTCGGCCAGCGAACTGGTATCATTCGCCACACCGGGAACGCCGAAGTCCCAGTGGTAGAAGTCACCGTTCGTGCTGTTGTTGTTGAAGGTGACCGAGAGGCCGGAACAAAGCGTGGCGGCATCCTGGTCGGCTATGGCGGAGATCACCTGCACGACGCACGGCACCACATCGAAGCGGAAGTCGCGGATCACTTCGCTCAGCTGCACGCCATTGCGGAACTCCTTCACGCGCACACCCACCACATAAGAGCCGATCTGGGTTGGGGTGAGTGTGATGGTGCCGGTCCCGGGATCGATGGCCAGCGGCGGTGTTGCATCGATCATATTGTTCACCGAATAGGTGTTCGCCCAGGTCACGGTGGCGAATGGAGGTCCCGCCGGTGGGCTGGGCAATGGGTTGAACTGGTCACCACCAACATAGGGCGCGGCGAGGTCGTACACTAATAGGTCGCCATCGGGGTCGGTGGCGGCATGGTCGAAACTCATGGCCTGGCCCATGCAGAGAGCGATGGGTGGATAGCTGGCGAAGCGTGGACTACTGTTGTTACCGGAGACCGCTGGATCGGATACGTTCACCGTGCATGTCAGCCCTTGTGACATCGGGTCGAAGAGGTTGGTGATGTTGGGGGAGCGGCAGCAACGCTGATAGCTCAATACATAGCCTCCTGTGCCTGAGGCGAGGAACATGGTGCTGATGTATGTAGCCTCCTCCACACAGATGGTGCTGGGTGGGGTGAGGCAAGGATCGTTCAGCACGACGGGCACCTGCACGATGGTGGTGGGGCTGAAGAACATGCTGGCGACATAGGCTCCGCCCGGCGTGTAGGCCGCAACCTCCGCCGAGGCATCGAAGCCAGTGCCGTTCGTGTTATTCGGACCGCAGTCGCGGTAGATCTTTAGCGTGATCTCATACTCGTCATTGCCTAGGTACGAGTAGAACAGCTCCCCGCCGATGATATGCGTGGCACTTGCCATCCCCCATAGGGCCGAGAAGAGCATTAACAGGAGTGACCTCATGCGCGGAGAAGACCCCAAGATACACAAAGCCGTTGCCTGGGGTTGGATCAACGCCTGTCACCGGCCTGGATCAGCCAGTCCTCGAAGTCTGCTGCGGGGATGGGGTGCACCGTTCCGTCCGTGCTGCCAATTAGCTCCGCGATGCGCACCAGCTCCGGATAGGTGGTGGCCCGCACATCATGCACGAGGAAGCGTGTGCCCACTCGCTGCACCTCGGTAAATGCCGTAGTGGACGAAATGCGGTAGCGGCTGAGCTTGTTCGTGAGCTCGCGGTAACACGGGAATTCCTTGGGCGCGTGCATGGCGGTTACATTCGGCGAAGATCGATGGCGACCTTCCTTGAACAAGTGGCCGAGGCCGTATTGGCGGAACACGGAACCTCCCTGGTGAAAGTAGCCGTTGTGCTGCCGAG
>JBKJNF010000300.1:0-13240 GCA_046596155.1 Flavobacteriales bacterium | reverse complement strand
GCAACAGCTTCTTCCGGCCTGAGTTGGATGCACCAGGAGAACCCGTACAACGACTTCGAACTGGAGCCTCTGCTTCCGCACAAACAAAGTGAACTCGGACCCATGCTGATCACTGGCGATGCGAACGGGGACGGGCGCGAGGACCTCTTCGTGGGCGGAGCCCACGGTCAAGCCAGCGCACTGTGGCTGCAACGCACCGAAGGGACGTTCACTGCTGCTGCATCGCAGCCGTGGTCGGCGTATGCGGACCAGGAGACCATGGGCGGCGTGTTCTTCGACGCGGACAAGGACGGCGACCAGGACCTGCTGATGCTGGCCGGCGGGAACGAGGACGACCTGCGTGACCCTATCTACACACAACGGCTTTACATCAATGGTGGCAAAGGCACGTTCACCGAAGCCACGGAACGCCTGCCAGCACTGATGACCAGCGCACAGCGTGCAGCAGCAGCGGACATCGACGGCGATGGCGATCTGGACCTGTTCATCGGAGGCCGCACCACGCCTGCACACTATCCCTTCGCACCACGCAGCTTCCTGCTCGTCAACGACGGCCTTGGCAACTTCGCTGATGCCACCGAGCAACTCGCACCTGCTGTGATGGGACCTGGCATGGTGACGGGCATGACCTTCACGGACATGGATGGCGACAAGGACGCGGACCTGTTGCTCTGCGGCGAATGGATGAACGTGATGTACCTGCGCAATGACGGCGGGCGTTTCACGGATATTAGCAAGGAGGCCGGGCTGGAGAACACGCATGGCTGGTGGTACAGCATCGCCACGGCGGACGTGAACGAGGATGGGCACCCCGACATCATTGGCGGCAACCTCGGCTGGAACAGCAAGTTCCACGGCATATTGGATCATCCGATCCACATCTACTGGGCCGATTTCGATGACAACGGCCGTCATGACATCGTCCTGGCGAAGGAGAAGAACGGCAAGCAACTGCCCGTTCGCGGTCGCGAATGCTCTTCGCAACAATGCCCCATGCTCATGCAAAAGTTCCCCACCTACGATGCTTACGCCAACTCGGACCTCGCGGGTATCTACACGCCCGAGAAGCTGAAGTCAGCCCTGCATCTCACCGCTGGCATGATGCGCTCCACCGTCTTCCTCAGCGATGGCAAGGGCCACTTCACCGCTCAGGCGCTTCCGAACAGTGCGCAAGTGGCGCCCATCAACGCCATCATCCCCATGGATGCGGATGGGGACGGGCACATGGACCTGATCTGCGCCGGCAACAACTGGGGCGCCGAAGTGGAGACCGCTCGCTATGATGCTGGCACTGGGCTCGTGCTGAAAGGGGATGGCAAAGGCGGATTCACCGCGCTGCCCGTCATGCGCAGCGGCTTCTTCGCTTGGGGCAATGTGAAGGACCTCGCATTGCTCCACACTGGCCCAAGTGGTCGACCCTTGTTCGTGGTGGCCAACAACAACGGGCCGCTGCAAGCCTTCAGGATGAGCGGGACCGCTAGCCCATCCACGCGGAAATAACCCGCTACCTAGCTTTCGATAGTGTGAAGCTGAACGTGGTGCCCTGACCTTCGGCGCTCTTCACGCCGATGGTGCCGTTGTGGGCCTCCACAATGTGCTTCACAATGGCCAGGCCCAGCCCGCTGCCGCCTTCGTTGCGCGAGCGGCTCTTTCCCACGCGATAAAACCGCTCGAAGAGGCGCGGCAGATGTTCCTCCGCGATGCCGATCCCATCATCCGCCACCTCCACTAACACACGGTCGCCCAGGTCGAAGGATCGCACGGTGCAACGCCCTCCCTCGTGTCCGTAGTTGATGGCGTTGTTGAACAGATTGCTGAACAGCTGCAAGAGCCGGTCGTGGTCCGCGCGCACCATCACCTCACCTTCCAACTCGTTCTGCAACTCGATGCGCTTCTCCAATGCTTTCATCTCCAGCACTTCGATCGCCTCGCGCACGGATGCGTTCAGGTCCATGCGCGACATATCCATGGTCATCACCCCGCTCTCCAACTGCGAAATGACGTCCAGGTCCTCCACGATGCGGATAAGACGATCGACACCATTACTGGCGCGCCCAAGAAAATCACGGTTCACCTTCGGGTCCTCCAAGCCACCTTCGAGCAGTGTAAGGATGTAGCCTTGGATGCTGAAGATCGGCGTACGCATCTCATGCGCCAAATTGCCGATGAACTCACGGCGATAGCGCTCCCGCTCCTTTAGTTCGGTGATCTCCGTGCGTTTCTCAGCTGCCCAGGTCCCCACTTCCTCCCCAACGGCGCCTATGGGATCCTCGCCTTTCACAGCGGACAGGGGTCCTCCTTTCTGCGTGTCATGGATGGTGCGGTGGATCAGGTCCACGCGGGCTTGCACGAAACGACGAATAAGGTAGTGCGCGAGGAAAAAGACCAGTGTTCCCGTTGCTGTGGCGGCGAGCAACGCGTTGTTCAGGTCGAAGCTGGCGCCTCTTAGCAAGGCTAGCGCGAACAGGACGACCACAATGCAGGTCGCGGTGCACAGGGCCATCAACAGGGCCAGCCGGCCAGGGGAGCGCAAGTCCATCAGCGGGCGAAAGTAGCCCTTGATCCGACTGGACACGGCCACTACCATGGGCCTGCGGCTTAACCTCCACCTAACATGGTACCGGTAGCTTCGCGCTCCTTTTCTGCTCATGCATTTCGGCCTGCTCCAGCTCCTTCTTCTTGCCGGTTCGCTCGGGCTCTTCATCTATGGAATGAAGGTGATGAGCGAGGGCCTGCAGAAGGTGGCCGGCTCGCGCATGCGGCGGGTGTTGGAGACGATGACGCGGGACCGCTTGCGGGGGATCTTCACCGGATTCATCACCACGGTAGTGGTGCAATATTCGTCCGTGACCTCCGTGATGGTGGTGAGCTTCGTGAACGCCGGGCTGTTATCCCTGCGCCAGGCGATTCCCGTCCTGTTCGGCGCCAACATCGGCACTACAGTGAAGCTCCTGCTCTTCGCGTGGATCGGCTTCTCCTCTGTGAAGCTTTCACTGGTGGCCGTGCCGATCATGGGTCTTGCCCTGCCCCTGCTGTTCATGCGCGGGGGAAAGTGGAAGGCGGTGAGCGAACTGATGATGGGTGCGGCCCTGCTCTTCCTCGGCCTGGATCTGCTGAAGGAATATGTGCCTACACCGTCAGCCCAGGCCTTGAGCTTCCTGCACGACCTTTCGAGCTTTGGCATCGGCTCCGACCTGCTGTTCGTGGTGTTCGGTGCGGCGCTCGCGATCCTTACCCAGAGCAGTAGCGTTGCCCTTGTGCTCACCGTGCTCATGTGCGAGAAGGGCATCATCAACTACGAAATGGCCGCGGCCCTGGTGATCGGGGAGAACATCGGCACCACGCTCACCGCCAACATCGCGGCATTGGTCGGCAACGCTTGGGCCAAGCGCGTAGCCCGTGCGCATTTCATCATCAAGCTGTTCGGCGCCATCTGGATCCTGCTTCTGTTCAAGCCCGTGCTCACCGGCGTCGCGCTCTTCACCGAACGCATCAACCACGTCTCCCCCTTCACCGACACGGACGCATTGCGGTGGTCGCTTACCTACCTGCACATCGCTTTCAACATCGTGAACACGCTGCTGCTGGTGCGCTTCACCGGCTTCATCGAAAAGGTGGTCACGCGTATGGTGCCTGTTCGCAGCGCACCTGAAGAAGAATATCATCTCGAATACATCGAAGACCCGATGATGCACCTGAGCCCCGAACTCAGCCTGCTGGAAGCCAACAAGGAAGTGGTGAAGTTCGGCAGGCTGTGTGAGCGAATGCACGGCATGGTGCGCGACCTGTTGATCGAAAAGGACGAGGCGGAACGTGCCTCCTTGCTGCAACGCATTGCTAAGTATGAGGACATCACCGACCGCATCGAAGTGGAAGTGAGCCGCTTCCTCACCAAGACCGCTGCTGAGGCGGGCGATGAGCGCCTCAGCGAGCGCATCCGCGCACAGATCAGCATCATCGGCGACCTCGAACGTGTCGGTGATATCCTGTTCCAGATGAGCAAGAGCATCGAGCGCAAGAGCGACGAGCGACTCTGGTTCTCACCGGAGCAACGCGTTCATCTGCTGGACATGACGCGACTCCTCGACAAGGCCTTTGCCGTGATGATCCGCAACCTGGAGGCCGAGCCCGAGGCCGTGCGACTGGACGAGGCCATGGATGCCGAACAGCGCATTAACCAGTTCCGCGATGAGCTGCGCCGATCGCACCTGCGCAGCGTGGAAAGCGGCGACCACAACATGAAGAGCGGGATGATCTACAACGATCTCTTCAACAGCTGCGAGAAGTTGGGCGACCACCTGATCAACGTGAGCGAAGCGCTGATGGGAATGGTGTAGAGCATGTGACCTGGTGAGCATGCGGCCATTTGCACATGACCCGATCAGGGAGCGCCGCGGCTAAGGTGCTCGGAAGGCCTCGGTGGTGACCGTATTGCTCACATGCAACGCGCGATCCACCAACCTGATGTTGAAGCGTACTGTGTCTCCGTGTGAAAGCGGGGGCAGCGGAAAGAACTGCGAACGCAACGCCCACGCTATTTCACCATTGAGCGACTTGTCCTGTCCAGTTGGCGTAATAGGCGCAACACGGTAGTAATAAGGCAAGTTGACGTCCGTCCACGTGCCATTCACTTTGCGCTGCGGATCGAAGAACAGGTTGAAGTAATAGGTGGACGCTGCATCGAATGGCGGAAACGTGTCGCTTTCGGCGAGGCCGATATCGCCATCACCATCCGTGAACGTGATCGTGATCAACGTGCTATCGCCGGTCATCTCAACGGACTTCATGCCGATCACGGGTTCCACAGGGAACGCCTCCCGTTTCAAACAGGAACCCAGCACGAGCGTTACGGCCACGAGAGCCGCTACTTTTGATGCCATCCAACGCGTTCCCATCGTTTCCAAAGGTACTGCCCCGATGGCCCATGGCAACTCCTCCGACCTGTCATGGATGGAGCGGCCGTTCGCCGTGCGGACTGCTGAGGACTTCAACGCGCTAGCGCTGGATTTATTCCATCTGCACGCCACCCACAACCCCGTGTACCGTGGATTCCTGGATGCTTTGGGGCGTGATCCCGGAAAGGTGCAACAGGTCGAGCAGATCCCCTTCCTGCCCATCGGTTCCTTCCGGGACCGGCGGGTACTGCTGGATGGATCAGAGCCGAAGATGACCTTCACCAGCAGTGGTACCACCGGCGCGGTTACGAGCAGCCATCACGTTCCCTCACCGGAGTTGTATGAGCGCTCATTCCTCACCTCCTTCACAACGGCATACGGACCTCCGGCCAATTGGCGTGTGCTGGCGTTGCTGCCCGCATACCTGGAACGGACCGGCAGCTCACTGGTGTACATGGCCGAAAAGCTCATTGCGGCCAGCGGCGATCCGCTCAGTGGCACCTACTTGTATCAATACGAAAAGCTGGCCGAGGTGCTGCGCCGAAGCGAGGCCGAAGCGAAACCGACCCTGTTGCTCGGCGTTACGTTCGCGCTGCTCGACCTGGCGGAAAAGCACCCGATGCCCCTGCACCACACGGTGGTGATGGAGACCGGTGGCATGAAGGGTCGACGGCCCGAAATGGTGCGCGAAGCACTGCACGCCATCCTCAAGTCCGCGTTCGCGTTGGAATCCATCCACAGCGAATATGGCATGACGGAACTGCTCTCGCAGGCGTGGTCACAAGGCGAAGGCCGTTACCGCTGCCCGCCGTGGATGCGCGTTTCGCTGCGCGATGTGAACGATCCGTTCGCTTCTGTTCAACAAGGGCGCACCGGCGGGATCAACGTGATCGACCTGTGCAACATCGCCAGTTGTCCCTTCATCAGCACCCAGGACCTCGGTCGCATCCATGCTGATGGTTCGTTCGAAGTGCTCGGGCGTTTTGATAACAGCGATGTGCGGGGGTGCAACTTGATGGTGGATTAATCCGCCGCCTTCAACAGAAAGTAGTTCTTCTTACCGCGCTGGAGCAGGATGAACTTTCCGCTCAGGAGATCATCGGTGTTCACTGTGCGCTCCTCAGCGCTCTTCGCCTTGTTGAGGCTGATGCTGCCTTCTTTGAGCGCACGCTTCGCCTCTCCCTTGCTGGGCAGGAAGCCTGTGTGTTCGCTCAGTAGATCAACGATAGGCACGCCAGCGGCAAGGGCATCACGCGATACTTCGGCCTGCGGGACGCCATCGAACACATCGAGCCACTGTTGTTCGCTCAACGTTCCCAAGGCTTCGGTGGTGCCGCTGCCGAAGAGGATCTCCGACGCTTTGATCGCTCCATCAAGTTCGGCCCGGCCATGCGTCATCACCGTGATGTACGCCGCCACCTCCTTCTGCAACAGGCGTGTATGGGGAGCGCGGGAGTGATCCGCGATCAGGCCGTCGACCTTGTCTTTCGGCCAGTTGGTGAAGATGTGCGCGAAGCGTGCGGCGTCGGCATCGGTGGCGTTCACCCAGAACTGGTAGAACTTGTACGGCGAGGTACGCTGGGCATCGAGCCAGATATTACCGCCCTCGCTCTTCCCGAACTTGGTGCCATCGGCCTTGGTGAGCAGCGGGGTAGTGAGCGCGTAAGCTTCGCCGCCATCCATGCGCCGGATCAGCTCGGTGCCAGTTGTGATGTTGCCCCACTGGTCGCTGCCGCCCATCTGCAGCTTGCAGCCTTTGTTGGTGTAAAGCCAGTAGTAGTCGTAGCCCTGCACCAGTTGGTAGGTGAACTCCGTAAAGCTGATGCCCGTCTCCATGCGGTTCTTCACGCTGTCCTTGGCCAACATGTAGCCTACGGGAATGTGCTTGCCCACTTCGCGTATGAAACGAAGGAAGCCCATGTCCTTGAACCAGTCGTAGTTGTTCACCAGTTCCGCAGGACGCGTCTTCGAGTCGAAGTCGATGAAGCGTGCGAGTTGCTTGCCCACGCATTCCTGGTTGTGGCGCAGCGCCTCCTCATCGAGCAGGTTGCGCTCGCTGCTCTTGCCGCTGGGATCACCCACCATGCCCGTGGCGCCTCCCACAAGCGCAATGGGTCTGTGCCCGCTCTGCTGGAAGTGCGTGAGCATCATGATCTGCACCATGTTGCCCACATGCAGGCTGTCCGCCGTAGGGTCGAAGCCGATGTAGCCACTGGCGGGTCCCTTCAACAGGTATTCCTCAGTGCCGGGCATGCTGTCATGCAACAGCCCGCGCCAGCGCAGCTCTTCAACGTGGTTCCGTACGGTGCTCATGAGGTCTTGACGGCGGCGAAGATATCGGGGTAGTGCGCGCACGGCCGCTTCACCGCATCTTCGCCCTGTCGCTAAGGCCTTTGTTCCAGCGACCGATGAATGGACCTGGTGACCGGGGGAACGGGAATTGTAGGCGTGCATGTGCTGAACGAGCTGCTGGCGCAGGGGCGTCCCTTACGGGCGCTTGTGCGGGCCGGCAGCGATAGGGACCTCGTGCGCAGGGTCTTGAAGCACTACCACGCCGACGGCGATGCACGCTTCGCGCGGATCGAATGGGCCGAAGGAGACCTGCTGGACATGTCGAGCCTCGTAGAGGCCTTGGCCGGTGTGGAGCGCGTCTTCCACAGCGCAGCGATCGTGTCGTTCGACCCCCGGGACACCTCATCCATGCTTCAACACAACATCACCGGCACGGCCAATGTGGTGAACGCGATGTTGGAGGCTGGCGTACCGAAGCTGTGCCACGTGAGCAGCACGGCCACCATTGGCTTTCGTTCCACTGGAGCCGCGAATGATGAATCGGTTCAGTTCACGAGCGACAAGCGATCCTCACCTTACGCCGTAAGCAAGCACGGGGCAGAGATGGAGGTACAACGCGGCATTGCGGAAGGGTTGTTCGCTGTGTTGGTGAACCCGTGCATCGTGCTGGGGCCCGGCGCAGAAGGCCGCAGCAGTATGACGATGGTGGAGCGCGTGCGTAAAGGCTCTCGCTTTTATCCCCCGGGTAGTAACGCCGTGGTGGACGCACGCGACGTGGCAACCGCGATGGTCCACGTGATCGAGAACGGCTCCTGCGGCGAACGGCATCTGTTGATCGGCGAGAACCTTAGCTATGAGAAGCTCTTCCGCACGATCGCGCAAGCCGCGGGCAAGAAGGTGCCTACCTGGCCACTTCGCCCCTGGATGCTGGAACTGGGCTGGCGGTTGGAACGGATACGCACTCTTTTCGGAGGCCGCCCCCTTATCACGCTTCACACAGCGCGCACGGCCTACAGACCTCGGCTGTACGATGGCACAAAGGCGCGGGCCATGGGCCTCGCCTTCCGCGATGCCACCGAAGCTGTGGGCAACGTGGAGGCCTTCCTCCGCGCTCAGTGAGGGATCGTGTCACTGCGCAGTTGCAGCGTCGTCAGCACGTCGGCATACACCGCTTTCAGTTCATCGGGATGCTCAGCGTACCATTGGAAGGTCCTGTGGAACGCATCCGCTGAGACGTCCTTCTCCTTGAACAGCTCAGCGTAATACTGCTTTATCGGTATGTCCTGCCGCTTGTCCACGGTCATTTCCCGGTTCACGCGTGCTTCTATCAGTTGCGCATCCACGAGCAGGCCCGTGAACGTATCCCGCTCCAGCAGGTCAGCGGGCCGCTCCTGCTCGGTTCCGCAAGCGGTGGCAAGTACGAGGCACACGAGAAGAACGATGTGTTTCATCGGAAGATGGACCAGTGCTCAATGATTCAGGGCATAGCCCTTCGCTGCTTCACATTGAAGCGCATCTTCCACACCCCCAGCACCGCTTCGCGGAAGATGTTCGCGCTCATTTTGCTCGTGCCCTTCATCCGATCGATGAACGTGATGGGTACTTCAGCAACGCGGAACCCGGCCAGCACGGCGCGGTACTTCATCTCGATCTGGAACGCATAGCCGATGAAGCGGATCCTGTCCAGTTCCAGGACCCGCAGCACGTTCGCCTTGTAGCAGACGAATCCGGCTGTGGTGTCCCGCACACCCAGCCATAGGATCATCCGCACATAAAGCGATGCACAATAGCTCAATAGGATCCTGTTCCAGGACCAATCGCGCACATGGCCACCCTTCACGTAACGCGATCCAACGCTCATGTCCGCACCATCGTGCTCGCAGGCAAGGAACAACCGTATCAGGTCGTTCGGATCGTGACTGAAATCGGCATCCATCTCGAAGATGTATGCATAGTTACGCTCCAACGCCCAGCGGAAACCGGCGATGTAAGCAGTGCCCAGGCCTTGTTTTCCTGCACGCTGCAAGAGATGCAATCGCCCCACATGAACGGCTTGCAGCTCCTTTACGGTGTGAGCCGTGCCATCCGGTGATCCATCATCCACCACCAACACATGGAATTCCGGCTGCAGCTTGAAGACATGCGCGAGGATCTCGCGGATGTTCTCCTGCTCATTGTATGTAGGAATGATGACGAGACGATCTGGCACGTTGCAGCTGATCTAGGCGCGAAGATAGATGGCCTCTGCACCCGGTCGGACCACGGTCCGATCAGGCCTTCGCCTGATACATGTCCATTCACCGCACCAGTGTTACATGACCGGTCCGGTCCACGCGATCGCTGCTGTACTTGTCGCGCCCGATGACCTTCCAGATATATACGCCCACCGGAGTCCTCGCGCCATCGCCGAATTGGCCGTTCCACGACGCTCCAATAAGAGTGCTATGGAAGAGTTCCTGTCCGTAGCGATCGAAGACCAAGAACTCGAAGTCCTCCGATGCGAATCCGGAAACTATGGGTTTGAAGGTGTCGTTGATACCATCGCCATCGGGGGTGAAGGCATTGGGCACGAACAGTGAAGCACCCGCCGGCACAAATACATCGGCGCACATCGTATCAACACACGCCTCGTTGGCAATGGCCGTCAAGCAAACGGTATATAACCCTTCCACCTCCGAGGGGAATGTGAATGTGGGCTGCGCCTCATCGCTCTCGCCGAGGTCGTCGAACTGCCACAGGTAGCTCACCGCTCCCACGCTACTGTTCTGAAAAATGGCCTGCGGGGCACCGGTGTTCAGATCCTCCGGAAGCACGAGGAACATCGCTTCGGGCCGTTCCACCACATCCACCGCATTATCGAGTGTCACTGTGGCGGAGCAGCCATTCCCCGCATTCATAGTGAGCGTCACCGAATAGGAACCGGTCTGCTCGTACACCACCGGTGGAGGCGCACATTCCGACGAAGTACTGTCGTTACCGAATGTCCAGTAGCACGTTCCCGGTCCTTCATATCCGTTCGTGAAGGTGGCCGTCACCGGTGCGCAACCACCATCTGTTCCCACGAGTATCTCCGGCTGGGGCGTAGGGTTGATCGTGACGAACACGGTGGCTTGATCCACTAGGCATGGGGCCGGTGCTACAACCATGTACGTGTATGCCCCAGAAGCATCGGTCGAGGGGTCAACGGTACCATCGCACGGAGAACCATCCGGGAAGCTCCATATGCCGCCGGCAGCAGGTGAGCCTTCCAACAAGGGCAACAGTTGGAATGCGTCCGCATCTGAACAGAGAATGATGGATCCGTCATCACCAGCATCAGCGGCCTGTGCAACGGACATGACCACCGTTGAAATGTCCGATGGGCAGGGACCCTGACCGACCACCTCGTACGTGTATGCGCCGACCAAGGAGATGCCGGGAGTGAACGTTCCGGATGTAGGCAGTTCATCCGGGCCGGTCCATAGACCATTCGCCTGAGGGGTGCCATTCAATAGCGAGAATAAACTGATCGGTGCATGGTCACTGCATACGAACTCGCTGGCGTCAGCACCAGCATCCGCTGCTGGGAGCAATTGAACGTTGACCGTTGCGCTGGCATCGGGGCATGGATAGGGGCCCTGCACCGTGTAGGTATACAGCCCTGATGCATCCGTTGCCGGATCGATCGTTCCAGAGAACGCTGATCCATCCGGGGCGCTCCATATTCCACCAGCGCTAGGGGACCCACCCAAGCTTGCGAACAGCGCTTGTGTGGCAGCGTTGGAGCATAGGGTCGATCCCGCCGAGATCCCTGCGTTTACGGCAGTAGCGATGGTCACGTTCACCATGGCTTGCGCATCAGGACACGTCCCATTTCCAACCACGGTATACGTATACACTCCGCTCACATCGGCCGCCGGGTCAAGGGTTCCATTGAACGCACCACCTCCCGGTGCGGACCAGGTGCCACCTTGATCAGGCGAGCCCAGCAGCGAATTGACCAATGGCTCAGATGCTCCACTGTTGCAGAAGGACACATTGCTGCCTTGCCCTGCATCGGGGCCCTGCAATACCGCGACAGCCACCGTGCTCTGCATAGCACCGCATGCCGCGTTGCCCACGGTATACGTATACGTCCCTGACGCATCGGCCGCTGGATCGAAGATCCCAGTGAAGGGTCCCCCGCCTGTAGTGGTCCAGGTGCCATCTGTGTCTGGTGAGCCCCCAAGGGCGTCGATCAGTGCGACGGGCGCTTCGCCCATGCACACGGAAAGAGAACCGCTCGAACCCGGATCCGGTGGTGGCACAATGGTGACGACCACCGAAGCCGAGGAGGCCGAACACGGCGCTGTGGCAATGATCGTATAGACATAGGTCCCCTCCGCATCCAACGATGGATCCAGTGTGCCACTGTGCAAGCCTCCATCCGGCGCGGTCCATGTTCCTCCACCTTGCGCACCCCCACCGAGCTGTACGAATAATTGTACCGGAGCTGCGCTCGCACACAACGTGATGACTCCGTCGGTGCCCGAATTGGGACTTGCGGCCTCTGTGACCGTCACCGTGCTCTGGTCGTTGGAGCAAGGGGCCGCGCCTGTTGTCGAGTAGATATACACTCCGCCGTTGTTAACCGCAGGGTCATAGGTTCCGCTGAATACCCCGCCACCCGGGGCCGTCCATGATCCACCGGCATCCGCACCCGCCAGGTAACCAATGAGCGCGGTAGCGGTGCCTTGGTCACAGAGCGTAACGCTACCATCCGCACCGGCATTAGCGGCCGTGTTCTCCGTGACCGTCACCGTGGCCTGGTCTCCGACACAGGGCGCTGCGGCGGCCAGCGTGTAAGTATAGATGCCGCTGCTGTTGACCGCAGGATCATACGTTCCACTGAACGCACCTCCCCCTGGACCGGTCCATAAGCCTCCGGCATCAGCGCTGGCGAGCAGCAGGAAGAGGCTTGTGGCCGTCGCATTCGAACACAACGTGATCGCCGCATCAGTGCCCGCATTCGGGTTGCCGGTCTCCGTCACCCATACGGTGGCCTGGTCCGCCATACAGGGCGCAACACCCGGTACCGAGTAGGTATATATGCCACTATTGTCCACCGCAGGATCGTAGTTCCCTGTGAAGGGGCCGCCACCAGGGGCGGTCCATGTACCACCGGCATCCGCACCCGACAGGTGAACAACGAGCGCAGTGGCCGCTCCCTGGTCACAGAGCGTCACACTGCCATCTGCACCTGCGTTGGGGGCGGCGTTCTCCGTGACCGTCACAATGGCCTGATCGGCGACACAGGGCGCTGCGGTTGTAAGCGTGTAGGTAAAGATACCGCCGCTGTTCACTGCGGGATCATACACTCCAGTGAAGGCACCACCACCGGGGGCCGTCCATGTTCCGCCCGCCTGCGCGCCCGTGAGCAGCGCGAACAGACCCGTGGCCGTAGAAGTGGAGCAAAGCGTGATGGAACCATCGGTCCCCGAATACGGGCTGGTGTTCTCCGTTACGGTCACGGTGGCCTGGTCCGCAGTGCAGGGGGCTGAACCCGCTACCGTGTAGGTATATGCTCCGCCGTTGTCCACTGCGGGGTCATAGGTGCCGCTGAATACTGCACCACCGGGCGCTGTCCATGTGCCTCCGGCCTGTGCACCTATCAGCGAAGCGAAAAGACCGGTCGGTGCTGAGGTGGAGCAAAGCGTGATCGACCCATCCGCGCCTGCATTCGGCGCGGCATTCTCCGTCACTGTCACCGTGGATTGATCTGCTGTGCAGGGAAGTGTACCAGATATCGAGTACGTGTAAATGCCGCCGCTGTTCACGGCAGGGTCAAAGGTTCCACTGAACGCACCTCCCCCTGGGCCGGTCCATGTGCCGCCGACTTGTGCGCCAGTGAGCGAAGCGAACAGACTTGTCGGTGCGGATATCGAACACAGCGTTATCGCACCATCGGTGCCCGCGTTGGGAGCGGCATTCTCCGTTACGGTCACGGTGGCCTGGTCCGCAGTGCAGGGGGCTGAACCCGCTACCGTGTAGGTATATGCTCCGCCGTTGTCCACTGCGGGGTCATAGGTGCCGCT
>JBKJNF010000227.1:0-11644 GCA_046596155.1 Flavobacteriales bacterium | reverse complement strand
AACGTGCCCTGCGCATCCGGCACCTTGAAATGAAGGGCATGCAACACGACCTCCTTCTCCGGCTCGATGTACACCTCATCAAAGGACTGGGTGAAGGTGAATTTGTACGCTGGCGGTAGGCGGAAGCGGACGAAGACGAAGCGTTCCTGAATGTACCAATAAACCGCACAAACAATCCCGTAGAACAGTGCAAGGATGCCGATTGCGTAGAGTGCGAACGTGAACACGCTGCGAAGTTATCCGGCCGCCTGTAGGTCGCGGATGATGAACAGGGTATTCTGCAACGGGGTAATGGTCGCTGGTCAACCGGGCAAGGGCGCCGTTGCGTTCCTTTGTGGTATGGCCACCACACGCACGCAGGTCCTGGATCACGATCGCGTTCAGCGCAAGTTGCAACGCATCGCCATCCAACTCTGTGAGGAGAACTACATGGTGAAGGACGTGGTGATCGTAGGCATCGCACCGCGCGGAGCGAAGCTGGCCCAGCGTCTGGCGGATCTGGTGAAGGGCACGATGCGTGTGCAGTTGGTGGAGCTGTCGCTGGACAAGGATGCGCCCCTCACCGGACCCGTGAAGCTCAGTGTTGATCCGGCCACGTTGAAGGAGCGGACGGTCGTCCTGGTGGATGATGTGCTGATGAGCGGCCGCACCCTAATGCATGCGGCGGCCCATCTGGTGCAGGTTCCCTTGACCCGCCTGACCACCGTGGTGCTCGTGGACCGTCGCCACCGTACCTACCCTATTCGAGCGGACATCGTAGGGCTTACGCTCAGCACCACCATACAGGAGCACATCACCGTTGAACTCGGCAAGCGCGACGCCGTTTACATCTCCTAGTCGGCTTCCTCGCCATCCAGCAACCGTTCGATCTGCGCCGCGATGACCTCCGGTGTTGCTGTGGCCGCCATGTGCACATGTGCACGCTCATAAACGGGTAGCCGTTCGGCCATCAGTTCATGAACGCGATCACGCAGCTCATCCCCTTTCAGCCCGAAGAGCAAGGGACGATCGCCGCCTTTCCGTGCGCAGCGGTCCACCAGCACATCGACAGGCACATTGAGATATACCACCCTGCTGGCGTGCAAGAGAAGATCCATGTTATCGCCCTCGCAGGGGGTTCCTCCTCCCGCGCTCAGCACCATGTCCTCCTGTACGATCAAGTCATTCAAGACCCGGCGTTCCTCGGCACGGAAAGCCGCCTCGCCGTTCGCCTGGATCCACGGTAGCAAGGGACCGAGACGCTGCTCGATCACCCGGTCCAGATCCACATGGCGCAGCCCGGTCAATTCGGCGAGCTTCCGCCCGACACAGCTTTTGCCGCTACACATGAAGCCGATCAACACTACACGCATGGGACAACATTACGCCGGATGCCGGTGTCGGGCTACTGTCCCCATCTTCGCGGGCCATGAAGGTCGTTGAGGTCAAGGACAAGAACACACTGGAGGATTGGACACGCTTGCCGTGGCGGATCTATGCGCAGGATCCGAACTGGATCCCGCACCTGCAGCAGGACGTAGAAAAAGTGTTCGATCCCGCTAAGAACAAGCTGCTTAAAGAAGGCGCTATCATCCGCTGGGTGCTTTACGGCCCTGAAGGCCGGGCCATCGGTCGCATCGCTGCCTTCGTGAACCCCAAAACGGCCAGAACGGACCGCGATCAGCCTACCGGCGGTTGCGGCTTCTTCGAGTGCATCAATGACCAAACGGCCGCCAACCTGCTGTTCGACCAGGCCCGCGACTGGTTAAAGGCCCGCGGCATGGAGGCCATGGACGGGCCGGTGAACCTTGGCGAACGAAACATGTTCTGGGGACTGCTGATCGAAAACTTCGTGGACCCGCCGATCTATGGCACGAATTACAATCAGCCATACTATGTCAACCTGTTCGAGGCCTATGGCTTCGGGTTGTATTTCAAGCAGCTTTTCTTCAAGCGTTCAACCTTGAAGCCAACGGAACCCATCTTCCAGCGGAAATACAACCAGATGGCGGCTGACCCCAACATCCGGGTCTGCGATGTGCGGGGTATGTCCAAGGAGAAGATCGCCGAGGATTTCCGCACCGTGCTCAATGCGGCGTGGGTGGACCACGAGAACTTCAAGCCCATGAGCGCAGAGACCGCCCAGAAGGCCATCAACGCGATGAAGCCCGTGATGGACCCGCGCATCGTGGTGTTCGTTTACCATAAGGACCAGCCCATTGCCTTTTTCGTGAACCTCCCAGAGCTGAATGAGATCTTCCGCCATGTGAACGGCGACCTGGACTGGAAAGGAAAACTCATCTTCCTATGGCACAAATGGAGGGGTACGGCGAAGACCATGACCGGCATCGTATTCGGCGTGGTGAAGGAGTGGCAAGGGAAGGGCGTGGAGGGCGTAATGATCGTCCATACAAGCAAATGGCTCATTCGAACGGGACGTTATACAGAGACGGTTCTGACCTGGATCGGGGACTTCAATCCCCGTATGTTGAAGGTCTGCTTGAACCTCGGAGCCCATAACTACCGCACCTTGGCGACCTATCGATACCTATTTGACCGCACCAAACCGTTCGAGCGTTTACCGATCATCGAAAAGAAAGCGTGAACAACTTCCCTTGGAAGGGATCACAACGTTTCTACTTTTGCGCCCTCAATTTGCGAAAGGCGTTCTTCGCCGGAAGCAAAAAAGAGGATCCTGTAGCTCAGCTGGTAGAGCACGACACTTTTAATGTCGGGGTCCTGGGTTCGAGCCCCAGCGGGATCACAAAAGCCTCGGCTTTCGCCGAGGCTTTTTCCATTTACACACCGGGGCGGTAGTCCATCCCGGTGCCGTACCTCAGGGCATTACTCGGACTTCACGAACGACCCGTTCGTTATCGCAGTTCTTTCAGAGCCAGGCGATAGATCACCGAGCTACGCATGGGGATCTTCTTCATATCACCTGCCAGTCCGTGCGCCAGGTGACTAGGCATGACCAGTACAGCGCTGTCGCCCACGCTCATGTACTGAAGCCCTTCGTGCAGGCCACTTTCCACGTCCTCTTGTTCCACCCTCACCTCCTGTAGCGCTCCATCGCTGCTATAGCACAAGGTGCCATCGATCAGATACACTTTGGCATCGATGATGGCCACTTGTCCAGGTTCCGCCTGTGGACCCGGTTCATCGCGGACCAGTTTCAGGTGAAGTCCCGTGCCGGTGCTCCGCATCGCGGTGCCTTGGCGTGTGATCCAGTCCTGAATGTCATGCTCCTCCCGTTCTGCAAGCACCTTGTTGGCGTCCAATAGTGCTTGATCGCTGCGCGGATGCGTTGGGTTCCCCACGCGGGCCGGGGGTTGCCCCCCTTCGCCTTCGCAAGCCATTAGAAGGCCCACGCAGAGCGCCATTGCGATCCTCATTCTGGGTATCGGGCGATGAAGGCTGGAAGCTCCAGCATCAGCTTGTCCAGAACGGCCTGTAGCGGGGCTTTCATATGCCCACCGGACGCATTGGCATGGCCGCCTCCGTTAAAGTGTTCGCCTAGGAACAGATTTACTGGCAGATCTCCCTTCGTTCGCAGGCTGAGGCGCACTTGTTCCGGGCGCTCGATCACTAAGGCTGACAGGCGCATGCCGGCAATGGACAGGCCGTAGTTCACCAGCCCCTCCGTATCCCCAGGGCGGAAGTTGAAGCGCGCGAGGTCGGCGGCGCTCAGAGCGATCACGGCGGCCTGCATCTCCGGATACACCACGAGGCGCTCGCTGAGTGCGAAGCCAAGCAGGCGCATGCGGTCCACTGTGTTGTTGTCCGAGAGCGCCGAATGGATCTGTTCTGGCTCGGCGCCGAGCTCCATCAATCGTGCACCCACGCGCAACGTGTGGGGCGTAGTGGAACTGAAGCGGAAGGAACCGGTATCCGTGAGAATACCTGAATACAGACAGGTGGCGGCATCCTTGTCGATATGCGCTTCGAGGCCAAGGGCACAGGCGATGTCCACGATCATCTGGGCTGTTGCCGGTGCGTTCGTGTCACTGAAGGTGATACTGGAGAATGCATCGGGATCGCGGTGGTGGTCGATCAGCACACGCACGGGCGCAGCACGCAACGCACCTTCCGCTTCGCCCACCCGATCAGGCCGGTTGAAATCAAGACAGAACAGGACCTCGCAATCGCGCAGCGCTTTCTCGCTGGCCACGCGGTCACGATCATGGCACAGGATACCTGCAATACCGGGCATCCAATGCATGTCACCTGCGGGCGTATTGGGCATCACTACCTGCACCTGGTGGCCTGTTTTCCGAAGCACCCCGGCAAGGCCCAGACTGCTGCCCAGCGCGTCGGGGTCGGGATTCATGTGCGAAATGATGGTGATGGAACGAGGACACTCCAAGAGACCGGCCAGGGCCTTGATCGTGTCGGCTGGGGCAGAAGGAAAATGCATGAGGCGGCTAAAGTAGCCGCCTCATGAGCAAGTTCTTTCGGGCTTTTTTACTTGGCCTCGAAGCCAACATTGGGCGTAGGCATGTGCTCGATCAGGATGCCAATGCAACCGATGTCATAGGCCTTGTCGCTCTGCTTGGGCTTGGTGTCCATCGCTCCCGGGGCTGTCACTTCCACCATGAGTCGCTTCGTGGCCGTTGCCGTGAATTCGATGCTGTTCGCCATGTCATGTTCCTGGTTGTCCCACAACACCTTGCGCACATCCTCGAACACGGTCTTCTTCTCCATATGGACCACCTCTTTGAACTCTCCGGTGGGCTTACCTGCACCATCCAGTTGCTCCTGCTTCTCCAATACACGTTCCGTGATCTCACGGGGTTCGCGCACCTTTTCGACAAGCCTGATCACCACATGGTCACCGATGACCTTCTCATCAAAGCATAGTGAGATGCGATAGTCCTGCCCATTGTAAACGATGATGTTCAATTCGGTGGGAACACCGATCTGCACACTGGCGCTCTTGCTCTGACCGTTCACGCTGAAGCGCGTATCCGTGGAGCGATCACAATTGAATCGATGATAATCAGCGCAGTTATCCTGCGCTGTGAGCGGGCTGCAGGCCACGGCCCAGCTGAGCAGGGCGAACGAACGAATGAAGGTTGTCATGTTCACGAGCGGTTGTTGGAAGCAGCATCCTCGGGGCGCGTGATCTCTTCACGCAGCTTGGCGACGGCCGACTTCAGTTCGTTGTATTTCTCGGAGGTGAGCGAAACGGAAACGTCGTCACCAAGTACCATTCGGCCGCTGGGTGATACGCCCTCGTGTACCTTGCGAACCACGTTCAGCTGGTCATAGATATCGCGCATGGCCATCAATTGCAGGCGCACCGGGCCGACATTCGCATCGTCCTTCTGTGCCTCCATCATATCGAGTAGCTGCTCGAGGCTCACTTTCTGCTCGGCGATACGGTCCACAATGGCGTTGCCGGTATCGAAGGACTCCACCTTGGACATCACCAGATGCATGGTCTCCACCCAGCCGCCAGCCAGGACCAGTGTAAGGACGGGGCCCATGTTCTCTTGTTGGAGCTTCTGGTATGCACTGTAGTAGGCATCGTTGGCCAATACATCCAGCGAATCACCGTGGGTGATGTTTTTTTCCAGACGTTGTTGCATCTCGGGGCTGAATGTGGATGTTAGCCCCAACTGGCCACCAAGGTCCTTGCAGGCGAGATAGTAGCGCACCACCTCGCTGGTGATCTTGAAGTTGCTCGCGTAGACCATATCCGTGGCGTACACACCGAAGTTCAATGATCGTGCCCGCAACGTGGCAAATCGATCGGCCTTCATCGGTGTGCTTAATGCGCTCTTCTGCCCTTTCCCATCAAGGTCCCGTACGATGCGGAATAATTCATTGGGCGTAGGCATCTGGAAAAGACTGGACGCCTTTGCAGAGGCGTCCGCACCACCGATGACGATGGGGGGAGCTTTGTCCGTTAGCGGGTTGTCTTCCGTTGCACCACCGCAGGAAAGTGCGATCGTGGCGGTGAGGATCAGGTAGGTAAGAGAGGAATGGCGCATGATGACAACGGTTCTACGTGCCGCGTTTGGAGCGGCGTTGCGAAGGAAATCGCTCGCGGTGCCGCGATCTTGGCCCAAGCCGTGTATTTTTGCGCCTCTTTTTCAACAACCCCAATATGGCAAGCAATAGGACCTTTACCATGATCAAGCCGGAAGCGGTGGCCGCGAACCACGCCGGCAAGATCCTGGATATGATCATGGCGAACGGTTTTCGCGTGGTGTCCCTGAAGTACACCCGCCTTTCTCACAAAGAGGCCGGCTCCTTCTACGAAGTGCACAAGGAGCGACCTTTCTATGGCGAACTGGTGGATTACATGGCCAGCGGCCCCATCTACGCGATCATCCTCGAGAAGGAGAACGCCATGGAGGACTTCCGCAAATTGATCGGCGCCACCGACCCCACACAAGCGGAAGAGGGCACCATCCGCAAGCGTTTCGCAGAAAGCAAGGCCAAGAACGCCGTGCACGGAAGCGACAGCAACGAGAATGCCTTGATCGAAGGGCATTTCTTCTTCAGCTCCCGCGAGCAGTACTGACCTTCGGTTTCATCTCGGGTCTTTCGCAACGGTCGGCGATGCAGATCAGTCCAAATGGACCTCCTTTACCACGTCACGGCCCAATTCCCGATTGATCAGTTCCACCAGGGCGCTGCGCATGAAGCCGAGCTCATGCCTCAGTGGTGCACTGTCCACTTTCACATGCAAGGTGTCCTTGCGCAATTTAAGGTCCGTGGTGTGGCGCGCGATCATGGCACCGGCCAGTTTTTCCCACGCCTCGCGGATGGCCTGCTCGTCCAGCCTCGCCCGCAGGCCGAAGCTGTCCACCAAGGACTCAAGCGCCTCCTTCAGGGATTGCTGGTTGCTACGCTTCATGGGCGTGATGACATAGTTCGAAGAAGCGGGTCTCCAGCGGCAACCCTTCCAGTGCCTTGCGCAAGCGCGTAGCATCTGTGTCGGTGATGATCACCTGTCCGAAGCGGCCTCCACCCAGAAGTTTCAACAAGTGCCGCATCCGCAGGGGATCGATCTTGTCGAAGATGTCATCCAACAATAGGATCGGCCGCTTGCCGCTGCGCTGTGCCGTAAGGTCAAACTGCGCGAGCTTCAGTGAGATCAGGTAGGTCTTCTGTTGGCCTTGGCTGCCGAAACGCTTCAAGGGCTGGCCCTCCAGGGTGAACAGCAGGTCGTCCTTGTGGATCCCTCCCGTGCTGTGGCCGGCCGCTAGGTCGCGTTCCCAGTGTGCGGACAGGACCTCGCGCATGGAGCGCTCGCTCAGCTCGCTATGATATGCCAGTTCCACATGCTCCGGGCCGCTGCTGATGCCAGTATAATGCTCGCGCAGCAAGGGCACCATCTCATCCATGAAGGCCTTGCGCACCATGTGCACAGCTTCGCCCTGTTCGATCAATTGCTCATCCCAGGGGTCCATCACCTCCCGGCCAATGCCGCCCATGGCCATCTGTTTCAGGAGGAGGTTCCGCTGGGCCATGGATCGGTTATAACGCATCAGGGCCTCCAGATAACCGCGGTCGAACTGGGCGATGAGGCCGTCGAGGAAGCGACGGCGCACGTCGCTTCCTTCCAGTACCAACTGCCCATCGTACGGGGTGATCATCACTACCGGCAGGCGGCCCACGTGGTCGCTCAGTCGATCATATTCCTTCCGATTGCGTGTGAAGACCTTGCGCACGCCTTTTCGGACGCTGCAGGCGAGTTCATCCACCCCTTCTGAAGTGACCACGGAGCCCTTGATCAGGAACATATCCTCACCGTGTAGGACATTGTGGCTGTCCTGCGGTTCGAAATAGCTTTTGCACAACCCCAAATAGTGCACCGCATCCAACATGTTGGTCTTTCCGGTGCCATTCGGACCAGTAATGCAATTCACCTGCGGACCCAGTTCCAGCGAGGCTTCCCGGTGATTGCGGAAGTTCAGTACGGACAGTCGGTCCAGGTGGTCGTGCATGCGATCGGGAGGCCGTGCCGCGGCTATTGACCAAGGGGCGTTCAAAGATAGGCGGACCAGCATCGCAGGATGGCCCGGAACATCTACTTTTGCGCCCCGCCGGAAGACCGGCACCTCCTAACATGGCTACCCACACCCCACCCTCCGCCGAAAGCAAGGACCTCGACATCGGCGATATGTACACTCGCTCCGAGTTGTTCTTCGAAAAGAACAAGAAGGCCTTCAGCATCGGCGCAATCGCTGTGGTCGCCATTGTAGGCGGACTGCTCGGTTACCACAAGTTCGTGGCCGAGCCCAAGGCAAAGGAGGCGAACGACCTGATCTGGAAGGCCCAGTTCTACTTCGAGAACGATTCGCTCGACCTGGCCATCAATGGTGATGGCAACTACGTTGGCTTCCAGCAGATCGCCGATAATTACGGCAGCACCCCTGCAGGTGAACTCGCGCACTTCTACCTCGGGGTATGCTACCATCAGAAAGGCGAATACGAGGCTGCCTTGAAGAACTATCAGGAGGCCGACCTCGATGATGATGTGCTGCGTGTGATGGCCGAAGGCAACCAAGGCGATGTGCTCGTGGAGCTCGGGCGCGCGAAGGATGCTACGTCCCACTTTGAAAAGGCAGCGGACATGGTCAAAAGCGAATACACCACCCCCATGTTCTTGATGAAGGCTGGCATTGTCTACCAACAACAGAACGACCACCGGAATGCAGCGCGCTGCTTTGGCCGGATCGCAGCGGACTTCCCCAATTCGCCGGACGTGCAGCAGGCCAAGAAATATGCAGCCCGTGCCAAGGCCCTCAGTGGCCAGAGCTAAGGATGGCCACGGCGGGCAAGGACCTTTCGACCTACGATGCGGCCGGCGTCCCCAGTGGCGCCGGTCTGCTTTTGGGGCTGGTGGTAAGCCAGTGGAACAGCGAGATCACCAGCGCGCTACGCGATGGGGCCATGGAGACTCTCCTGCGGCATAAGGTGACGCTGAAGAACATCCATGAGGAGACCGTACCGGGCAGCTTCGAACTTCCGCTGGGCGCCCAACTCCTGTTGGAACGACACGATCTGGACGGCGTGATCTGCATCGGTAGCGTGGTTCGCGGTGAAACCCCGCACTTCGATCTCGTTTGCAACGCCACGGGTCAGGGCATCATGGACCTCAACCTGAAGTCCGGTCGCCCCGTGATCTTCTGCGTGCTTACGGACAACACGATGGACCAAGCGCGTGACCGGAGCGGCGGAAAGCACGGCAACAAAGGCGTTGAATGTGCCCTGGCCTTGCTGCAGATGTGCGCCCTGCGCCGCCGCCTGCTCGCCGAATAGGCCTACCACCGCTCCTCCTCCGCTTTCTCGAAGCGTGTGCTGAAGCCGAGCCCCACAGTAAAGAAGCGATAGCGACCACCCGTGTCAGTGAACCCCGGGAAAAAGGGCTCACAGATCGCAGCGGAACTGAAACCCGTCGCATCCTGCTCATACCCCACCGTAACCCCGAAGGCAAGGTTCTTTGAGGCGTGCACGTAATAGCCCATGGCAGTTCCCCAATGAAAGCCGACCTGCTCGTAGTTATCCGCGCAGGAGGTCCGGTCCCAGATCCACTTGCTGCGCCCGAAACGCGCGCTCACTTCATAGAAGGTCTTGGCGCTGGTATAGGTGGCGTACTGCAGCTTGCCATAAACTAGGGAGCGCCGCGCCTCGCCCTTGGTAATGAACTGTGTGAACGCCCGCTCCTGCAATTCCCAGAACATCATGGACGCACCCACCCCCAAGCCAAATCCGCCGAGCAAAGGCGCTTGCATAACACCATCCACCACGCCCAACGGGGCGGTCACCCGGTCGAAGACGGGATCACCGAGTTGTGTAGGCATGAGCAGCGTGACCTGCAAGGTGGGTTTCTGCTTGGGCACGGGCCCTTGGGCCCAAGAAAACAGGCAATTCAAGACGAATAGCAGGCAACAGGCAGACCTCATACGCGCGTCAAACGGAAACGCCGCACGGTCCGCTGCGTGTCGGTGCCCAGTTCGAAGAAATGGTCGCCATCGCCCAGCGTGTTGAGCGGCAATTCCAGCACGTGGCTTCCCTTCTCGGCACGCACCGACGGCCACGCGAACTGTTGCTCATGCTGGCCATTTAGCACCGCGGGAATGAGTTCCTGGACAGAGGGCACCTTCACCTGCACGCGCAGTCGCTCAGGGTGGTATAACACATGCATGGAGATGACCTCGGCATGCGAGGGGGCCGGAAGGTCATTCGCCACAGTGCGCTGCTTGAAACGCTTCCACAGCATCGCCACGAACAGGATGCTGAGGGTGAACAACAGGGTGAGGCGAAGGTTGTCCATGGGGATCAAAGGGCGATGACGCCTTTAATTTCCGAGGCCTTGTCATAGCGCTCCACCACCTCGTCAGCGTTGATCATCACCTCCTGGGCCGAGATGCTCACGTACTTGCCGCCGGTGCTGTACTTGCGTTGGACATCAGCCTCCGTAGAGAACAGGGCCAAGACTTTCTCCAGCCGTTCAGTGTCGGGTTCGAAGATGAACTTGAACATGTAAACGCTGGGCCACTCGTGCACGTCATCGAGACGCTGCTTCAGGCGGGCCTTCATTTCCTCGTTCAACATTGGTCCAAAGGTACCTTCCGGGGCTCCTGTCCGCGAACCGATCGTTCAACCAGCTGGGTTCCGCATGAACTTTGTGCGGGTACCTGTGTACAGGTTCCTGAATGACCCCGATGCGCTGCCTCCGACCCTACCCCCTATTACTGGCCACCCTAGTGCTGCCGCAGGTCGGCTTGGCCCAGGCGGAGCCCGTGCCTACACCGCCACCACCTCCTCAAGAAGAATTGAGCCGACAAGCAGCCTACGGTTACATGACCCCCAGCCTCGATGCCTACCAAGGCAATTGGAACGTAGGCGAGGCACAGCGGAGCGCATCTGTGTGGAAAGCGCTCTGTGACAGCCGCCCAGCCGATGTGAATGCCCAGTTCAACTGGTTCCGCAGCGAGCGCAATGCCCGCTTAAGCACCAACAACGGCACACTGAACGCGGTGGATGAGCAGGAGCTCAACCAGATCGCTGAGCAGATACAGAACACAGCACCCGGCAGTTTCGAACAGCATCTGAGCAGCTACTACGTTGCCTTCCCGGATCGGAAGGCGTTTGATGAATTGCAGGCCGCCAGGCAGGCCGATGAACAGCGCACGGAGTTGATCCTCCCATTACTGAACAACGCCAATATGAACGGCGACATGGCGGCCTTGGATACTTGGTGCGCACAGGCCTCGTCCCGCGGCGGTCTTTCGCCCGCGCTGGCGAATGTGGCGCAGGACCTCCTGGCCAGTGTAGACCGCGATGGCATCGTATTCCTCAACGGCGACATGGACGTGGCGCCGGTGCTGATCCAACAAAGGACAAAGGACATGCGGCGCGATGTGATCGCTGTGGACCAGCGGTTGCTAGGCGATGCCGCATATCGTCAACGGATCTGGTCGGCAGCCAAAGCCTCCGGGCCTGTTCCTTCGGGCGGACCCGCCTTTGCACAAGCGCTCCTAAATGCCACCGCTCGCCCAGTGTTCCTCGCACTCAGCCTTGATCGTGTGTGGTTCAACGCATTTCAAGACGAATTGTGCCCCACCGGCATCGCCTTCGCCCTGCGCAACGAGCAGCATTGTGACAATGCCGCGCTGCTTCAACGCTGGAAGAGCATGCGCAA
>JBKJNF010000188.1:0-2535 GCA_046596155.1 Flavobacteriales bacterium | reverse complement strand
CAGAGGTCGTTGGCGTCGCAGGTGCCATCACCATCTGCATCGGCGAAGGTGCCTGCGCAGAGGCAGTTGACGCCGATCACATCGCCCGTCGTGCAGGCGCTGTTGTCATCGCACGCGGTGCCGGGTTCGGGTCCACCGGGACAGAGGTCGCTGGCGTCGCAGGTGCCGTCGGCATCCGCATCAGCGAACGTTCCTGCGCACTGGCAGTTGATGCCGATCACATCGTTGATGGTGCAAGCACTGTTGTCGTTGCACGCGGTGCCGGGTTCGGGTCCAGCGGGACAGAGGTCGTTGGCATCGCAGGTGCCGTCAGCATCTGCATCCGCGAAGGTTCCTGTGCAGAGGCAGTTAGCGCCGAACACATCATTGATCGTGCAAGCATCGTTGTCGTTGCACGCGGTGCCGGGCTCAGGTCCACCGGTGCAGAGGTCGTTGGCATCGCAGGTGCCGTCGGCATCCGCATCGGCGAAGGTTCCGGCGCACAGGCAATTGGCGCCGATCACATCATTGATCGTGCAGGCGTTGTTGTCGTTGCACGCGGTGCCGGGCTCAGGTCCACCGGTGCAGAGGTCGTTGGCGTCGCAGGTGCCGTCGGCATCCGCATCGGCGAAGGTTCCTGCGCAGAGGCAGTTGACGCCGATCAGGTCATTGATCGTACAGGCGTTGTTGTCGTTGCACGCGCTTCCGGGCTCGGGTCCACCGGGACAGAGGTCGTTGGCATCGCAGGTGCCGTCGGCATCCGCATCGGCGAAGGTGCCTGCGCACTGGCAGTTGGTAGCGATCACATCACCTGTTGTGCAGGCGTTGTTGTCGTTGCAAGCGGTGCCGGGTTCAGGGCCAGCGGGACAGAGGTCGTTGGCATCGCAGGTGCCATCCGCATCCGCATCGGCGAAGGTTCCTGCACATTGGCAGTTGGTGCCGATCACATCGCCCGTCGTGCAGGCGTTGTTGTCGTTGCACGCGGTGCCCGGCTCTGGTCCACCGGGACAGATGTCATTGGCATCGCAAGTGCCGTCCAGATCCGCATCGCCGTATGTTCCCGCGCACTGGCAGTTGCTGCCGATCGCATCATTGACCGTACATGCGATGTTGTCGTTGCACGCTGTTCCGGGCTCTGGTCCACCCGGACAGAGGTCCAGACAGTCCGCAGTGCCATCGCCATCCGTGTCCGTATCGGCCACGGAACATCCACATTGTCCGGGCGCTATCTTGTTCGGGTCACTGGGGCAACCATCCTGCACGTCACAGGTGCCGTCCCCGTCGCTGTCCGGAGAGGTCTGGGCGGCCACACACAGGCAGTTCACGATCATGGCCGAGAGCACGCATGGATCGCTGTGAGTGCAGAAGGATCCATTAATGAATCCTTCATCCACGCCCCCGTCGCAATTGTCATCGATCCCGTTGCACACCTCGATAGCACCGGGGTTGCGCGCCGCGTTATTGTCCGCGCAATCCGTTCCGTCCGCAACGAAACCTGGTGGTTGGGTGCACGCCAGCACAGAAACACTGGCGGTACCGAAGCCATCCCCATCCACATCCTGGTACCAAACCGTACCGGCATTGTCATCCACCAAGCCATTGCAATTGTTGTCCAAGCCGTCGCACACTTCCACCACCCCGGGGTTGAGGGCCGGATCCGTATCATCGCAATCGTTGGCCAAGGCCACCGCACCGGGCGTGCCGCACGGGACAGGCGCTGCGCTGTTACCGTAGCCATCGCCATCGGCATCCACATAGAGCGTGACCCCTTCATCAATGGCTCCATCACAATCGTCGTCCACACCATTGCATACTTCCGTTGCTCCGGGATTCACAGCGGCAAGCAGATCATCGCAATCCAAGGCGTTGCCCACATACCCCTGCGGTTGTCCGCAGGCGATCTGGCTCGCAGCAGGATCGCCGTAACTGTCCCCATCAGCATCGGCGAACCACGTGGTGGGGCTGAAGACATTGACCGTGATCGTGTTGCTGGGAGCCGACTGGATGATCGTGCATGGGCTTGCAGGGGAAACCACGCATTGGACCTGTGCACCGTTGGCGAGCTGTGCGCTGGCGAACTCCGGACCGAAGGCGCCGATGGTGATGCCGTTCACCTTCCAGTTATAGCCCCCGATATTGAAGCCCGAAGCGGTGAAGGTGATCATCTCTCCGGCGCAGGTCACGTTCGAGGGAGAGGCCGTAATGGTGACCGATGGACTGATGATGAGCGGCAACACCATGACAGTTACCGACCCGGTGGCCGGTGCGGTGCATGCCCCGAAGGTGGCATCGACCAGCGCATAGGTGGTCGTTGTGGTCAGCGTACCCGTGGACAAGGACGCATTGCCCAGCGCGTTCAGGCCGATCGACTGTATGCTTCCATTATTCACTGTGTAGTGAAGGGAAGCGGTGGGCTCTCCGCTGAACAGGATCGTACTTGCACCACTGTTACAGAAGGTGGCTGAACCACTGATCGAGGAGGCCAGCAAGGGCGTTCCGGCGCAGGCGCAGTTGCTTCCGATCACATCGTTCAAGGTGCACGCATTGTTGTCGGTA
>JBKJNF010000254.1:0-37193 GCA_046596155.1 Flavobacteriales bacterium | reverse complement strand
GTCATAATCATCCAGCGCTAACGGCGATAGGGTGAACCCAACATTACCCCCGGTGCCAATGGAGAAGGCGTACCAAGTGCCCTGCCTCTCCGCACTCGCAAGGCAGCCGAAGTTCGTAGCTGAAAGGTCGGCAACAAAACCAGTGAAAAGCGATGAATTCTCGACATGCTGATCGTCGCATACCGTGGTACCTCCCTTACAATCTTCCAATCGTGTGCCGGTCGGAGAAAAGACGCATAAAAGAAAGGTGCCGGAACTGCCACCGTAACCAAAGATGCGGATCCAATACGTGGTACCCGGGGTGAGTCCGGTGCGATAGAGATAAGGCATGAGGCCTGCACCAGCATCATCATCACAGGCGATCTGGGTAAGCACACCAGCACAAAGGCCGGTGCTGGAAGAGTATAGGGCCATGACCCCATCGGTCATCGTGCCTTTGTCAGTTTGGATGACAACGCTGCCGTTCGCCGGGGCGACGAACGAGAACCAAATGTCCTTGGCACCCGCGAACGACCCACAGGTGGGAGCCGCAGGAGGGTTCGTGGTGGTAGCACCCACGTTGGTGAAACTCTGTCCATCGCAAGAGGAATTCACGGGTACGGCGATCGCCAGGCAGGGGCTATCGGGAAGTGGTGGCGTTATAAAGGCACAGATACTGAAGCGCCCGAACAGATCATTTCCGGCCTCCCATACGCGCACGAAAAGCGTGTTGCCTACCGTGAGCCCGGTAAGGGCAAGTGAGGACATCTGGTTGAAAGGGAAATTGATGTCATTGTTGCAGGATACCAAGGAGAGGGTACCGGTGCAGGTATTATCGCTGGATGTATAAGCCGCCATGCCTGCGTCACGGAAAGCGCTTGAGTTGATGCTCTTGGTCGTGATCGTGACGTTGCCACCCGCAGGAACTGTTAGACTGAACCAAATATCCCCTCCAACATAACTGGCACACCCTGGAGCAGGAGGGCCCGGTGTGTTGGTGGCCACCACGTTGGTAGGGCTTGGTGATAGATTGATACAGGACGTGTTGACAGGCAGGGACGTAGCGTTGCAGATCAGGTCGTTGATGGGTGCTGTGGTATTGCACGAGATGTTCACCGCGATGCAATTCGTGGTGGAGTTACAGCTGGCGCTCTGGTCCAACAGAACGCGCACCTGTCCAGTGAACGTGGCGGTCCACGTGATGGACGATTGTGTTCCGCAGGCATCGTCGTTGAAGGCCAGCACTGCACCACCTGAATTATTCAGCAGGGTGATGTATGTATCGTAATTGACCGAGCCGCAGGTGGCGAAGGTGTAGGTGCGGCTGTTGGAAACGTTGACCAACAGATACCGCCCGCCGCGCACACAGGGTATTGGGCTGTAACTGCCCGGACAGGGGATCGTCAATGCGGACCCCTGCAATGTATTATCATTCGGACACTGCGCGAAAACGCGCGAGGGTAGGGAAGCAAGTAGGATGACCGACAGCCACAGTGCTGGTCTGAAGTGCAGAGTGAGGAATGTGGTCATTCGTTTTCGATATCCACTTCGGACGACGTATCGGGATGTTCCTTCTGCCAAGTGGGATGCGCGGCAAGCCAAGCCTGTTTGGCCAAGGTGTAGGCCGGATCATCCTGATGGGTGGGGCCCTGTTCTCCGGGTTGCACGAAAGCACCCAGTTCGTTGTTATCAGGCCCCATATGCGCACCCGTCATCAGGTCCACCATACTGGTGATGATCACATCCGTGCCGGCCAAGGCTTGTTCCACGGAAGCGCGATCGAGCTCGCTATTAGAGAGCATTTTCACTTGCTGATCCGCGCGCACGACCTCTACACGCACGAACACGCCCCAATCCAACAGCGCCTCCCAGACCGCTTTCTCGCGTTCATCGGAGTTACACTCCGCCAACGTCAGCAGGTAGGCATGCTGTGCTTCACCCTGACCGCGGACAGTATGAATGGCGGTTAGCGGAAGCATGATCAGCAGGAACGCGCGTACGAAGTGTTCTAACGATCGCGATGGGATCGCGGTGGCGGTGACCGGTGTTCGCATGAGAACCTTTTTCGACCATCGTCCAGTAGATGGTAGGTGCCCCAAATAAGGGTTGAACGAACGGTCAAGTGACCAAGCACAAGCCGCTGTCTTTCAACAGGCCGGGGTGAACAGCCAACCGGACCTTGGCCAGGCCTGAATACTCCAAGGGCTCAATGCTTCACCACCGCCGACCTGTGGCTTAGGCCATCGGCGGCCATGGAAACCACCATGTAAGATCCATCCGGGAGGTCCTGAAGGTCCATATGCGAGATGTGTTCACTTCGAAGCACAGCGGTTGATCGGAGTTCGTGACCCTGAAGATCGTAGATGGTGATGCGGTCAATAGAGTGACCGTTGGGGAGGGGCACCCACAGATCGTTCTGGGCTGGATTGGGGAATGGAAAAGCGATCGCGCCGGCATTGCCGTTCTTGAGCTCAACCACGTGAGAGACCCAAGTCGCCCCATCAAGGTCAGCTTGGATCAACCGGTAATAGCTGATCCCCGTCGCAGGATCTGGATCGACCAATTGATAGGAGATGGACTGTTGGCTGTTCCCTTGCGCGGGCAGCGTGCCGACCGCTTCGAACAACCGACCATCCACTGATCGCTCAACTGTGAAATAATCGGAGTTCTGCTCCGAAGCTGTGATCCAGGAGACCAAGGCCTTATCATCTTCCCAGCTGGCGTCCAGATGCACAAGTTCCATGGGCAGGACAGTACAATCGAGAGAAGCACCAGCTCCCAGTTGCCAGCTCAGCGCGAAGCTCTGGCCCGACAGGCTGAAATTGCTGATGTACAAAAGGTAGACCTGCCCGATGCTGACGTTCATACCCGGAGTCCATCCGTCACCACCGACCGGGTCGGAGAGGGCCGGCAGCGGTGGGGCGAATTGTGGGCTGGCCCAGGCCGCCGTGGGCGTACCGGTTCCGGTGTTATAACTGCCCGTTGTAATAAAGGAGTCGGATCCGGATGCGAAGGAGCACCGGACGGGGGGGCCCAACGGAGGACAGACACCTGTTGTGGTTGAACCCGGTGGATAAGGGCCCCAGATCGCCCAGTCATAGTCATCATTGCCGGAAGGGTCGATGGTCATGCCCAGGGTTCCTCCGCTGGAAATGGCGAAGTTGTACCAAGTACCTTGCTGCTCAGCCGCAAGCAGGCAGCCGTAGTTGCCGGGGTTCAGGTCTGCCACGCTGCCCGTGCTGTTCGTGTTGTTGTTGATGCCAAGGTTGTTGCAGATGGTGGCTCCGCCTACACAATCCTCCGGCGTGGCGGGTGGGGGGTTGCAGGTGATGGTGGTGGAATACACGATGCCCGGGGCAGGCGGAGTTCCTGAGTTGTACACTGTCTGTCCTGTGCTTTGGAAGCTCAGGGTATACAAGTTGTCGAACTCGAAGGGGCCTACGGCGGTGTATTGCAGCACAAGCACCTGTCCGATGTTCACGCCGATGAGGAACGCGTTGTATGCATTGTTGCAGGTGAACACCCCCGCCGGGCTTCCATTGATGAATACGGAAACATAGGAACCGCCCCAACCATCACCGAACGAGTCGAAGACCTCCAGCAGATACGAGCAGTTCGTGGCGGGCAACGTGGTGGGACCGTGCACGCACAAGGTGAACGTTCCAGTGGCCGTGCCGAACCCCCAGAACCGGATGAAGTAGGTCTGCCCGGGCGTCAGGTTGTTGAAGTTCAGGAAGGGCATGAACCCGGGACCACTATCATCGTCGCATTGGACCAAGTTATACGTGCCCGAACAGGTAGGAGTGGCCGTGTAAAGTGCCATGGCCCCATCTGTCATACTACCCGCACCGCTCTCGATGATGGCAATGCCGGAGGGCGGGGCTACAAACGAGAACCAAACATCGGATGATCCGGCACCAAGGATGCTGCAACCTGGTGGTGGGATGACCGGAGTTGTAGTAAGCGTTCCTCCTATGTTGCTGTATGTGCTAGGGCTGCAGTTGGTGGTCACCGTGAGTGCGATGGCCTGGCATGGGTTATCGTTGCTAAGCGGAGGGGGTGGAGCAGCACACGCAATAGTGAGCGGGATGCAGATCGTGTTGCTGCCGCACGGAAATTGGTCGACCAGCACGCGAACCTGCCCACTGATGGTGGAAGTCCACGCAATAGAGCTTTGCAGTCCGCATCCATCATCGTTGTATGCGAGGCTGGGACCTCCGCTGTTGTTGTATACCGATATCTCAGTATCGAATGCGGTACTTGAGCAGGTGGAGAACGTATAGATGTTACCCAAGGAGACGTTCACCAAGGCATATTGCCCACCTTGCACACAAGGCACGGTCACGGTGCCCGGACAGGCCACGGTGACAGCGGTACCGGTCAGCGTATTGTTATTCAGGCACTGGGCGGAAGCACCTAGGCCGGAGATGAACATGATCATCAGCACGAGGCACTGCCTGAATGCGGTCTTGACCTCTCGACGATATGAGCGCTCAGTGCTCATGAGGTACTTGCTGTTCGGTCGCAGGGAATGGCACGCCGGGATGCTCATCCATCCATTGTAGCTTCTGTTGCCGATAGGCTTCTTCGCCCTGCGCATCGAGACCCACGGCCTGCCGGTCCGGATGTTCCATTGGGACGGTCACCAACTGGTTGAATCGAACCACGGCGATCCCGTACGAAGTGATGGTGTTTTGGAGAGCGGAGCGATCAAGTTCGGCGACCGTACGCACCTTGGCTTTGTGCGTGACGAGGGCAATGCTGATCAATGCGTTGGGGTCCTGGTCGATCAAGGCGGCGAGTACGACCTTCTCATCCGAGCGGTCATCCAATCCAGAGAACTCGATCATGTAAGTACGCTCCACGGGCTTCTGAGCGCGAACATCCACTCCAACACTGATGGTCAGAATGAACAAGAACAGGACCAAGGAACGACGAATACAGGGTAGGGGTATTTTCATGCCGATCAGTAAAGCTAACCGATCGGCACGAAGACGGTGACCTGATGGAAAAGTTGCCTTTCAGAAGCGATCAGCGGACCAGCGCCTCCACCCGGCCGGCCTCGGCATTTCGACCGGGATAGCGCAGCAAAGCTTCACGCAGGCATTCCACGGCGAGTTCCAGCTTGGGGTTCTCCAGCACGTAGGCCAAACGCACCTGCTTTTTCCCGGGGAGCGGGTCGGAATAGAAGCCTGTTGCTGGCGCCATCATCACCGTATGGCCTTTGTGCTCAAAGTTCTCCAGGAGCCACTGGCAGAAGCGGTCCGAATCATCGATGGGTAGTTCGGCTACGCAGTAGAACGCGCCCTTGGGCTTGGCACACCGCACACCGGGGATGGTGTTGAGCCCGTCCACCAGTGTGTCGCGGCGCGTGCGGTATTCGGCGATCACCTCATCGAAGTAGCTCTGCGGGGTGCGCAAGGCGGCCTCTCCGGCGATCTGGCCGAATGTGGGTGGGCTCAAGCGGGCCTGGGCGAACTTGAGGACCGTGGCGAGCAACTCCTTGTTGCGCGTGATGAACGCTCCGATACGCGCGCCGCACATGCTGTACCGTTTGCTCACGCTATCGATCAGCACCACGTTCTGTTCGAGGCCCTGCAGGGTGAGGGCGCTCACATGCTCGGCGCCGTCGTAGCAGAACTCGCGGTACACCTCATCGCTGAAGAGGTAGAGGTCGTGCTTCTTCACCACATCGCGCAGGGCCTCCATCTCCATACGGGAATAGAGGTAGCCTGTTGGGTTGCCCGGGTTGCAGATCAGGATGCCCTTGGTGCGCGGGGTGATGAGCTTCTCGAACTCAGTGATCGGCGGCAGGGCGAATCCGGTGTCGATGCCGCTACGCACGGGCACCACCTTCACGCCTGCGCTAAGGGCGAAGCTGTTGTAGTTGGCGTAGAATGGCTCAGGGATGATGAGCTCATCACCCTCATCAAAGCAGGCCATCATGCCGAAGAGCAACGCCTCCGAGCCGCCGGTGGTGATGATGATCTGTTCGTGCGTGAGCGGCAGCCCATGCTGGTCGTAATACACGGCCAGGCCCTTGCGGTAGCTCTCGTTCCCGGCGCTGTGGCTGTACTCCACCACCTTCAGGTCCATGTTCCGGATGGCATCCAGCGCCACGTGTGGTGTGCGGATATCGGGTTGACCAATGTTGAGGTGAAGCACCTGCGTTCCGCGTTCTTTGGCCGCTTCGGCGAAGGGCACGAGTTTGCGGATGGGCGAGGCCGGCATGTGCTGGCCTTTTTGAGAGATGGTGGGCATGCAGGATAGGGCTTTCAGATCGCGAAGATCGGTAAGAAAGGCGAAGCCCCCCGACAGGTCAGGGGGCTTCGAAGCGGAGTAGCTGGAGGCTTAGTGGCCGCCTTCGGTCGGTGCCATCGGGCTCACTTCCTTCACAGGGCTGGCAGGTGCGGTGGCGCTGGCCTTGATCTCGCCTTTGATGCGTACGATCTTCTCAGGAGCGTTTGCTGCATTGCTGCTGATGGTCACGCTCTTGTTGATAGGACCTACACGGTTGCTATCATACTTCACCGTCACGATCGTCGTTTGGCCGGGAGCAACAGGTGCCGTATCGCACTTGGGCACGGTGCATCCGCAGCTGCCTTTGCAGTTGCTGATGATCAGAGGCTGGTCGCCGGTGTTGGTCACTTTGAACTCGCAGGTGCCGTTCGCGCCTTGGTCGATGGTGCCGTAGTCGTGGACTTCCTTGTCAACGGAGATCATGGGGCCGGAGCCGCCAACGACTTTGCCGTCCTGGGCCATAGCACCGAGGAACAGTGCGCCGAGGCTGAGAGTTGCGATGAGCTTTTTCATGTGAAGGGTTGTGTTTCGGTGTTATTACGACGCAAACGTAGGACCATGTTTCCCGGGGTGGGCCTGATCAACAAAACATTAACAGGGCCGCGTCGATCACCTTTGCCGGAACATGGGTCGATTGATCGACATAGTGAGGGACTCCTTTCAAGGTGGCGAGCGCGACTATACCCGTATGGGGGTTCGCCGTGCGATCGTTCTGTTGAGCATACCCATGGTGCTGGAGATGGGCATGGAGGCCTTGTTCGCCTTGGTGGATGCCCTGTTCGTTAGCCGGCTTGGTGTGCAGGCCACGGCCACGATCGGCCTTACGGAAGGCATGCTGGTGATGGTGTATAGCGTGGCCTGGGGCCTTGGGGTGGGTGCCACGGCTCTGGTGGCGAGACGAACGGGAGAGAAGGACGCTGAAGGAGCGCGTGTGGCCTCGGGGCAAAGCCTGGTGATGGCAATGGCCTGTGGGTTGGTGTTTGCACTGCCCACCGCGTGGTTCGCGCCTGAGCTGCTAGGCCTGATGGGTGCGGACGAAGGCGTAGTGAACGTGGGCGGTGCGTACGCCCGGATCATGCTCGCCAGCAACGTGGTGATCATGCTGCTCTTTACCATGAACGCGGTATTCCGCGGAAAGGGCCTGGCGAGCATGGCGCTGTGGACCCTTGGCCTGGCGAATCTCATCAACATCGTCCTGGACCCGCTGCTGATCTTCGGGATCGGCCCATTCCCCGCGATGGGTGTTACAGGTGCCGCCGTGGCCACCACAACGGGGCGTAGCGTGGGTGTGCTGCTGCAGTTGTACTTCCTGTTAAAGGCCGATGGCCCTTTCGCGTTGAAGTTGCCGGACATGCGGCCCGTGTGGAAGGTGATCGGCAGCTTGTTGAAGATCAGCGCTGGCAGCATCGGTCAGTTCTTCATTGCCAGCGCCAGTTGGACATTCCTGGTGCGCATCGTGGCTTCCTCCGGAATGGACGCTGCGGCCGGGTACGCTGTGGCTATTCGCATCATCATCTTCAGCATGTTGCCCGCGTGGGGCATGGCGAACTCGGCAGCCACCTTGGTAGGGCAGAACCTCGGAGCAGGGCAGCCTGATCGGGCCGAGCGGAGTGCCTGGCTTTGCGGTCACTACAACATGGCCTTCATGGCCTTTGTAGCGGTGTTCTTCTGGCTGGCTGCCCCGTGGATCGTCGGCTTCTTCCACCAGAGCACAGCGGCGGACGACTATGCGGTGCAGGCTCTGCGCGTGATCTGTCTCGGCTATATGTTCTACGGCTACGGCATGGTGCTGGCTCAGGCCTTCAACGGTGCAGGGGATTCCCTAACTCCGACCTGGATGAACGTGGTGTGCTTCTGGATGATGGAGATCCCACTGGCCTACGTGTTCGCGAAGATGCTCGGGTGGGGCCCCCTCGGCGTGTCCGTATCCATCGCCATCAGCGAGAGCGGTCTGGCCGTTCTGAGCGCGGTGCTCTTCATGCGCGGCAAGTGGAAGCTGGTGAAGGTGTGATCACCTAATCCGTCATCACCTTAGCGGGCGGTGCCTTCGGCTTTCCGTCAGCGTACCACTTCAAAAGCGTGTCGATGATCTGTTCGATCTTCCGGCTGTCCGCCCATGTTCCTCGGAACACCAGGTTGTCGTTCTTGTCGAAGACATACACGCCATTCGGCACGCGGCCGTATGCGTTGAGCGCGGAGTCATCCAGTCCATCCACCAAAACAGGCAGCTTGGTAAGCTGCGCGAATTCCTGCGCGTAGGCGCGCTTCTCGTATTCGCTCTTTGGGTCGGGGTAGTTCTTGAACTTCTTATGGTCCCCGGGGTGAAGTTCCTTTCCGTAGATCACCAACAGGTCCACAGGCTTGGCGGCGTATTTCTCCATCAGGCGGTCCCACAGGGGCAGTTGGAAACGCGCCGGTGGGTTGGTGATGCTGCCGAACATGAAGGCCCGGATGCGACCGCGCTCTTCGCTCAATTTGTAGCGGTGCCCATCACGCGCGTCGGTCAATTCAAAGTCGTGCATGCGTGGCACCATGCCACCTCCTTCGCTATACGTCCGCAGATCGGCGATGGTGGCCTTGATCACCTTATCGAAGTTCATGCGCAAGATGTTCACCTGCTTGCGCATGCTGCGGATCTCCGCCTGGCTGTAGCTGTTCAGGTAATAATCCAGGTCGTCGTGGAAGATCAGCGCGCTGTCCGTGTGATAGGGCTCCGGGTTCCAGTTCTGGATCTGTCCGAACAGCAGGAACGGGCAAAGCAGGAAAGCGATCACGAGTGCGCGCATGCGGAGCGCTAAGGTATCATCTTGGACCTTCGGGAATGCGGCAACCCGGCTCGTGCGCTGGCGAGATCGCGACGCGCTGGTGTTGGTCAATTCCCGGTGCGGGCGCTCTTGAACGTGGCGCGAAAATCGGCGAAGGACATGGTCTTGTAGGCGCCTTCGCGCACGTAGCGCAGGACAGATTCGATATCCTCGGGCGACTTGAACCCCGGGTCGGGGCCGATCAGCGTGCCATCCGCTGCGATGTAAACGATGGTGGGGTAGCCGATGCCGCCATTGGCCGCGGCCACGGCCTGGGTCCAGGGGTGGGTGCCGTTGCGGCCGCCCTGCAGCTTGGGATCGTATGCCGTGTTGATGTACTTCTGGTCGTTGTAAAACACCGTGTCCGGTCCTTCGGCGTTGAAGGACACGGGATGGAAGTTGGCATTGATGTACGCTGCGGTCTGTTCATCGCGGAAGGTAGCGGCATCCATCTTCTTGCACCAGCCGCACCAAGGCGTCCACATGTCCACCATCAACGGCTTGCCATCGGCCATGGCGGCTTTCTGGGCTTCGCCGATCGGCACCCATTTTACAAGGGCATCACCATGGTCGGCAGGAACAGCACCGCCATGGTCCTGGGCAAAGGCCAAGAGTGGAAGTGCAGCGGAAAGGAGCAGCGGGAAGCGCATGGTGGTGGGTCTCTGTTAGCCCGAAGTTACAAGTACCGTGCCTGTTGGCGTATCAGTGAATGTTGCCCATCAGCTTTTTCACCAAGGGAGACAGGGCGATGAGCACCACACCCGCGATCAGCGCGTAGATGCCAAGCTGCAGGTAACCCGAGGTATAGGATTGCAGCTTTTCGATGTTCGGGGCGTTCTGGTCGGCGGTGCTCATACCGGCCCCGAGCAGGCCGGCAACGTACTGGCCGTAGGCGCTGGCCAGGAACCACATGCCCATCATAAGGCCCTGCACCGAGTTCGGTGAAAGCTTGGTCATGAGCGAGAGGCCGATGGGCGAAAGGCAGAGCTCGCCGAACGTGATAACGAAGTAGCCCAATGTGAAGACCTCCAGGGACGTTACACCGTTCGAATCGGCGAAGTGGATGGTGGCGTAGAATACATAGAACGCGACGGCGAGCAACAGGAACCCGAGGCCGAACTTCACTACGGAGTTGGGCTCCATTTTCCGTTTGCTCAACCAAACCCACAGCAGGCCCAACAGCGCCGCGAAGACGATCACGAAGAGGGAATTGGCGGAATTGTTCACCGCGTTCGGGTCCATAGGGATGCCGAAGAAGGTGCCCCGCAGATTGTTCAATGCGAACAGACTGAGCGAGCCGCCGCTCTGTTCGAAGAAGGCCCAGAAGAGGATGGAGAAGAAAATGAACACCAGCGCGGCGAGGAGCTTCTTGTTCTGTGCCCAGGAGAACTTGCGCATTTCAAAGGCCAGGTAGACCAACGTGGCCGGGCCGATGATGTACATGAACAGGTCCGTGTTGCGCGGCACAGTAACGAGGGCGAGAATGATGGGCACAGCGATCAACGACGCGATGTAGGTACCGATCTCCAGGTAGCGACGACGTGTTGGTGTGGTATCCGGATGGAGCGGGGAAAGTCCGATGGGACCGAGCGATCTGCGGGTAAGGAAGAAGTTGATCAAGCTGATCGTCATCACCACGGAGACCAGTCCGAAGGCCAGGCTCCAGGAATAGTACTTGCCTACGTACACCATGATGATGCCACCGAGCAATGCGCCCAGGTTGATGCCCGCGTAGAAGAGGCTGAAGCCCGCATCACGTCGACTGTCGGTGTCATTGTAAAGCTGGCCTACCATGGTGCTGATGTTCGGCTTGAAGAAGCCCGTGCCGATGATGGAGAAGCTGGTGCCGATGTAGAAAAGCTCGTTGGGTGCAAAGGCGATCACGAGTCCCCCGAGGATCATCAGCAGCGCGCCCCACACGAGCGACTTCTGGAAGCCAAGGATCTTGTCGGCGAACACGCCGCCGATGAAGGTGAAGGCGTACACGAAGGCCTGGATGGCGCCGTACTGCAGGTTCGCGGTGCGGTCGTCGAGCCCCAGCTTGGTTACCATGAACACAGTAAGCATGCCGCGCATGCCGTAGAAGCAGAACCGCTCCCACATCTCGGTGCCGAAGAGGTACCAGAGCTGCCGGGGATACTTCCCTTCGAAGTTGCGGATCTGGTCGAGGGTGGGGGAGCTGTTCATGGGGATGAAGATCTACTTCTTTTCCGGGATGATGCGGTTGAGCCAGCGCAACATCACGAACATGATGATGGTGGCGATCATCAGCAGGCCGAAGTTCACCAGGAAGAAGTGGCTCTTGTCCTCGTAGGTGTCCCACAGGCTGGCGAGGATACCGGAGAGCTTGTTGCCGATGGAGGTGGAAAGGAACCAGCCGCCCATCATCAGGGCGGTGAGGCGCGTGGGGCTCACTTTGCTCACCAACGAAAGGCCCATTGGGCTGAGCATAAGTTCGCCTACGGTCACCACGCCGTAGCTGGCGATCAGCCACCACGCCGAGGCCTTGATGGCGCCGTTCTGGCAGATGTGCACAGCCCACACCATGACCAAGGTGGACAGGGCCGAAACGAGCAGGCCCCAGCCGATCTTGCTGGCCGTGCTGGGTTCGCGCCCGCGCTTGCGCAGGAAGGCGAAGAAGCCCACCACGAAGGGCGTGAGGATCACCACCCACAGCGGGTTCACGGACTGGAAGAGCTCGGTGTTCAGGATGTAGGCCGGCTGTCCCTCGGGCGGGAACAGCTCCGGCTGCATGTTCTTGTAGTACACGGGCCTGCCCAGGACCTTCTGCTCCTTGCCGTCCACCTTGATCACCTTGAAGTCATCGTCATAGGCCACCACGGAATCCACCGCGTTCACGGGCTTCTCCACTTGGTAGAGCGATTCGCCCAGGGGTACGATCGCCGCAGGCAGTTCACGATCGGTGTAGTACTGTGCCCAAGTGGTGAGGGCTGTGCCGTTCTGCTTGAACACCGCCCAGAACATGACGCTTACGGCGAATATGCTCAGCAGGCCGAGCAGCGGCTTCTTGTCCTCCAGCGACGCGCGTAGATAGAGGCCAATGTAGAAGATGATCACCGGGATGGTAGCGAAGATGAAGGCATCCGTGGAGTCGCTGCCAAGCAAGTTGCCGGGGAACGACCATGCAGCAATGCCCACGATGATGGCGGGTAGGAATACGGTGGTAAGTATGCGGCTCAAGGGCATATCCTCCTTCTGCACCGGCTTCCTTATATCGGCGTGGCGGTAGTGGCGCAGGCCGATGGCGAACACGATAAGCCCGATGAACATGCCCACGCCGGCCGTGGCGAAGGCGTAGCCCCAGCCATAGCGGTTGCGCATGTAGGCCGCGAAGAGGTTGCAGATGCAGGCACCGATGTTGATGCCCATGTAGAAGATGTTGTACCCGCTGTCCTTCTGGGCGCGGTAGTGGTCAACACTATACAGGTTGCCCAGCAAGGTGCTGATGTTGGGCTTGAAGAACCCATTGCCGATGATGATCAGCGCCAATGATGCATAGAAGGCGGTCATGCCCGGAAGCGAGAGTCCGATATAGCCAAGGCCCATGAGCGTGCCGCCGAGGAAGATGGCGCGGCTGTATCCCAGTACACGGTCGGCGAGGAGGCCGCCGAGGAAGGGCGTGAGGAACACCAGCGCGATGAAGGTGCCGTAGATATCCGCAGCATCCTTGCGGTCCATGGCCATGCCGCCGGTGGACACCGGGTCCATCAGGTACAGCTGGAAGATACCGATCATCAGGTAGTACCCGAAGCGCTCCCACATCTCGGTGAGGAACAGGAAGGGCAAGCCCCGTGGGTGTTTGCCTTGTGGGGTCATGCTGTTCTACGGCGGAATGGATGATCGCTCGTATTGGCGGAATCGCCGATGTTCACAACGCGTGAACGGCACCGGTGAAACATCAGTGCGGCAGTCTGCAACATGCGCCGATGAATGCTGCTGGCTAGTTCACTCCGTGCATGCGGCCTTGCAGCCAGCGGTGGATCAGCACCAGGATGACGGCCGCGCTGCCGCTGAGCACAATGAACACCATGAAGAAGGTGAACAGGTTGTCGATGGGGATGCCCATGAGCATGGGGATCTTCACCTCAACGGCCGGTGTGGCGCTCTCCCCTGCACCGGGGGGGATCAGAGCGCTCAAGGTCCCTGCGAACTTGTTCGCTGCCGCGTTGGCCAGGAACCAGGTGCCCATGAGCAGCGATGACAGGCGTAGTGGAGCAAGTTTGCTCACCATGCTCAACCCGATCGGGGAGAGGCAGAGCTCGCCCATGGTATGCAGGCCATACAAGGTTATGAGCCACCACATGCTGATCTTGGCGCTGGCATCAACGCCATGTACACCGAAGGCGATCACCATGTAGCCGATGGCCAAAAGCGCAAGGCCGATGGCCATTTTCAACGGTGATGAGGGCTCCCAGCCGCGCTTGCCCAAGCCGATCCACAGCATGCTGAACAACGGTGCTAGGATGATGATGAGGAATGGGTTCACGCTTTGGAAGTACGACGCGGGCATCTCCCATCCCGCGATGTGGCGTTCGGTCTGCTGATCGGCGAAGAGGGTTAGCGAAGCACCTGCCTGCTCGAAACAGGCCCAGAAGAAGATCACGAAGAAGGCCAGGATGAAGATCACGCTGATGCGCTGCTTCTCTTCGTGCACCAAACTCTTGTCGCTGAAGATCACGATGGGCATGGCCACCATGGCCCCATAGATCAGGTAGCCGATCGGGTCGATGTCCACCTTGAACCAGGTCTTGAAGTTGAGCAGCACGAACATCAGGGCCACCGCGCCTAGGATGGTGGCTACGGTCTTTATGTCCATCTTCTGCTTGGGCATCCCGATGTGGTTGCCCGCAGCGTCCACCAGATACTTGTTCTTCATCAGCTCGAAGGAGATCACGCTCACGATCATGCCGATGCCCGCCGAGAGGAATCCCCACTTGAAGTCGAAGATATTCCCGGTGTCGCCAAGGCCACCACAGATCAGCGGTGCGAAAAGAGCGCCGAGGTTGATGCCCATATAGAAGATGGTGAAGGCCCCATCAATGCGTCGGTCGTTCTTGGGGTACAGCTGCCCCACCATGGTGCTGATGTTCGGTTTGAAGAACCCGTTCCCAATGATGATCAGCGTAAGGCCTGCCCACATGGTGCTGATGGCACCTGCGCTCTGCACCCCTTCTGTTACATAGCTACCGCTGAAGAAGAGGAGGAACTGACCGATGGCCATCAGGATGCCGCCCACGAAAATGCTGCGCCGGTTGCCCCAGTAGCGATCGCTGATGTAGCCGCCGAGCAGCGGGGTGAGGTAAACGAGGCCGGTGAAGCTGCCATAGATGTTGCTCGCTTCGGCGTTGCCCATGAACAGGGCCTTGGTCATGAACAGGATGAAGATCGCCCGCATGCCATAATAGCTGAAGCGTTCCCACATTTCGGTGAAGAACAGCAGGTACAGCCCCTTGGGGTGGCCTTGTTCGATGGTCGTGTTGCTCATGCGAGGAGGTCTGTTTTGGTCCGATCGGCGGGGAAGGTAGCAGAACCGAGGAATCGTGGAATACGGGCGGGTAAAACGGAGAAGGGAACCCCTTGGCCCGCTTCTCAGATCCAGCGTTCCCTGGTCCCTCGCCTCTTAAAGGTTCTGAAGGAGGAAGTTGGTCATCTTCTCGTACAGGTGGAGGCGCGTGGTGCCGCCATAGATACCATGGTTCTTGTCCGGGTAGGCCATGAAGTCGAATGTCTTGTTCGCCTTCACCAGCGCGGTCAGCATTTGGGCGCTGTTCTGAAAGTGCACGTTGTCATCGGCCAAACCGTGGATGAGCAGGTACTTGCCGCGTAGCTTATCCACGTGGTTGATCGGGCTATTGTCATCGTAGCCGGTGGCGTTGTCCTTGGGAAGGCCCATGTAGCGCTCGGTGTAGATGCTGTCGTAGTAGCGCCAGTTGGTCACAGGTGCCACGGCGATGGCGGCCTTGAAGAAGCCAGCGCCCTTGGTGATGCACAAGCTGCTCATGTACCCACCATAGCTCCAGCCTTGGATGCCGATGCGCTGTTTGTCCACGTAGGGCTGCGCGCCGAGCCACTTGGCCACGCCGATCTGGTCCTCTGTTTCGTATTTGCCCAGCTGGCCGTAGGTGATGTGGCGGAAGTCATGCCCGCGACGACCCGTGCCGCGGGGATCGGCGCACACCACGATGTAGCCCTTCTGCGCGAGCAGTTGGTGCCAGAGGAGGTTGCGACCGCCCCACTGGTCGAGCACCTCATTGCTGTTGGGCCCGCTGTATTGCGTCATGAACACGGGGTACTGCTGGCGGCTGTCGAACTTGGGCGGCTTGATGATCCACGCGTTCAGCTCGGTGCCGTTGTCCAGGGCGATCTTCATGAACTCCTTCTGGGGCAGGTCGTATTCCTTCAGCTTGTTGCGCAGCTTGACGTTGTCCTTCAAGGTCTTCACCAGCTTTCCCTGACCATCGTGCAGCGTGATGGTCTCGGGTTCGTTGGCCGTGCTGTGCGTGTTGATGAAGTACTTGAAGCCGGTGCTGAACTCTGCATCGCTGCTGCCGCCCACGGGCGAAAGTTCCTTCAGGCCCTTGCCGTTGAGCCCCATCGCGTATACCTCTTGGTGCATCGGGTCCTTCATGCTGGCGGTGAAGATCACGCGCTTACCAGCCTCGTCGATGCCCTTCACACCGGCAACGTCGAAGCTGCCCGTTGTGATCGCGCGCTTGGCACTGGCGGAAAGCGTAGCGGGCTTCGTGGTGGCCTTGCCACCCATTGGGCAGAAGTAGATCTGGTTCCAGCCGCTGCTCTCGCTGGTGATCACGAAGCCACTTCCGTCCTTCAGGAAGAAGAGGTCATCCGTAACCTCGATGTATGTTCTGCTTTGTTCGTTGTATACCTCCTGTGGTGCAAGAGCGCCGGGGCCTTGCTTGAGCACGGGGACAGGTACTGTGTAGATGCGCTTCTCGTTCTGGAGGCGGTTCATGCGCATGAACCACACGGTCTCTTCATTGTTGGTGAAGCCGAAGCGCGGGAGGTAGATGTCCACTTCATCCGTGCCCAGTGGCACGCGCGTGTTGATGCCGCCGCGTAGGTCGTACACGGTCAGGCTCACTTCGCTGTTCGTTTCACCTGCTTTCGGGTATTTGTAGTGGTAGCCGCTCGGGTACAACTGGTCCTTGTACATCGCGATGTCGAACTCCTTCACCTCGCTCTCATCGCTGCGCAGGAAGATGATGCGGTTGCCGTCAGGGCTCCATTGGTAGCCCTGCACCAGCGCGAATTCCTCTTCGTACACCCAGTCCGTTGCCCCGTTGATCACCTTGTTCCACTGGCCATCGCGGGTAACGGCGGTCTCCTGCATCGTCGTCAGATCCACCACGAAGAGGTTGTTATCGCGCACGAACGCGGCGTGGCTTCCATCCGGGCTGAACGTGGCCAGACGTTGCTTGGCCTTGGTGGTATCGCTCAGTGGTTTCAAGCTCTTGCCCTTTAGGTCGTAGATGTAGTTGTAAGCGTAATAGCTGTAGCGGTAGAGGGGCTCAGTGGCGCTCTCGATCATCATCAGTTTCTCATCGCCGCTGAGGTGGTAGCCATCGAAGCCGATGGGGGTTTTTGCACCCGGCAGCATCAGATCCTTGCCATTCATCAGGGTGCTCAGCTTGCTGCCCGTGCGATAGTCGAATACGTTGATCACCGGCGTCCCACCTTCCTCTTCCTGTGAAGTATAGCGAAGGCCATCGTTCATACTGTTGAGGCCACCCACACGCTCGGCACCGAAGGCCGGACTGTACCAGATGTCCTGGTTGCTGAGTTGTTTCTGGGCGGAGAGCGAGAAGGCCGCGATCAGCAGACCCGCGGCGAACAGGGTGTTACGCATCATCATGTGGTTCACGTTCAAGGGGCGGCCAAGATACCCCGGCGCATCACTTCGCACCGGTCGGGCCGTGGAGCGGATGGTCAATTAGAATGCCGTTCGCGGCGGGGTGAACGGGTGGTCATTGCTCTTTCCTTCCATGTTGGTGCTTGGGCACGCGGGCAGGCATGTACCGATCCAACTTCGTGGGGATGAGGTAGAGCAGCGGAGTGAACAGGTAGAAGTAGAAGCTCCATCTGGGCTCCACGAAGCTGATGCCGATGGCCACAGCATAGACCGCAGGGGCCAACACGAAGAGGAGTTGGATCTCCTTCCGCAGTTCCTTGGGTACCTCGCGTTCGCAGAGTTCGGGGATGGAGGTGCCATAGTTCCAGATCCAATGAAGCAGTTCAGCGGCCACGATCAGGTTAACGCCGTAGAACACTTCCACCAGCTGATCCTCACTGTAACGGCCGAGCATGGCGGCGCTGAACGGGATCATGCAGATGGCGAAGTAGAACAGGATGTTCAGCCAGATGAGCTTGCGGTTGCTGGAGCTGATGAAGATGTACTCCAAGCGGTGTGCGAACCAGAAGATCCCCAGGATGATGAAGGACAGGGCAAAGGCAAAGAGGCTCGGCGCGAGGTCCTGCAAATAGTGCCACACGCGCTCATTGGATACTTCGTCCTGCCATTCGGGGATCTTCAGCTCCAACACCATCAAGGTCATCGCGATCGCGAAGATCCCATCGCCCAAGGCCTCCACCCGTTGGGTGCCCACCTTGAACATATCGGACCGAGAGACCGTTTTCCTGTTGGACATCAACATGCGGGAAGGGGTCTCGAAATTACGGGATCCCGTCAGCCTTTTTCAGGACGGGACAGGCATGGCCGCATGGTCCCATATTCAAATGGGCACATGCTCCATGCGTCACTCTTCCACGAAATCCATATCGCGATTGAAGGTCTCCTGCAGCCGCGTGGTGGCCCAGATGGCCGCGCCGATGCACACAAGGCCCACGACCAATGCGCCGGTCACAGCGCCCAGCGGCAGGGCGAGATACTTGAATGCGTTGGTGACCGGGACCACGGCGCCACGCACGAAGTTGGGCGTGGTGGTGGCCACCGTACTGCGGATGTTCGTGCCGAACTGCTCGCTGGCCACGGTCACGAAGATCACCCAATAGCCCGTGGCGGTGCCCAGGGCGAGGCACATCCAGTTGTACGTGGCGATACTGGCGCCGCGCATGCCGAAGAGGAAGATCAGGGTGAGCAAAAGATTCGCGACGAGGTAGAGCATGATCACCTTTTTGCGGCTGCGCAACACCTGACTGAGGAGCCCACTGATCAGATCCCCGAGGCTCAGACCGATGTAGGCGTACATGATCACATCGCCATTGATCTGCTTCCTGCCTGCCATGTCCAATGCGGAAATGTCGATGTTGAGCGCCGGTACAAAGACATCCTGCGACAGGCTCACCAGCACGCCGATCACGTACCACACCGGCACGCCGATGAGGATGCAGCCGAGATAACGCAGGAAACGTGAACGGTCGTTGAATAATAGGCGAATTTCGCCCTGGCTCACGGTGCGGTCCTTCAACTTCTCGAAGAGGCCGCTCTCGAATGTACCCACGCGCAACGCCAACAGCAGCAGTCCCATGGTGCCGCCCACCAGATAAGCCACCTGCCAGTTCATCAGATGGTGTCCGCCGACCCCCTCGATCCACCGGGCGATGCCCTCGCCATGGCCGCCGACGAGCGAGGCGAGGACGGCCCCGAGCGCGCCCACCATTACCACGATCATGGTACCGTATCCGCGTTTGCCGCGCGGCAGCGTTTCGGTGATCAGGGTGATGCCCGCACCCAGTTCACCCGCGAGGCCCACACCGGCGATGAAGCGAACGATGGCATAGCTGGTAAGGTCAGTGGTGAAGGCGTTGGCCACGTTGGCCGCGGAGTAAAGCAGGATGCTCCCGAAGAGCACCGTGATACGCCCCTTTTTGTCGCCCCACACGCCCCAAAGGATGCCGCCCACCAGCATGCCCACCATTTGCCAGTTGAACAGGTTGATGCCCACGTCCTTGATGTTCGGGTTCCCCGCGCCGAGGATGAACTCCAGGCTTTCGCGCTTCACCACGTTGAACAGCACCAGGTCGTAGATGTCCACGAAATAGCCGAGTGCGGCCACCAGCACAAGCAGGAAGGATCGGCCGGGAAAGATGTGCTTCATGAAGGGTGCGCAAGATCGTGATCCCGCGCGTTCGGAACGACCTATGCGAGGACCTGCGGCTGTATGTGATGGCGCAGCAGTCAATACCGAAAGGTTGGAAAATACCAACAAGGCACGCCAGTTCATCGAGCGGAGCAATATGTCTGCCCCGATGAGGACCTGCCCTTAAGGCACGATCCCTGTAACGCTGGTCGGTCCTAGTGATCGCTCCGGTGCTCGTTCGGGAGCCCGCTTCATTGATCCAGACACAATGGTGGGCTGCGGACCTTGGGTGTGGGCGAATCGTTCTTCGGCAAAAGGCCAGTTCGTGCCATCAGCGAACGATTGGTTGGCACGGTTGGCCACCACGGTCCAGAAGAAGCGGGAATTGGAAATGCCACCCTGCAGTTCGGTGACGTCGAATCCTTCAGCGGTCTCATTGGACACGAATACGCCCTTGCAATCGCCGCGCAATTGAACGAATACGCGGAGGGGATGTTGGTCGTTCACGAGAACGTTCCGGCTCAGGGTTGGATCGAGGGTGATATGCGTTTTGCCGTTGAGTAGCTGGCCGGTGCCGAAATCCTCGAACAGATTCTCCGGAGCTTCGGGTGCGGAGAGGAGCACGTATTGATCATCAGCGTTCTTCACCACGGTGTTGACCGTACCGTTCCCCATCACCTTGCGCGGTGTTCCACCCCCTTCATAGCAGGCCACGTAGGTGAAGGATTGTGCTGGGGCGGTCCCGCTTACAAAATAACCACCGGCCCGGGCTGGTGCGTTAACAGCACCAACGGCGTTACTGGTGGCGACGCCATACACTCCGAAATTTTGTCCGTTTCCGGCAACGCCAGCGCCAGCGGCCAGACTACCAAAGGCCGCCAGGTTGTTACCCACGGCCAGCAAGCCGGTACCAGTGGCCACCGTGGTGGCCAGTGAAAATGTACCGGTGCCTGTGCCGGTGAACGCACCACCACTACCAGCTGTCAGGTATGTACCGCCAATGCCGTTCCCCTCCCCCAACACACCTGTACCGGCCGCGGTCGTATTGAACCCGTCCACCGCGAAGCCGGTGGTGCTGGCCGATTGACCATACACCCCCGTGGGGTTATTCGTGGTGAGCGCGGAGGTGGCGATCCCGGTAACCCCGGTGCCGGATACACTGGCGGCCTGGCCGTAGACTCCGGATGGGAAGGCGGTGATGGCCAAGGTGGTTGAAAAGCCCAGCACCCCGGTACCATTATCGGAGGGCGATGTACCCTGCACGCCGCGTGCATCCCCGATGGTCATGGTGGGGTTCGCGATGCCTTGGACGCCGATGCCTACCGCCGTGCCGGCCAGTGTACCGTTCACCTGGCCAATAACACCTCTGGCATTGGTCGCGGTAGGGATCACACCAGCACTGGTGTTGGTGATGCCCGTAATGGCCACGCCGTTCACGCTGGCGGCCTCACCCCGGATCGCGTTGGCGGCACCGGTGGTGGCTGGGACGGTTCCGTAGATGGCAAAGGAGTTCGCCGCTGTACCGGTGTTGCTGCCATAGAGGCCTATTCCGGTGCTGGAGCAATAACCGCTCACCGCCTTCAGGCCTAATGCGGTCGTATTGGCCGTGGTGCCATTGGTTGTGCCCGTCGCATATACTGAGAATACATCGTTCGTGTTCAGGCCAAGACCTGTATTGTTCATCACGGTCTGTCCACCGGCCAGCACGCGGATGCGTTCGTTGAGCGCGGCGCTGCCTCCTGTTTTGATCACCCAGTCCGCAGCATCCGTGGTGCCTATGAAGTTGGCGACCGGCGATGTGCCCGCATTGCCCAGGACCGTCCAGCCCGGATTTCCGCTCAGCATCGCCACCCATGCTGCACCATTCCAATGATAGAACCCCGGCACTACGTTAGTGGGTGAAACACCGGCCGTGGCCGTATTGTATACCAGCAGGGAGGTCGCCGGGGCGGGGATCGGTGCGGCCACGTTGGTCGCGGTGAGCGCCACTCGGGGGATCAGCAGCCCGCGCTTGCTAGCGGCCGGCAAGGCGCTCACGTCGATATCCAGCAAGGCGCTGGCATTGGGCGTGGCACCGTCCGCATTGATGCCGATGTTCTGGGCCCGTGCTGGGATCCACAGGCAGAATACCAAAAGCAGAGGAAGGAGAGTCTTCATGATGGCCATTTTCAGGTAATAGCACGTCCGCTTCACTGGATGGGATGCCTCGTTCCAAGCGGAATGAATTGAAAAAGTATGAATTCCTCCCGATCAGGGGACTTTCTTGTGGGAAAGAATCGATCGAACGTAGGAGCGCCAATGGACAACGGTTCCAACTTCGCACCATGGTCGACCCTTGTGCACCACTTCCGGAAGGCTTTATAACCGCGCTCCGCACTGCGCTGTCCACGGATACCGTCCTCTTGGGCGAGGACGACCGGGCACACTATGGTCATGATGAAACCGAGGACCTGGTGTACCCGCCGCAGGTCGTATTGCGGCCGCGGAATACGAGGGAGGTATCATTGGCCATCCGCCTCTGCGCGCAGTATGCAGTGCCAGTAACCCCCATCGGTGGCCGCACCGGGCTCAGCGGCGGAGCCCTCAGCGTTCATGGGGGCGTTGGCCTTGCGCTGGACCGTATGAACGCCATCGTTGATATCGACGAACGCAATTTGCAGGTGACGGTGGAACCCGGCGTGATCACGCAGGTCCTAATGGATGCCGTCGCAGGAAAGGGCCTGTGCTACCCGCCCGATCCCAGCAGCAAGGGCAGTTGCACCATCGGTGGCAACCTGGCCGAGAACGCGGGCGGTCCGCGCGCGGTGAAGTACGGCGTTACCCGGGATTGGGTATTGAACCTGGAAGTGGTGCTGCCCGATGGCGAGGTGATCTGGACCGGCGCGAACACACTGAAGAACAGCACCGGCTACGATATTACCCGATTAATGGTAGGCAGTGAAGGCACGCTGGGGATAATCACCAAGGCGGTCTTGCGACTGGTGCCGCTACCGAAGGAGACGCGGCTGATGTTGGTGCCCTTCGAAAGCCCTACACGTGCCTGCGAAGCAGTGAGTGCCGTGTTCCGTGCCGGTATCACTCCGAGCGCGCTGGAGTTCATGGAACGCGATGCGATCGCGTGGACCATGCGCTTCACAGAGGGACTACCGACGCAGGTGAGCACCACCCCGGGGGCGTACCTGTTGATCGAGGTCGATGGTGGGCATGGTGATGTGCTGATGCGCGATTGTGAAACGATCCTCCGTGTGATGGAGGCGCATGGAGCAGGCGAGGTGTTATTCGCCGAGACCACTGGAGAGAAGGACGCATTATGGAAGCTGCGCCGGAGCGTGCCCGTTAGTGTGAAGGCCCACAGCGTCTACAAGGAGGAAGATACGGTGGTGCCCCGCTTCGAGCTGCCGCGGTTGCTTGAAGGGGTGAAGGCCATTGGTGCCCGTTACGGTTTCACCTCTGTGTGCTACGGCCATGCGGGCGATGGCAACCTGCACGTCAATATCATCAAGGGCGACCTTAGTGATGCCTTCTGGGAACACGAGCTACCCAAGGCCATCCGCGAGATCTTCCAACTGACCGTGTCGTTGGGTGGTACGCTCAGCGGTGAGCATGGCATCGGCCTGGTTCAACGGCCGTACATGGATATTGCCTTCAGCGGAAGACAATTGTCGTTGATGCGGTCATTGAAGCAAGCATTCGATCCGCTTGGTATCATGAACCCGGGCAAGGTGCTGCCCTAACGGCCTTCGCGCCGGGCCACTAGGGTGCGCACAAGCCTGCCGTGGTCATAATCGGCAAGCCAGAATAAGTGACCGGTGGTATCCGCCTCCGACCAGCGCCCATCATATAGGTCGTTGTTGAAGGTGCCCATCAGCACGGACGTGGTGCGGCCATCCTTGAACCACCAATGATAATGCGCGCCGTGGGCTTTGCCTTTCACCTTGTGCGTCCACAACGCGGGTCGCCCGTCCTCCAGGAAATCGATCAGCGCACCATCGGGTTCGCCATGCACGAATGTTTCCACCCGCGTCACCGTTCCGCGATGGCCCCAATAGCATTGCAGTCCTTCCTTCAGTCCGTGGACGAAATGCACCATTGAAAGCAGTTGGCCCGCGCCATCGGTCCCGGTCCACCAGCCCTCCCTGACATCCTGCACATATCGTCCCGACAGACGGACCGTGCCATCGGCCGTGTAGTGCGTAACCAGACCATCCTTCTGCCCTGCTCTTTCCTCCACGATCGCCCGCACACGACCATGCTGGTCCAGAATATGTCGCGTGGTCACTTGCGTGCCACATGACGCGAACAACAGGATCAGGAAAACGGATGCAGTTTTGCTTCGCACTGCGGGAAGTTAGCGGTCAGAACAGATCCGCCACCAGTTCCTTGAAACTGGCCTTGGCCACCACACCTGGAGGTGTACTTTCCAATGCGGCCGCCACCACGCGCGACCCGGTCACCAGAAAGCTTACACGTTGGTCGGGCATGGCCTTGCGGAAGTCGGCCAAATAAGCGGCCACTGAATCGCTCTGGGGAAATGCTGTGAAGATGGAAATGAAGCGCACCGGTCCATAGAATTGTTCCACCACCTGTACCAGGTCATCCTTTGGCACGCTTGATCCGAGGAATACCACCCGCTCACCGCGGGACCGCAACAGGTAATGCACGTAGAGCAGGCCTAGTTCATGGATCTCGTCCTGGGGCAAGTACAGCACTTGCGTGGTTCCCGAACCGGCCGTTGTTGGACGCAAACCGTCTATCGCGGCGATCAATTTCTGCCGCACTAGGTTGCTCACGAAGTGTTCCTGTGCGGGGCAGATGGAATTGCTTTGCCAGAGCAGGCCGATACATTCCAACAACGGCACGTACAGCCGCTCCACCATGTTGCGGAATCCTTCGCGTTCGAGATAGACGGCCGAGGTGCGCTCGAAGCCCTGGGTATCGTATCCCACCATGGCGAGCTTCAAGGCGTTCAACGCATCATCCGTGCTCCCTTGTTTCTCGGCCAGTTCCTTCACCGACCGATCACGCTCCTTCTCGGAGAGCGCCGCTATGCGGGAGATCTTCACGCCATAGCGATTGAGGAAGGCGACATTCAAGATCGTCTTCAGCTCGTCCAGTCCATAGGTGCGAATGTTCGTGTCTGTTCGATCAGGGTTCAAGATGCGGTAACGACGCTCCCAGATACGGATAGTATGGGCCTTTACACCGGAGAACTCCTCGAGGTCGCGAATACTGAATCTGTTGAGGTAGGGACCCATCGTACGGATGCGAAGCTAGGATTGTGTTATGTCTTACGGAAGAACGATCGATGGTAGTTTATGTTCGGACCATCCCCAACGACCCGGGGCCCTCCTCCCGGAAGGCCCCGCGCCATCATTAGGAATTGGCGGTTCAGCGCACCACCTGAAGTGGCAGGATGCGGCGACCGTTCTCGTTGGTGATGCTCAACTGATACACACCTGCGCTCAGGCCTGCTACATCAATGGCAAGGCGATTAGCACCTTGCTGAAGCTGTACGCTACCCACTTCGAGGGCCACCCGACCGGTGAAGTCCATTAAGGCGATGGCGCTGCGAACGTCACGAACTGCGTCGAGGCTGATGTTCACTTGGTCGTTGGCGGGGTTCGGCCATGCGCTGATGGCGTTCAGGTCGGCATCGTTCTCATTTACGCCCGTAGCTAGGGGCAGTTCGACCAGTGCACCACCGGAGGCTAGTGCAACCCACAGACCGAACGATGCTCCGTTGCTGTTCATCGTGGGGTCGAGGAAGCCACTGGCCAGAACAGTGATCGCGGCATTGGCCAGGCCGAGGGTGGCCAGGGGGGCCTGGTAGCTCACCAGCGGGGTGCCATCGGCCGTGCGCACTTGCAGCACGTAGTCTGCAGCGGGCACTTCGAGGTAGTTGGTATAGTTACCATATGCCAGGTCGTTCACCACGGTGGCGCCGCCGAGCACGGCGGTCTCAGCAACGTCCACGATCGGGGCATCGGTGCTTCCATGGAACACCAGGATATCGGTATTTCCGGGCGTGTTCGCGGACACACGGGCATCAGCCTTCACATAGAGGTCGAACGGTTGCACAGGGCTATATCCGGTCGCACTCACGATACCGTTGGCAGTGATGATGTAGGTGCCACCCTCCATGAGGTTATACGTGAAGTTGGCGATGGCATCGGTGCTTGCGGTGCTGTTCGCCGGAGCGATACCCACGTTGAAGTCGATGGTAGCGGGAGCATCCACGAAGGGCGAGGCCGTTCGGAAGGCGAAGTTGTCGATCAGCAACGTGTTGTTCAACCATACGTCCACGGTGGAAGCTGCGAGGTCGGCGCTGTTGTGGATTATCTGAACGCGCGCCGTTGGGTTCTGCAACAACGGAAGTTCAACGAGGGCTCCACCGGCAGGCAGGGCCACCCACAGACCGAAGGCCGGACCATTACTGTTCGCCGCAGGATCCAAGAAGCCACTGGCATACACGGTAAGCGCAACGCCTTGAAGACCGAGGGTCTGCAGGGGTGCTGCATAGGTGGCCACAATGGCGCTGTTGTCCGCAGTGCGCACCTGCAAGGTGTAGTCGGCAGTGGGCAGTTCGAGGTATCCGGCGTAGTCGCCGTAGCTCGCGTCATTAACAGCGGTGGCGTTCAGCACAGCGCTTTCGAACACATCCACGGTTGGCGCGTCGGTGCTGCCATGGTAAACGAGCACATCCGTGTTCAAGGGCATATTCGCGGACTCACGTGCTCCTGCAAACGCGTTCAACACGAAGGGTTGGGCTGGGCTGTAGCCGGAGCCGCTGACGATTCCGCTGGCGACAACGGTGTAGGTCTCCCCTTCTGCGAGGGTGAGCTCCTGAGTGTAGATCGCATCGGCGCTGGATGTGCTGGAGCCGGGCGCGATACCCACCGTGAAGGAGATCGTGGCCGGGGCGTCCACGAAGGGCGAGGCGGTGCGGAATGCGAAATTGTCGATCAGCAGTTGGTCGTTCAAGTACACGTCCACCACGCTGGCTGCGAGATCGGCGCAGTTATGCACCACCTGAACACGCGCTGTGGGGTTGGCCACGAGTGGCAGTTCTACGAGGGCTCCGCCGGAGGGCAACGCGACCCACAGGCCGAAGGCCGGGCCATTGCTGTTCATGCCTGGGTTCAGGAAACCACTGGCCAACACCGCGAGTGCAGCTCCGTCGAGACCGAGCGTTGCGAGGGGTGCGGCATACGTCGCAACGATCGCTGAATTATCGGCCGTACGCACCTGCAGCGTGTAGTCAGCCGTTGGCAGGCCGAGGTAGCCGGCGAAATCTCCATAGCTCGCATTGTCCACGGCGGTGGCGTTCAGCACAGCACTCTCGAATACATCCACAGTAGGAGCGTCGGTAGAACCATGGAACACGAGCACATCAGTGTTGGTTGGAACCATGGCAGATTCCTGCGCTGCGGCGAATACCTCCAGGCTGAACGGAGTAGCAGGCATGTAACCACTGCCGCTGACAATGCCGCTGGCCACGATCACATACGAACCTCCGTCTGCGAGGGTGAACTGCTGTTGGAAGATCGCATCACTGGCCATCGTGCTGTTCGGTAAGGCGATGCCTACTGTGAATTGCACACCGGCAGGCGCATCTACGAAGGGCGAGGCCGTGCGGAACGCGAAATTGTCCAGCAGGAGCGAATTGTCCAGCCACACGTCCACCTGGGTGGCGGCTGCGTCAGCACAGTTGTGGATCACTTGCACACGGGCGGTCTGCGCTGTGGCGGAGGCACCCACCAGTAGGAGGGCCACCGAAAGTCCGAGGGTTCGGGAGTATTTCATGGTTTTTTGTCGGTTGATTGCGCAAAGAACAAGCAGTCGATCCAAAATGTTCAAGAAAAGTGATAAAAAGTTAGACAAAAAGGGACTAGACGCATTCAACTCGCTGGTGATCATTCAATTAAATTGAACGAGAAGGGGGCCTCAGTCCACCACGAGCCGCGTGATCAACGCTTCACGTGTGCCTTGCAGCATGACCGTGTATGGACCCGAAGCGAAGGAGCGGAGGTCCACCACCACTTCACTACTGGCATCAGTGCAGGTCAATGAGCGCGCTGTACGCCCCAGTGCATCGAACACGAGCAACGTGCAGGGACCGATGTTAGCGGGCAGCGTCAGGAGGAATAGGCCGCGACCTTCAAGTGGTCGCATGCGCAGCATCGGTCCTTCATCATACTGACCTGTGGAAGTGGAAAGGTCGAGGCAAAAGGAAGCGGACTGTGTGTAAGCGAAGTTGGCGCCACTCGCGAGCTGACCTAGCTGTGGGTTGCCAACGATAAAGGAACCGTTACCATTATCGCAGCATATGCCGTCGCCGTAACTGTCGCTGATGGTGAAGGTGTAGCAGCCGGCGGGCAGGCAGACATGATCGGTGAAGGTGCCTCCAGCGTTGAGGCCGGCATAAGGACCGCCACTGGCAACGTCCGCAGCCGTCAGGTCATCGGTGATGGTCCAACTCGTTTCTCCCGGGTAATCGTCGAAGGTGAGGGTGATGTTCAGGCGGTTGGGTTCTGCGCTCACCTGCACTACCGAAGAATAGGTATCCGGGCCGGATGCGTTGGCGACGGTCAGTGAAACGAGGTGATCACCGGGTGTGTTGAACACCACCGCTGGAGTGGCCTCCATGCTGGTGGCCGGTGTTCCTCCGTCGAAGGTCCAGGTCCATCCCGGAGCAGCATTCAATGAGGCATCGGCGAAGAGGAGGGTGTCCCCCACACAATTGCCGGTGGCCGTGAAGGCGAACGCAGCGGAGGGCGAAGCGGTCACCGGTTGGAACAGATCGCTTTGCCAAAGTCCCCGTCCGTAGGTGGTGGCGCGCAACTTTCCTGCACCCTCGTTGATCTCCAGTTCGGTCACCGCGAGCCGTGGCAGGCCCTGGCTGAAGGGCTGCCAGTTGCTGAGCGTATTGTCCGTATAGTAAACGCCCAGGTCGGTACCCACATACACGCCGTCATTGCTTCCCACCTTGTACACGATCGTGTTCGCGGGCACGTTCGGGAGGTTCCCGCTGATATTCGTCCACGTGATGCCACCGTCCGTGCTCTCATAGGCTTTCTCCCCCGGCATGTAACCGCTCAGGCATACGAATACGTGCAATGGTTGGCCGGGATCCACAGCGATGGAGCTAATGGCAGCATCGGGCAGGCCGGTGCTTGCAGTGAGCCACGATCCACCGTTGTCCAACGTCCTGCGCATCCAGTTGTCGTTACAGTAGTAGACCACGTTGCTGTTCGACGGCGCGATCGCGATGGCGCGCACGGGTCGTGTGGATCCCGTGTTGGTCCACTGTGTCCAGCTGTCGCCCCGGTCGGTGGAACGCCACAGGTTCCTGAAGCCCGCGATCACCACCTGCGGATCGGTGCGGTCGATCACGTAGGGTGTCACCCACGGTCCCTCTTCGGTGATCGGAAATGCGATGTTGTTGAAGGTCTGGCCACCGTCATCGCTGCGACTAATGCCACCGTTCTGGAAGCAGCCATAGATGATGTTGGGATCGTCTGGGGCCACAGCGCCTTCCATGCCATCGGCGCCCATCACATGCGTCCAGTCCGTTCCGTTCCATAGGTTCATACCGTTGTCCTGTGCACCGGCGATAATGAGGTCGGGGACCAGTTCACTGCCGCCAAGGCGATAGAACTGGGTGATCTGGAGTCCAGCGCTCAGGTCGTTCCATGTGACTCCAGCATTGTTGCTGCGGAACAGGCCTCCATCATTGCCGCAGTAGAGTGCACCATTGCTCACATCCAGGCTGTGTATGTCTGCATGCACATAAGGCGATTGTCCGTTGATCACCCAATCACTTTGCACGCTCCAGTTGGCACCTCCGTTGATGCTTTTCCATACGTTGATGCCGCCGACCCACACGTTGTTCATATTGGCTGGATCCACGGCGAGGGCCATATCGTAATTGCTCTGCCCGCCGCTGTCGTTGCCGTTATTGCTATAGCCAAAGATGTTGGGCGAGCTGCTGCGCAGGGTGAAGGTCACTCCGCCATCATTGCTGCGATAGAGACCGAGGTAACCGCCATCCAACTCCTGTCCGCAGAGCACGTACACCTTGAGCGGGTCGGCGGCACATACCGCGATACGCATGCGGTTCACCAGGTTGGCCGCCGGCAGTCCTGTACCTACTGGAACGAACGTTGACCCGCCATCCGCACTCCGGAAGAACTGATCGCCGCAGGCGAAGACCACACTGGGGTCGCCGGGTTTGAACTCCACATCGTTGAAAGAACCATCGGCCACCTTCGCCCAGACACCACCTCCATCCTCGGTCTTCCATAAGCCGTTGTTCGCAGCGCAGAACAGTGTTTGTGGATCAGCCGAGCTTATGCGAAGCATGCGCGTGTTGCGTGCGGACGTGGTAGCCCAGTTGAGTCCGGTGTTGCTCCAGTTGGCACCCCCGTCAATGCTCTTGATCACGCCGATGCTGTACGTATCTGTGCCGTCGCCATCGCCGGTTGCGCAGTAGATCACGTTGCTATTCGCGGGGTCTATCGCGATGCCGCTCACACCGAGCGTTGGCAGGTCGGCGAAGAGCGCGGCCCAGGTGAGGCCATTATCCGTGCTCTTCCAAAGTCCACCGGTGGCGGCGCCTGCGTAGATCGTTGCCGCATTGTTCGGATCCACAGCCGTGCAATTCACGCGTCCATTGCCGGGGTTGTACCCCTGGGGTCCGTTCGTCCAGGTGTACGGTCCAAGCGGCTGCCAGTTGGCATTGCTTTTCGCCCCTAGCAAGTGATCCATGGCCGCAGCATCCTTCACCGCCATGTTGAACACCCCCGCATCAGGCCTAGCACCAGTGGGGTAGGTGCGCTGTTCCATCCACCACTCCCAGCGCTTATACATCTTGAAGCCCTTGCTGCGCTCGTAGGAACGACCGTTCCAATGGGCATTGAAGGCCGCCTGCACCTCATGCACATTCACGGTCGGATCCTGCATCAGTTCCATCCATTGCTGAGCGTTTGCATGGAAAGGGAGGGTGAACAGTACGAGCAGGAGCGAACGATCCAGAAGCATTGGGCGAAATTAGCCCCGTCGTTCGGTATTGCCCATGTATTCACCTCCCTCGGACTTTCGCCCCTATCGCACACGCGACGGCTCATTCACACTGCGCAGTGAGCAGCTGGATGTCTTCCACCACAGCGTGCATGGCGCCATTCAGGAGTCCATGCATGTGTTCATCGACATGGGCTTAAAGCAACTGACCGCAGCGCGGATCGATGTGTTGGAAGTGGGATCGGGGACGGGGTTGAATGCACTGCTCACCTGGATCCATGCTGTCGAGAATGGCAGGTGGGTCCGGTACACGGCGTTGGAGCCGCATCCGGTGGCGCAGGATGTTTTGATACAGATCGATCATCCGGGAGCCCTCGGCAGGCCCGAATTGCGCGATCCTTTTCTGGCGATGATGTGCGCGCCAGGATCCTCGGAACAGCACTTGACCGATGCGTTCACCTTCACGCGATCTGCTGGATCCGTGCTCGAGTTGCACGAAGTTGAGCGCTATGATATTGTGTACTTCGATGCCTTCGCACCAAGAACGCAGCCCGAACTCTGGACCGTGGACGTGTTCCGCCGCATACTTGTTGCATTGCGACCTGGCGGGATCCTCGTGACCTATTGTGCGAAGGGTGATGTGCGCAGGGCGATGCTCGCCGCGGGTTTCACTGTGGCGCGTGTGCCGGGTCCACCGGGCAAGCGGCAGATGTTGCGGGCAACGCGACCTTTGGTGATATGAACCCACTTTTCAATATTCGTGTATATGGCCTGTTGGTCCACGATGGTCGCTTGCTCGTGGCCGACGAGCTGATCAATGTCCCCGGCTTGATAGGAACGGCCGCGGTACGCATCACCAAATTCCCGGGTGGTGGATTGGAGTTCGGCGAAGGCCTAAAGGATTGTCTTATCCGCGAAGTGCGCGAGGAGATCGGCGTGGAGGCCTTCGATCTGGTGCACTTCTATACCACTGATTTCTTTCAGGAAAGCGCGTTCCGCGCCGGCCAGCAGATCATCAGCATCTATTATACGTTTCGCGTAGCCAATGCACTGGCGCTGAAGGTGAGCGCAGTCCCCTTCAACTTCAAGCAGCAGATGGAGGATGAAGAATCGTTCCGCTGGCTGGATCTTGCTACCGCATCTGGTGAGGAGGTGACGCTGCCGATCGATCGGGTGGTGCTGGAGCTGCTCCTCAAGCGCTGAGCCGGCGCTGCACGAAGCCACTGATCCTCTCCAACAGGTCGTCCGGCTCGAAGGTGCGCCAGTCGGTCTGGTCCAGCTGACCTCCCATCAAAAAATACTGGTCAATGTTCGCGGCCTTCATGTCATCGCGCACATGTTCACGGAAGTTCAGAAGCGCGATCCAGCCATCGTTGTCGCTGGCCTCATCGAACCATTCACTGTAGTATTCTTCATCGCCTGCATGGAAGTTCAACACGTTCTCGCCAATGAGGATGAAACGGTTGATGCCATGTGACATCATCGGCTCAACGATATCGCGCTTCAGGAACATGACGTCGTTGCCGAGCAGATCGTTCCACTCGCCAATGAGCTCGATGATCACAGCGCCTTCGTCGTAATCCGAAAAGAGTACTTTCAAATACAAGGTCTCACTGCCGAATTCATCCCATTGCGGATGGATCGCGTGATCATAAACAGCATGTGTGAATTCGAACTCACTGTGCTCTGTGCCGAAGAAAGGCGAACGCTCATCCTCTTCCGCTGTGTAGCGGTGACGCCAGTTGTAGAAGGGCTCGAGGGTGTGCACGTTTGGTTCAGGGACAGGAGCGGGCGCAGGAGCTGGTGCGGGGGCAAAGATCGGGTCAATGCACCTCATCCTGCACCTGCGCTTTTAGATCGTTGGTGTGGTCCATCCGTTCAAACCGGGTTCGCGGCGTCTACATCGTATGCCCCGCCTCGATCGCCCTACGCACGCTGCCGTAATGTCGAAGCATCTCATTGGCCACTTCGTAGCTCACCTTCAGGCTATCCATCACCATACGTGTTCCACGGTCGATCAGTTTATGGTTGCTCAGCTGCATATCCACCATGCGATTGCCCTTCACACGGCCGAGTTTGATCATCACACTGGTGCTGATCATGTTGAGCACGAGCTTCTGTGCAGTTCCACTCTTCATGCGCGTGCTGCCGGTCACGAACTCGGGCCCCACGGCCACGGCGATGGGCAGTTTAGCGGCGATGGTCACGGGGCTACCCGGGTTGCAGGTGATACAGCTGGTCAGGATATCCCGTGTGTTGCAGGCTTCCAAGGCGCCAATCACATACGGCGTTGTTCCGCTCGCGGCGATGCCCACCACGGTATCATCGGCTCCTACGTGATGCTCCATCAGGTCCATCCAGCCTTGTTCGGCATCATCCTCGGCGAATTCCACCGCCTTGCGGATGGCCTTATCTCCTCCGGCGATCAGACCGATCACCAGTCCATGTGCCACACCGAAGGTCGGCGGACATTCGCTCGCGTCCACAATGCCCAGTCGGCCGCTGGTGCCGGCACCCAGGTAGAACAACCGGCCACCGCGCGCCATGCGCTCATGCACGGAGTCCACCACCTTTTCTATTTCAGGCAGCACACGCTCAACGGCCTGAGGAACGGTGCGATCCTCGGTGTTGATGCTGCGCAGCAGTTCGGCCGTGGACATACATTCCAGGTCGGTATAGCGGGAAGTGCTCTCGGTGATGCGTTCCATGGATGAAGGTCCGGCCATGTCGGACCGGCAGTGCAAAGGTGCGCATGGGAAGCATGAACGGCATCGCGGCTTCTTCTACATTTGGACGTGCTCAACTGGCGGATCATGTGGTGGGTGGGGATCGGTGCCGTGGCGTTGCTGGCCGCACTGTGTCTTGTGTCAGCGCGTGTGAACTTCGCGACCATGAAGGCCTACGTTGATGCCCAGGCGCCGGATGGATCGGTGGAAACCTTCGATCGCATCCTGCACGGGCGTATAACGCGGAACTTGCGATGGCTAGGTGCATTGCTGGCCGCCATGGCGACAGGCCTCAGCTTGGCCACACGTTGGATGTTCAGCGCTGCGGAACAGCGCGCAGGACAGTGGTCAACGTTCAAAGTTGATCTACGCGAGGGCTGGGCGGAACTGGTGGATCGCACCAGCCGAGCGCATGTGCGTTGGGTGGTGGTCGTCATCTTCATTGGCACCGTGTTCCGCATGTCGCAGATGCGGTTGGGCATCATCTACGACGAGGCGTTCACCTACACGTACTACGCCACGCAACCACTTCATTTCATTCTGTCCAACTACAGTTATCCGAACAACCACATCTTACATACCGTGCTGGTGAAGTTGAGCACGGGCATTTTAGGTGTGCACCTCTGGAGCCTTCGCCTGCCGGCCCTGCTTGCAGGGATCGCGGTGATGCCTTTGTTCTATGTGTTCGTGCGCGCCATGTTCAACCGCTACATAGGACTGATGGCCATGGCCTTGGTCGCGGCCAGCGGGGCGCTTATTGAGTACAGTGCGCTGGCCCGCGGTTACAGCCTGACCTGGCTGTTCATGGTGTGCGCCATGTTGGCCGGGCGCTACTTCGCCAAGAGCAACAACATCGTTGGTGCGCTCTTGGTAGCCGTGTTCAATACACTTGGCATGTGGGTGGTGCCCACCATGATCTATGCGGCGATCGCCTGTTACATCTGGTTGCTGCTCTATTTGATGACGAATTATGACACCTCATTGAGGCGTCGGCTCGTACGACTGACCATCTCCTTGTTGGCCTTCATCGTGCTCACGGCCGCTGTCTATACGCCAGTGGTGATCGTGCACAGTGTGGATCAGTTGTTGCATCACCCCACCATGGGCGAGAACACTTGGGAAAGCTTTATTTCCACGCATCAGGACAAGGCCTTCGAGCTGTGGGCATATTTCAACGACACGTCGGCCACGCTGATAAGCCTGTTGGGCTTCGTGGGTCTGGTCTACGCCGCATACGTCAGCGGGAAATACCGGATCATGCTCGTTGCCATGGTATTAGGAGCGGTGCCGTTCACCATCCTTCAAAGCATGGTGGGGCCACCGCGGATCTGGACGTACATCCTGTTCAATTTGCACATGAGCTCAGCGATCGCGTTGTTCTACGCGCTGAAGTTCATCGAGGAGAAGGTGTATGCGGGCTTTACCAAGCGTTTTCGTACGGTACTAGCGAGCATGCTGATCCTGGTCGGCATGGGCTGGCTGGGCATATCGGGTGCCAAGGACCGGATCCAACGGGAAGATGAAGCCAGCGAGGCGGCCGATTGGTTCCAAGGCATTCTGCGGCCCAACGACAGGGTACTCACCCAGTTCCCCAACGAGGCCGCCTTCGAGTTCAACCTGATGGCCAACGGCAATGATCGGCGCTCCGTGCACGTGGGACCCGGGCCTGGTGGGCGCTTGTACGCCTTGGTGGGCCCGGCCGATGGCCAGACCTTGGAGACCGTGCTGAAGCACAACGGCATGGAACGGCTGGATACAACGACCTTTGCGAAAGTGAAGGATTGGAATAGGTTGGAGATATTCGCGGCCCGGTAGGGGCGTGAACCTTCACGACCCAACACGGGCCACTGGCATTCGATCTCGCAGAACACCACACCAAAAACAAAGGCGAAGTTCACGTCGCCCCAACACATGGCAGAAGAAGGCAGACAGATAATCTTCAATATGGTGAAGGTGGGGAAGACCCTCCCTTCTGGTAAGAAGATCCTCAACGACATCTATCTCGGGTTCTACTACGGCGCCAAGATCGGCATCCTCGGTCTCAACGGCAGCGGTAAGTCCACGCTCATGCGCATCATTGCAGGCAAGGACAAGAGCTTCGATGGTGATGTGCACCTGAGTCCGGGCTACACCATCGGCCACTTGGAACAGGAACCTGACCTGGACGAGTCGAAGACCGTGTTGGACATTGTGAAGGAAGGCGTGAAGCCCATCACCGACCTGCTCGCGGAATACGAGGAGGTGAACGCCAAGTTCGCCGACGAGGAACTGATGAGCGACCCGGACAAGATGGATAAGCTGATCGCCCGGCAGGCCGTGTTGCAGGACAAGATCGAGATCGCAGATGCGTGGAACATCGACCAGAAGCTGGAGGTGGCCATGGACGCCTTGCGCACACCCGATGGCGACACGCCGATCAAGGTGCTCTCCGGTGGCGAACGCCGTCGCGTGGCCCTATGCCGCCTGTTGTTGCAAAGCCCGGACATCCTGCTCTTGGACGAGCCGACCAACCACTTGGACGCCGAGAGCGTGGCCTGGCTCGAACAGTACCTGGCCGGCTACAAAGGCACCGTGATCGCCATCACCCACGATCGTTACTTCCTGGATAACGTGGCAGGCTGGATCCTCGAGCTGGACCGTGGAGAAGGCATCCCGTACAAAGGCAACTACACCAACTGGCTGGAGCAGAAGACCGCGCGCATGGCCATGGAGGAGAAGACCGAGAGCAAGCGCCAGCGCGTGTTGAAGCAGGAGTTGGAATGGGTACGCAGCAATGCTAGTGCGCGCCGCACCAAGAGCAAGGCCCGCCTGCAGAATTACGAGAAGATGCAGGGCGAAAGCGTGAAGGAGAAGGAAGCGAAGCTCGAGATCTACATCCCCAACGGCCAGCGCCTCGGCGACAAGGTGATCGAGTTCAACAAGGTGACAAAGGGCTTCGGAGATCGGTTGCTCTTCGAGAACCTCTCCTTTGCCCTACCTCCCGCTGGCATCGTGGGCATCATCGGACCCAACGGTGCCGGTAAGACCACGCTGTTCCGCCTGATCCAAGGTGAAGAGAAGTCCGACGCTGGTACCGTGACCATCGGCGACACCGTGCAGATAGCATACGTGGATCAAAGCCACAAGGACCTTTCTCCAGAGAGGACCGTGTGGGAAGTGTTGAGCAACGCACAGGAGATGATGTTGATCGGCGGCACGCTCGTGAACAGCCGTGCCTACCTCTCCCGCTTCAACTTCAGCGGTCCCGACCAGAATAAGAAGGTCGGTGTGCTCTCCGGCGGTGAACGCAACCGCCTGCACCTGGCCATGACGCTGAAGAACGGCAGCAACGTGCTGCTGCTGGACGAACCCACCAACGACCTCGACGTCAACACGCTGCGCGCACTGGAGGAAGGCATCCAGGACTACAGCGGCTGCGCCGTGATCATCAGCCACGACCGCTGGTTCCTCGATCGTGTGTGCACGCACATACTCGCCTTCGAAAGCGACAGCAACGTGTATTGGTTCGAAGGCAGCTTCAGCGACTACCAGGAGAACTACAAGAAACGCGTAGGCGACATCGTGCCGCACCGGATCAAATACCGGAAGTTGGTGAGGAGCTAGTCAGGCCGAAGACGAAAACAAAGAAGCCCGATGATGAACCGGGCTTCCTTCATTAAGGCACGAGCGAGAGACGCTCGCGCCAGACGGGGAACATCCGTAACGTTTGGTGGTCTTGGATCGCATCTGCACAGACATCCTCGCCTTCTTGGGCGAAGGCATTGTGTGTTGGTTCGCGAAGGCAAGACCCGGAGTACGGCGAGAACCGTAAGAAACCCCTCGGCAGCGAGGGGCTTCAACGTTGATCAACCTATTCCTTGATGAATCGTGCGATCCAAACGCCTTGCCCCACGCCGTAGCATTTTACGGAATACAGCCCACAAGGCAGGTCTCTGACATTCACGATCGTACTTCCGGAAAGCACTGTGCCCGCGCATACCAAGTGGCCTGTTGCGCTGTGGATCTCATACTGCAATAGGTTGGAGGACGGGATGTTCAAGGTAATGTGTTCCGAGGCCGGATCGGGAAAAACATTCACTTGATAGTCCCCCACCTCTTTCATGCCGGTCATCGTACATAGGCTCGTGACCGGAGTTGGAGCAGCTCCGCTGGGCGCCGCTGTTCCGAGTTGCCCGAATTCATTGGATCCCCAACTCCACAGTTGGCCCGTATCATCAAGAACAAGGAAGTGATCGAACCCGGAGGCGACCGCCACTGCATGCCAGGGGACGGGCATCGCTGTTGCG
>JBKJNF010000329.1:0-3749 GCA_046596155.1 Flavobacteriales bacterium | reverse complement strand
CACCAACATCACCGGCGGGCTGGGCATCTGGGCCGGATGGGCACCATACATCGATACGTTGGTCTGCCAGTGAAGGGATCCGTGGTCCCTTGTCCCTAGTGTCATCACTGAACCTGGAATTCCAAACCGTCCGCTCCGGTACATTCGCACTCCCTTCCAATGAGCACCACCCCCGAACACATCAAATGCCTGATCATCGGATCGGGCCCGGCTGGTTATTCCGCCGCCATCTACGCCGCACGCGCCGACCTGAAGCCGGTGATGATCGAAGGCCCCCTGCCCGGCGGACAGCTTACGCAGACCACAGAGGTGGACAACTACCCCGGCTACCCCACAGGTCGCAGCGGGCCCGAGATGATGGAGGACCTCAAGGCCCAGGCCATCCGCTTCGATACCGATGTGCGGAACGGGTGGGTGACCAAGGTGGACTTCAGCGGCCCCGTGCACAAGGTGTGGGTGGATGAAAAGACCGAATTGCACGCGGACGCGGTGATCATTAGCACCGGTGCCAGCGCCAAGTGGCTGGGACTGCCCAACGAGATCCGCCTGCGCGATATCGGCGGTGGCGTTACCGCGTGTGCCGTATGCGATGGCTTCTTCTTCAAGGGGCAGACCGTGGCCCTCGTGGGCGCGGGGGATACCGCCTGTGAGGAGGCCACCTACCTGGCCAAGCTTTGCCCCAAGGTGTACATGCTCGTACGCAAGAACGAGTTCCGCGCCAGCAAGGCCATGGTGCACCGCGTAGAGAATACGCCCAACATCGAAGTGCTCTTCAACACCGAGGTGAAGGACGTGCTCGGTGCCAATGCGGTGGAAGGCCTCATCGCCGTGAACAACGTGACCAAGGTGGAGCGCACCCTGGATATCACCGGCCTCTTTGTGGCCATCGGTCACAAACCGGCCACCGACCTGTTCAAAGGCATCTTGGACATGGACGATACCGGCTATTTGAAGCACAAGCCGGACAGCACACACACCAACGTACCCGGCGTGTTCGTAAGCGGCGATGCCGCGGATAAGGTGTACCGCCAGGCGGTTACCTCCGCAGGCACGGGTTGCATGGCCGCGCTGGATGCCGAGCGCTGGCTGGCTGTGCAGGGGAAGCACTGATCACTGCGCGAGCGACCAGTCCGAATAGGACAGGTAGAACTTCACCACCTCCTTCTGTTTGAAGGGAATGTCCCATTGCCCGTCGTAATGCACTTGGGTGGGCACTAGGTCGCCGGGCCCGAACGTGTTCTCAACCTGGATGGAGATGTCGAAGTCCAGTAATATGCTCGCGTGGGCGATGCGGTAGTCCCGCGCCATCACGTTCATGGTGCTCTGATCGAACCAGGTGCGCATCTGCTTGATCACTGTATCGTCCTCATCGGCGGGTTTGCCGTTCACACTGTCGCGGGCCACGGCGCTGAACAACCAACAGGGGCGTCCACCCCGGAAACTGCTTTCCACCTGGAAGTGGTACAAGGGCGCCATCTCCGGATTGAACAAGGCCAGCTTGTCGCCGATCAAGGGCACACTGGCGATCTCCTGCCCGGGGTTGAACATGAACTTCTTCAGCTCGCTCTTGTACTTGTCGAAACGGCTCTCGCGGCTGATCTCCTGCTGGCGTGAGGCGATGGTATTGCTTGCGCGATAGGGTCCTTTGGGAAAGAAGACATCATCGTACATCTCCGCTGTCAGGAAACGGATCTCCCCGTTGCTCTTCCGCAATTTGCCGAGCTCGCGCGCACTATCCAGGACCAACTCGGCCATGGCCCCGGTGCGCACCAGGCGGCCTTCGCGGTACAGGTAGGCCGTTTCCTTGTCCTTCTTGTTCCGCACGTTCAGTTCGCTCTTCACGTGGTGTGGGTAATACTTGGTATTGAGGAAGGCGTGGTAAAAGGTGGTATCCTCCATTACCTGTGTGATGAAGCCTTCAAGCTGCAGCCCTTGGGTACGTCCGTGCACCACCACTTCGCCGAGCTGGTAGACGTTGATGATAGTGTCCTCTTCCGTCTGCGCGTTGGAGAACAGGCCGAACACAGCGAAAGCGAAGGCGACAACAAGGCGTTGGTCAGGGAGGATCTGCATGTGGATCAAAGATCGCTTCGCGGCAGTAGTGGTCACAGAGGTGGGGGGGCCGCTCGCGAACACGGGAGATCAACGATCGCTTCGCGGCAGCAGTGGTCACAGATGTAGGGGGCCGCTCGCGAACACGTTGGAACCTCGCGGATCGGTCAATGCCTGCGCGTTGGACCCAGGCTGGTGTACAACTCATACTTCTTCTTCATGTAGATGAGGAAGTCATATTGCGAAAGTCCCTTGATCACCGCGTCGGGCACGGAACAGAAGTCGATAAAGTCATCGAAGCTTTCGTTGCCCAGGTTGATGATGTCGTACTCAGCATACTTATGCAACAGTTCGCGCAGCAGCTCACGTTTGCGGTCCTCGTTGCGCAGTTCGGCCACCTCGCGTTTGCTGCGTTCGCGTCGGCTGAATTCCTGGTACAGAAAGGTGATCGGGCTCTGGAACGCGTCCACCCCGGCGGTGCGGTAGTCGCTCTCCTTGTAGCCCAGCTTGTCGATGTCGGACTGGATCTGCTTGAGCGTGCGCTCGGGTAGCACCGCCACGGGCTTCAGTTGGATCTCCCACGGTCGCAACGTGATGCGCAGGGCACGCAATTCGCTCTCATCGAATTCCGCCAGGGGCACCGTGCGCGTAACATAGCCGCCCGCACCGATCAGCAAGGTGTCGTTGCGCATGGCCTGCACGGTGAAGCTGCCGTCCACGTTCGCGAAGCTGCCGCTGCGTGCGCGGCGGTTCACGATCATGAGGTCGTAGAACACATGCTCTCCGTCACCTGCGATCACCTGTCCGCTGATGGTCACGGTCTGCTGTGCGGTGGCGGCAAGGCCCGTGAACAGCAAGGCGATGAAGGCGAGTTTCCTCATTGGCGGACGAAAGTAGATGCGGGAATGGCGAAGACCGTACCAAGGCAGCATGCCAAAAATGGCGAAGGGTCCCGGCCATAACGCCGAGACCCCTCGTTTATGCGCTCAGTCTCCGATGTGGATGACCTGAGCGGGAATTACCTGCGCACCTATAAGCCGGGTTCTGTCCCCGACAAGTCGGGGCTCCATCATTTATCTGCGATGCCGCTCGCGCGACACCTGTATCGACCTACCCGCCGGAACGGAGCGGACCACTCGTCCCTTCCGCCTTGCGGCTCAGGGGTCCGGCCTATTTGGTCTTTCAGCCCGTGGGGTTTACCGAAATGCCGACATCACTGCCGGCAAGCGTGGGCTCTTACTCCACGTTTTCACCTTTTCCCCAGCCTTGCGGCCGGGGTAGTTTAACTCTCTGTGGCACTTTCCTTAATGGTACCGTCACCAGTACCACCCCTTCCCGTTAGGAAGCACGGTGCCCTATGCTGCCCGGACTTTCCTCCCTCCCTTCTGCAAAGGGAGAGCGATGGAGCAGTGCGCAGGATGTCAAAGAACCCCTGCCTTCCGCCTTGCTACCCGAAGCGGCTTCGCGAAGGCGCAGAAGACAGGGTCAATAGTGTACGATGTCGATCACCGTGGCACCGGAACCATATCGTCGTGGATCGGCATCATCGAACCGGCATCCCTCATAGAACTGAAGCACCTTCCTCACTTCTTCTCGCAAACGGCCTTCGCCCACACCGTGTATCACCACCATTCGGCGCTTACGTTCCCGGATGGCGCTGTTCAACATGCGCTCGAAATACTCCAGCTGCATGTTCA
>JBKJNF010000243.1:0-6633 GCA_046596155.1 Flavobacteriales bacterium | reverse complement strand
GCCACGGCCAAGAAGATCTACCAGGCCATGGCCGACGCCGAGGTGGTGAAGCTCTGAGTCCTATCGGTCGTAACTGAAGCGCTTACCGCCGTCCTGCAGGTCGATCCGCACGATGTCCGAGAAGGGCATTTTCACCTGCAGTGAGGAGATGAAGCGTGATTGGGCACCGAACAGCGTATCGTTCCGTATGGCGATCCGGTCGAAGTACATGCGCTTCCGTTTGCAGTTCTTCAGCGTTATACGGGCCTCGATCGCGGGGCCGTTCATCAGCTGATGCATTTCGCCATCCGTGGTGTAACACGCGATCGACCTGATGTTATTGGTCAGATATTGATGCTTATCGCCCAACGGGCCGGTCATGTCGGCTTGGATGGGCGAAGCTTCAGCAAGCTGGCGTTTGAGGCTTTCGGGCGAAAGGAGGTAGTTCGTGCAGCTGCCCAGTAGAAAAGGAAGTACGATCAGGATAGGGCCACCGCGCATTCGGATGCATAGTGGAAGACAATATGATCTGCGAGGATGTACCTGTAAATACGCCAAAACGGGGCGATATTCCGATCGCCATCGACCCCATCCGCGCATCTATTTCACGGTTGTGTTGCCGTACAGTCGCGTGAACACGCTGTCCTCCGGATCCCACAGTTCGATCTTGTTCCCTTCGGGATCCATCAGGTGCACGAAGGCCCCGTATTCCACCCGCTCAATGCTGTCCAGCACCACCACGCTGTCGCGACGTAGTTGGGCCACTAGTTCGTCTATTCCCGAAACACGGTAATTGATCATGAACTCCTTGGTGCTGGGCGCGAAATACTTCGTACGCTCGCTGAAGGGGCTCCATTGCAGGTAACCCAAGGCCTTCGGTGAGGGCCCCGTGTAGAACTCCATCAACGCGCCATACTCGTTCATGGTCATGCCGAAGTGCTTGGAATACCAGGCTTTCAGCGCCTCGGGGTCGCGGCTCTTGAAGAAGATACCGCCGATGCCGGTGACGCGCGGCACTTGTTTCGTGGGCGGATCCAGCTCTCCACGCAATGTCCAACCGGACAGGAATAGGGCCGAGGCGGCTGCTAAGTGAAGGTGCCAGCGTTTGATCATGGTGCGTGTGCGTTGCGATCTAAAGGGAACTCAGGTCGGATGTTCAGTGCTGTACGGCTACGTGATCAATGTACGACCAGTCGCCCGGACCTGATGGAGCCTTCCGATGAGACCGACCGCCAGATGAAGAGCCCACTGGGGCAGTTGACCAAGTGGTCGGCCGAAGTCGGCGGGAAGTGGAGCATAAGCTGGCCCATGGAGTCGAACAGGTCGAGCGTGGCATTGTGTGTGGCACTACCCGCGAACAAGAGCCGCCCATTTCCGAGCGCACTGATAACCGGCGTGGGCCACACTTCATTGCAGCCGATCCCCGCGATCAGCAGGTCGAACTCTGCGGTGGCCGTGTCGGATCGACCGCAGACATCCGTCCAGATGTGCGTGGCCGAGATCACTCCACCGGTCGCGAAATGCTGCAACGGTGAGGCGCTACTTGCGCTGGTGCCGTCCGAGAAGTGCCATTGGTGGGCACCAGCCCCTCCATGTGAGAACTGCACATTTCCTCCGCCCTGATCTGCGAATGTGAACGATGCATCCGGATCATTCACACCGATGTTCCATGTAGCTGTACTGTCCAGCACGGTGCTGCTGGCGATGCCGCGCAGTATGGCCGCTGTATCCGGATCGAGCGCCGCTGTGTAGCTGGCGTCATTCGACGGTCTGCGGTAAAGCGTGCTGTAGAACACCGCTGCCGCCAGGTAGGTGCCTTCCGGTGAAGGATGGCTCTCATCGGCGTTGTACAATTCGATGAACGGATGCGTCTCACGCACTTTCTTCCAAGCTATGCCGACAGGTGCGGCGAACGCATCGTTGGTGAAGGCCAATTCCAAATAGCTCTCGCGCAGGCGCTGTTGCATGCCTTCATAGGTGCACACCGGAGGCCAGCTTCCACAATTCGATGCATCGCCGTTCTTGCGGCCCCAGGTCATATAGAACACCGGTTGGGTGCAGCTGTCGTTCGCCCGGATGCTATCCACCAGTTGCGCTGCGAACGGATACACGTCTTGTGCAACCTGAGCGGGCGAGAAGGAAGGCAGCTGGCTTTGCTCCTGCAGGATCACGTAGTCCCACGGCTGAGCCGAGATCAGCCCGAGTGTCGTTGCGTTGGTGCTGTGCAATTGGAAAGTGTAACCGCCGGGTGTGCTGCTCGCCACGTTCAACGTGTCGCCGAGCGAGAGCGCAAGCAGCCGTGTGGTGCCGGGAAGGTCATTCACATATGTGTAACTGTTGCCAATGAACAGAGCGCTTCGATGCTGGCCATGAAGTCCGGCGGCGCAAAACGCCAGCAAGCAGATGAATAAATTCCTCACGTGTTCCTTGTGTTGACCGATCGGCCGCTATTGAACGTAGCACCCACATAGCGGATGATCCGCTCCAGCAAAGCCAGGTCCTCGGCTTCCAATCGACGGAAGCGAATGCAGCTCCGGCCGCAGTTCCGTGTGCGTAGGTCGTTGCGGAAGGCGCTCAACAATTCGAATGGCAGTACGTAAAAAGTGATGTGGTTCTTTTGGTTGGACAGCGCGAACACGGCTTCTCCCTGCAGGTGATAGGTCGGCATACCGTTCGCCATGTCCTCCTTCACGGCGGGCCATTGATGGCGGATCAGCTGGCGGACAAGGACCATGGGCCCTTGTCGGTCCTCTGGCAACTGTTCAAAGTAGGTGACCGCCGAACGGGCCAAGGTGATCATGGTGGTGATGGATGGTGCGGTGAAGTTGGCGAAACGGATCGTTCCGTTCAACCTGCGACCTGTTCCGTCCCGGTCACGGGCGCAATGTGATGGATCCGATCTAGTCGGATGCGCATCACACCTATAAGCATCCACTCCGTCCGGTCGCTCGCTGTGTAGACATCATCGATCACTCCAGTAACCACTTGGAGCGGTCCTTCCAGGTCGCTGAATTTTACACTTAACTCGGTCCGCATTGTAGCCCAAGCGAGGTACTGATCATGTATCAAGCAGTCGATCGGTCGGTAGTCCATGGTGCCGGGGATGTATTCAGGCTGGCGATCGATCAGGTCGCTTCGGGCTGATCCAGACTTGGCGTCCGGCACGCGGCGCTATAGAGTTGTGGCAGTGCACGAATGATGCCTGCGGAAAGAATGGGGTGAACAACCTGCGGTATTCGTCTTCGTTCCCACCGAACGGCGGTTGTCCAGCGGTTCGGCTAGGTTGAGCGTCGTCGAAAAGCACACCGTGAAGCTTGCCACCGGGAACGAGCAGTTCGTGCATCTTCTGCACATACTTCGGCCGCAGTGTGGGATCCAAGGCACAGAAGAAGGTCTGTTCAAGAATGAGGTCGTACGTATTATTATGCTGGAAGAAGTCGCCGACGATGAGATGGGCCGGTGGAAAGTCCGAACATCGTTGGAGAAGATCGGTGAAGGGCGCATCCGTAAGGTCGATGACGAACACGTTGCGAAAGCCCCGGAGATGCAGGTATTCCGCTTCGTAAGCGCGGCCAGCACCAGGGATCAGTATGCGAAGGTCCGTGTTCGAGAGCTGGTCGATGTATTCCTTCAGCGGTGTGGAAGGGCCGCCTAGGTCCCAACCTGTGTCGGCGCTGGTGTAACGGCTTTCCCAGAAGTCGCGGTCGAGTGGCATGGTGCGAAGATGGTGATCAAACCAGCCGACGATCCACCGTGATCCCGTTCTCGATCATCCGCTGCAGATCCCTCAGATCGTACTGCAGCGTATTGCTCGTCAAGCTATACGGCGTTCCGTAGTGCGAAAGCATCATTCGCTGAATCGCGCGGGAAACCGGATCCATCCGCGCAAGGACCTCATCCACGTTGTTCACATGGACCAGCAGGATCTTCGTGCTGTTCACGCTGGTGATGGTACAATGCGTGATGTGTTCCCACGCGATCACAGGCTGGAACTTGAATACGCCTAAGCGATGAATGCCTTCATCGTTCAATACCAGACCTGGCCGCTTGTCGAAGAGCTTGGAGCCGAGTACGATCATGCCTGCAGCCGCGAACAGTATGCAACTGATCGCCCCGAACCACGCCCGCGCCGCAGGGAGGCCCTCGAACGATGAGGCTTTTCGCCCAAGCCATAGCCCGAGCACCATGAACAGCGCGCTCATTAGGAACCAGACCAGCAGCTTCCCTTTGTGAAGTGGAATGGCGATCGGGGTCATCGCTTACACACGCTCCATGCGTACCACGTTCTCCACGTGGTAAGTGTGCGGGAACATGTCGATCGGCTGCACGTCGGTAATGCGGTACATGTCCTTCAGCAGCGATAGGTCGCGCGCCTGTGTGGCCGGGTTGCAGCTCACGTAAACGATCACCGGTGGAGCCAGCTCCCGAATGCGTGCGACCACATCCTCGTGCATGCCCGCACGTGGCGGGTCGGTGATGAGCACATCCGGCTTGCCGTGCCGTGTGATGAAGTCCGCGTTCAACAGGTCCTTCAGGTCGCCGGCCTCGAAGGCCACGTTGGTGATGCCGTTCAGCTGCGCATTCACCCTGGCGTCCGCGATGGCCTCCGGTACGATCTCCGCGCCGACCACTTCCGCACAATGGCGCGCGAGGAAGAGCGAGATGCTGCCAGCTCCGCAGTACAGGTCGTACACTTTTTCGGCACCCGTGAGGCCCGCCAAACTACGCGTAACCTCATACATCCGCTGGGTCTGCTCGGGGTTCGTCTGGAAGAAGCTCTTCGCACCGATGCGGAACTTCAAGTTCGCGAAGCCTTCATCCTTCAACTCCTCCACGATGTGATCCTTGCCATGGAACACCTGGATGTCCAGGTCCCAGATGGTGTCGTTCTTCTTCTCGTTGATCGTCCACAGCAGCGAAGTGATGTTCGGGAACGCGGTCTGCACGGCGTCCAATAGCGCGCGCTGATCCTCCGGATGGTCCTGCCCGAAGGCAATGAGCACCATGCATTCGCCCGTGAGCGTGGTGCGGATCATCACTGTGCGCAACCAGCCCTGGTGCCGACGGATGTCATAAAAGCCTGGTCCGCGCGCTCCGGCATGCTGGCGGATGAAGTTGCGGATGCTGTTGCTCGGCTCCGGTTGCAAGTGACATTCATCCACCTGCAACACCTTGTCGAATCCGCCGGGTACGTGGAAGCCCAGCGCGTTGCGATCGGTGATCTCGCCCATCGTGCCCAGCTCTTCCGACGTGAACCAGCGGAAGGCGCTCGCGGTGTATTCGAGCTTGTTGCGGTAATGCGTGGTGCGGGCGGATGCGATGATGGGGCTCACCGGCGGCAGCTCCAACCCCCCGAGGCGCACCAAGTTCTCCACCACCTCCTGCTGTTTGAATGCGAGCTGCTTGGAGTAGGCGAGGTCCTGCCATTTGCAGCCGCCGCATAGGCCGAAGTGCTTGCAGAAGGGATCCACCCGGTCCGGCGACTTTTCCACGATGCGGATGGCCGTGGCCTCCGCCCAGGTCTTCTTTTTCTTGGTCACCTTCAGGTCCGCCACATCGCCCGGCACCGCGCCGGTGATGAAGATCACCTGTCCTTCACGCTTGGCAATGGCCTTGCCGGTGGCTCCATATCCCGTTACCGGGATCGCTTCCCATACGGGCAGGGTCTTTTTGTTCCTCATCAGGGCGCAAAGAACGACGATCCCGTCCCGGTATCTTCGCCGCCCATTTCGTACCCATGCAGGAATCACGCACTGATCAGCGCAGCAAGGCCCAACACGCCATTGACCTCGAAGAGCGCTACGGCGCCCACAACTACCACCCGCTGCCCGTGGTGCTCGATAGCGGCAAGGGTGTATTCGTGTGGGACGTGGATGGTAAGCGCTACTACGACTTCCTCAGCGCCTACAGCGCCGTGAACCAGGGCCACTGCCACCCGCGACTTGTGAAGGTGATGCAGGAGCAGGCCACGCGAATGACGCTTACCAGCCGGGCTTTTTACAACAGCCTGCTCGGGGAGTACGAGAAGCTCGTGTGCGAGACCTTCGGTTACGAGAAAATGCTTCCCATGAACACGGGCGCCGAGGCCGTGGAGACCGCCATCAAAATGGCGCGTAAGTGGGGCTATGAGCAGAAGGGGATCGCAAAGGACCAGGCGAAGATCATTGTGTGCGACGGCAACTTCCATGGCCGCACGGTCACCATCGTCAGTATGAGCACGGATCCCGACAGCCAGGGTGGTTTCGGGCCGTTCACGCCGGGCTTCATTGTGATCCCGTACGACGACATCCCCGCGCTGGAGAAGGCGCTACAGGATCCCACCGTTTGCGCCTTCCTGGTGGAACCCATCCAGGGCGAACGCGGCGTGTACACCCCGGCGGACGACTACATCGCCAAGGCCATCGCGGCCTGCCGCACGAAGAACGTCCTCTTCATCGCGGACGAGATCCAGACCGGTATTGCGCGCACGGGCCGTCTGCTCGCCTCGTGCCACGGCTGCGGCTGTTCCTGCACCACCGGCATGTGCGAGGACCGCGCTAAGGCGCTCCGTCCCGATGTGGTGATCCTCGCCAAGGCCCTCAGCGGCGGCATGTACCCCGTGAGCGCCGTGCTCGCCAGCGATGCCGTCATGAGCGTGTTCACCCCCGGCGTGCA
>JBKJNF010000109.1:0-6512 GCA_046596155.1 Flavobacteriales bacterium | reverse complement strand
GCAGGATCCTTCAACACCGCTCGTGCGATGGCGATGCGCTGGCGCTGACCACCGCTCAGCTGAATGCCGCGCTCGCCCACCACAGTGTCGTAGCCGTCGGGGAAGGAAACGATGAAGTCGTGGGCATTGGCCTTGCGGGCAGCGTCCTCGATCTCTGTCTGCGGTGCACCGGGTTTGCCATAGGCGATGTTTTCGCGAATGTTCCCGCCGAAAAGCATCACCTCCTGCGGAACGATGCTCATCCGGTCGCGCAAGGCGCTCAGGTCGTATTCACGCGCATCGCGGCCATCGATGGTGATGCGACCGCCCACAGGGTCATAGAAGCGCAGTACCAAGGAGGCGATGGTGCTCTTACCCGCGCCGCTCGGACCCACCAAGGCCACGCGTTCGCCGGGACGGATGCTGAAGTCCACATTCTTCAAGACAGCCATATCGGCACGCGTGGCATAGTGGAAGGCCACATGCTCGAAGGCGATACTTCCGCTCAGGGGCAGCAGTCGGGGCTTGCGATCCAGGGTCACGGCCTCGGGTGTTTCCTCCTGAATGTCCATCAAACGTTCACTGGCACCGATGGCTTTCAGCAGGGTGTTCACCAGCTCCGGTATGCTGCCGATACTGGCACCGATGAAGACGGAGTACATGATGAAGGTGACCAGTTGCCCAACGCTCATCTCGTTCATGGCGGTCAGCTTCACGCCCTGCCAGATCACGAGCACCACGGCCCCGAACATGCACAGGATGATGAACGACACGAAGGCCCCACGCCAACGAGCACCCTTCAGCGCCAACGCGCGCACCTCCAGCACGCTCCGTCCATAGCGTGCTGCCTCCCAGGCCTCGTTCGCGAAGGACTTCACGCTCTGTATGCCCTGGAGCGTTTCGTCCACGATCACGTTCGTGTCGGCGATCTTGTCCTGCGTGCGGCGGCTGAGCTTGGTGACGAAACGCCCAAAGAACACAGCTGCAACCGCCACCACGGGGATCACGGACAGCATGGTGAGGGTGAGCTTGATGCTCACCATGGTCAACAGTACGATACCGGCACCCACTACGATGAATTGCCGGATGAGCTCGGCAAGGTTGGTGGTGAACGCATCCTGCAGCAGCGCGACATCCGTGCTGATGCGACTGTTCAACTCGCCCACGCGTCGCTGCGCGAAGAAGTTCATGGGCAGCTTCACCAAATGTTCATAGGTATCACGCCGCAGGCTGGCCAGCACATTCTCGGTGACCCAACTGAACACATAGATGCGAAAGAATCCAAAGAAGGCTTGGGCGGCGAAGACCATGAACAGGGTAAGAGCCACTTCGTTGATACGGGCGAACAGACCTTCCTGGGCAGCCACATCACCCTTGGCCGCATCCACCAGCTGCCCCATCAGCGCAGGGAAGAGCATGGAAAGTCCCGTGGTGCAGAGCAGCAATAGCAGGCCAAGGGCGAAGGTCCAGCGATGCGGCCGCAGGTAGCGGAAGATCCGCACGGCTTTCTTCAGCGTCGCCTTGTCCAGCTTGGCGCGCGGCGCATCAATGGAGCTGGGCTGTGAGCGTCTTCCAGCCATTACCTATCCTGTTCGCGAGAGCATGCGAAGTGATCCTTCAAGGACATGACATCATTGATCCGATCAAGAGGACCGCTTCATGCATGTATCTCCACCATTTTGTCCGCAATGTGATCGAAAAGGTGCTTCAAAGGGCTCTCCACCATCATCTTGATGAAGGGGTTGATGTCCGCCTCGAACACTTGGTAGGCCTTGGTCACGCCGTTGGCCTCGCTCAACTTTACATCCAGCGTGAAGGGGAAGGGGGAACGTTCGGTGCTCTTCAGGCGCACGTGGTCGGGTGCTGTTCCACCGTCAAGCATCAGCCCAATGGTCGCGGCCCCAGCGACCTTGAAGGAACACGATGTGCCGTCGCTCTTCCAATCGCTGATGCGGTCCTGGGGCAACAACTGCTGAAAGTTGTTCATGTCCTGCAGGAAGGTGTGGATGTCCTGCGCGGGTCTCGCGATCTCCACATGCTTGCTCTCGATCCTGGTCATATCCTGTGGTGCCGGTGCACCGGCGTTGGCATAAGGAAGTGGTTCAAAAAGTTGGAAGGATCACGGGGCGCTGGCCACCTGCTTGCCCCAGTTGGATGGGTCCTTGCGCCATTCGTTCAGGTTCAGCAGATCCTTTTCGGTAATGTAACCATCATGCATCGCCTGGTCGAGCAGTACCTGATAATTGGTAAGCGAATGCAGTTTCACCTTCTCGGTCTCAAAGTGCTTCACGGACTCATCAAAGCCATAGGTGAAGATGCTCACCATGCCCTTCACTTCGCAACCAGCATCGCGCAGGGCATGCACGGCGTTGAGGCTGCTGCTTCCTGTGCTCACAAGGTCCTCCACCACCACCACGCTGCGGCCAGTGGTCAGGTCGCCTTCTACCTGGTTCTTCATGCCGTGCTCTTTTGCAGCACTGCGCACATAGATGAAGGGGAGGCCCATGTCATGCGCCACCAACGCGCCGTGTGCGATGCCGCCGGTGGCCACACCCGCGATCATGTCCGGCCGCCCGAACTCGTGGTTGATCACGTGCACGAACTGCTGGCGGATGTAGGTGCGGACGGCAGGATAGGAGAGTGTTTTGCGATTGTCGCAGTAGATCGGGCTCTTCCAGCCGCTGGCCCAGGTGAAGGGTTTTTTCGGGCTCAGCTTTACAGCCTTGATCTGCAAGAGGAATTCGGCGATCTTCAACGCCGGATCAAGACGCGCATCCATGCAGCGAAGGTATGAAGTCTATATCGACGGAAAGGAATTCGTGATCGCCGAAGCGGCCTCCACGATCGGTCCGGATCTAGAATTGGCACACGAACACGTCGCTCGGCCGAAGGAACTTGTGGCCCTTATCGGCCGCCTGCGGAACGGAGAATACCCACACGGCATCTGTATCCAAGGCGATGTGGAAAAATTGTGGACCGCGTTCAATGAGCAGCACACGTTCGTGCAGGCCGCAGGCGGTTGTGTAACCGATGACCAAGGACGGCTGCTGGCCATTCATCGCCTAGGCCTGTGGGATCTGCCCAAGGGCAAGGTGGAGAAGAATGAGAAGCTGGATGACGCGGCCGTACGCGAGGTGCGGGAGGAATGCGGCCTGCAGCAAGTGAACTTGGTCAAGCACCTCTGTGCCACCTGGCACACGTATGAACGCAAAGGCCGTCAGCATCTGAAACGCACCGATTGGTATCTCATGACCGGGAATTCAGCCGAAGCGCTTGTGCCACAGCTAGAAGAGGATATCAGCGAGGTGCGATGGATGGCCGCGGATGAACTATCAGCCATGCGCGCCGCCACCTATCCCTCGCTGCGGAAGGTCATCGACGCTTGGGAGCATGCTGTCCGTCGTCGGGTCTGAGCTTTTCGCGCTCGTCGGCCTCCGCTTTTAAGCGGTGCAGCAAGGCCGCCATGCCGCTGCTGGGTGGTGGGGCCGGCGCTTGCGCCAACGTATTCCCGTTCAACAGGAAGAACGTGGGGATGCTGCGCAGTCGCAGGGCATCCATAACGGCGGGATCATCGCCACCATACAACCAGAGCCAATCGCGCTCCGGATGGGCCCGCGTGTAAGCCTCCAGTTCGCCCATGTTGCGGTCCAGACTGATGCACACGAACCGGAGGTACGGACCGTATTCTTTGTAGAGCGTTTCCAGCGCCACCATTTCCTGTTCGCAATACGTGCACCAACTGGCTGAAACGGCCAGGCAGGTCGCGCCATTCAGCAGGGTGTCCAAGCTCACCGCCTCGCCCTCCGGTGTGCGCAGCACGAGCGATGGCAGGGTTCCGCCCGGACGCATGGTGCGCAGGTCCCAGAGCATGTTCACCGCGATCGCGCGATGCTCGGGGTACGCCGATGCCGTACTCCGGTCGTCGAGGATCTTCTGGATGCCGACCCGGTCGAACAGCTTGCCATGGTACTGTGCGTACAGCTCGGTCAACATCACCAGTTCGCAGAGTTGCGGATCCTTCAGGAAGTCATTGGTCGCAAGGATCCGCATCACACTATCCGGTCGCGCCTCAGCGATGGCCTTGCGCACCGCCAGTTCATGATGCACGAAGGGGTCGCGCATGAGGTGGTCCTCGAAGAACGATCCGATGAAGCGCACGTATTCGGGCACGTCGTACAGCACAGGCCTCCCTTTCAGGTAGCGGTCGAACAGTTCGCGGTCGTTGGCCTTCGGTCCGAAACGAAGTCCGGCCATGCCGTAGTCCAGGTCATGCCAGAACCAGGGGTCCTTTACTTCGGCGTAGTAACCACGCAGTTTCTTTTCAAAGGTGTCCACGCGCGTGGTGCTCCAGCTCGGTGTAATGAACAAGGTGCCGGGCCTGCGCAGGCTGTCGTTCTGCGATTTTTCACCTTTTCGCGACCCGATCTCCAAGGCCTGCATGCCGGCTGCTCGGTCGGTGGCCAGGTCCTCGGCGATAAAGGCATCGAGCCGTCCGTTCAGATCGGCGAGTAGCGCATTCACATCCAATTGATCAAGGTCCTTGAACACCGCGTTCACATAGGTGGTGCCGTTCACACTGAGCGGCGCCTTCGGGTCGGGTGCCGGGATCTCCAGTGTATAGGTCCCACCACGCATCCACAGGTCCGCATTCACTTCGCCGATGCGCACCTGACCTTTCGTCGTGCCGTTCACCATCGCCTCCAGGTCAGCCTCACCGCGGTCATCGAGGTTCGCATGACCCAGCAGTTCCGTGCGTAGGGTGAAGAGGTCCATGTAGCGGTAAAGCGTCACGCGTTGCCCAGCGTAAGTGGGTGCCACCACGTGCACCTTCACCACGGCGGCCTTCGCCGGGAGAAGCATCAAAAGGAAAAGGAACGCGCTGAGGAACCGTATCATGGCAGGCGCACCGCCTTGGGTACGAACGCGGAAACGTCGGCTTTGTTGGCGATCAGCTCACGCACGATTGTGCTGCTGATGTGCGCGTGCTCGGCAAGGCTTGGCAGGAACACCGTTTCAACCCCGCTCAGCGCGCGGTTCATCAAGGCGATGCTGCGCTCATAGCCGTGGTCCGTGCTGTTGCGCAGGCCACGGATGATGAACTGCGCGTTCATCCGGCGGCAGAGGTCGGCGGTGAGACCCTCGAAGGACACGATCTCCACACTGGACTTTCCAACGAACGTGGTCTGCAGCCAGCGCATGCGTTCCTCCAAGGTGAACATGCTCTTCTTGCCCTGGTTCACGCCGAGTGCAAGCACAACGCGGTCGAACATCAGCAACGAGCGTTCCGCGATGCTCACGTGTCCGATGGTCACAGGGTCAAAGGATCCGGGGAATACCGCGATGCGTTCCATCAGGCTGTTGCAGGTTTGGGACGAAGGAAGGTGAAGTGCACGTTGCCGTATGGGCGATGGCGGTCGAACCAGGGATCGTTGCTCATGTTCACATCCCTAGGGTGTTCGATGATCATCAGTCCGTCCGGCGCGAGGAGCCCTGCTGCACGCACCAAGTTAGGCAGGAGTTCCGTGCCACCGAGGTTGAAAGGTGGGTCGGCGAAAATGATGTCGTATTGCTTGTGGTGGCTGCGGATGAAGGTGAACGCGTCCGCCTTCACGTGGTGCCAGTTCTCCGCGTTCAGTTGCCGTGCCGCGCTTTGCAGGTGGTTGTGCAGGTCACGGTCCTGTTCCACACTGATCACTTCCTCGGCGCCGCGGCTCAGGAACTCCAGCGAGATGCTGCCAGTGCCCGCGAACAGGTCCAACACCCGGATGCCTTCAAGTGGAAAGGAATGTTGAAGGATGTTGAAAAGGCCCTCCTTCGCGAAGTCGGTGGTGGGACGGGCCTGGGTGCTGCGCGGCGGATCGATCCGGCGGCCCTTGTATTTTCCTCCTACTACGCGCATGCGTACTGGTGCAGCAGATCGGTGAAATGGTGCGGGGCCTCAAGTCCTGAAAAGCGGATCACAGTATCGCGCGGACCGATGGCTGGTGAGATCGTCGGCAGATAGCGTGCCAGCAGTTGTTCTTCGGTTTCCAGCAGATGTGTGCCGGCGGTGAGAACCTGCACGCCATCGGGCTTCATGCCGCATTCCTCCACCACAAGCAGGATGTAGTACAGGATATCCTCAGCGTTCGTTGCATGGAATGTGTTGCACAACAGCAGTTGCTGGTCGCGGGCCATCACCAGGTCAAGCCGGTTGGCGCTGCGGTCCATGAACAGCACAGTCCTACTCGTGGATGCGGTAAGTGCATCATGCACCATCACGGCGCTCAGTGGAAGCGAGCGGGCGTTAGGGAAGCGCGAAAGGAGGCGGTGTTCGGCCTTTTCGTCGTGTAGGTAGATGCAGCGCGCGCTGAGCGCGGTCAGGGGCTCATCGCGCAACAGACCAGTGGGCAGTTGGCCATGCACACGCTTCAGGTGGAGCATTTCACTACCTGGTGTCAGCGCGCTTTCCGGAACCAGCGTGCTGATCTCCGGCAACGCCACGAACGACACGCTTACCGGCCGCATGGGTAAGTGGCTGGCGTGGGGGATGT
>JBKJNF010000246.1:0-30425 GCA_046596155.1 Flavobacteriales bacterium | reverse complement strand
GGTCAACGCGTTGGATGGCCGCCCTGTGGCCAAAGCCGAAGCGCATTGCCGAGACGGGTCACTGGCTGGAACAAGCGACGCAACTGGCCTGCTCTGCCCTCTTGTTACGTGCGATACCTTGCAGATCACCGCATTGGACCACGGAGTGATCCTGGTGGCGTGGGGTCAGTTCGCAGGATCAGCCACGATCGCCCTCTCGCCTGTGGAATTGCCGGCTGTGGTGGTGGAGCCCTGGCCGCGCAAGCGCGACCGACAGGCCCTGGCCTCCGCTTCCATCTTGGACAGTGTGCAGCTCACGGGCTTCGATCGGTCCTCTCTCCGCAGTGCTGCACAATGGACGCCCGGTGTGCAATGGGACCAGCGCGGTTCGGGCGGTAGCCAGCGTTTGAGCATGCGCGGAAGCCTGTTGCGTTCGGCCTTCGGTGTGCGGGGGGTGAAAGTGTACTGGGGGCCCTTCCCGCTTACGTTGGCTGATGGCAGCACGCCGCTGGAACTGCTGGACCCGATGATGGTGGGCAGCGCGGATGTGGTGCGCAGCATCGGCAGCCCGATCTATGGCAGCGCACCAAGCGGCATGTTGCTGGCCCAAGCTCCCTATCGCGCAGTTGAGGGCACCGACGCCAGTGTGGAAGTGATCGGCGGTTCGTTCGGCTACCTACGTTCGGCAGCATCATCCCGGTGCTTAACAGGTGGTAATTCGGTCTCAGCAGGCGTAGTACGGCAGCGCAGCGATGGCTACCGGGCGCAGGAATGGAGTGCGCGCGACCAGGTGTTCGTAGCGATGAAGCTGTCCCGTTCGGAACACACCACTCAATTCCACCTCACCTGGCAGAACGCATCATGGGCCTTGCCTGGCAGCCTTGATAGCCTGACAGCTCTGAACGATCCGCGTAGCGCGCGTCCGTATTCCCAGACCATCAACGCACACATCGACAAACATCAGCTGATGGGTGGGGCCGCGGTCGACTTGCGCCTGGGTGCGCACCTTCGGCTGCGCACCGGGCTGCATGCACAACTCATCGACAAGCGCAATCCGTACGGGACGAGCGTGGCGAACTGCGGCTATAAGGACGAGGCCATCCGTGCTGTGGGAGGTCGCCTGTCCATGGCTGGTGACCACATGTTCTCGCGACTTCCGATCGCTTGGGAACTAGGACTCGAAGCGTTGGCCGAACGCGACCGGCTGCGCGAGAACAGTTACGTGAACGGGCAGATCGGGGTACTGAAGGTCGACGCGGACACCCGCGTCCTCAACCTCAATGCGTTCGCCACAAGCACCACACGGTTGGCGCCAAGGACCCTGTTGCAGTTGGGCGTGGGAGCAGAGCGGACCAACTACGACCATCGCGACGATATCGTTTCTACTACGCCTGCCTTCCAACCGGGCATGGCGGGCTATCCGACCCTCGGATTGGAGCACGTCACCAAAGCGGGGATCGAGCTGCACGCCCGTTATGCCGAGGCCATAAGCCGCGCCACGATCTGGGAATTCATAGGGACCAGCGGCACCTTCAATACAAGCCTGCGCGGCGAACGGGTGAAGGAAGCGGAGATCGGAGCCACCCTGAACACGGATAGCAACGCTTCGCGATTCGAACTGACTGCTTTCCGTCGCGAAGTGCGCGACCTCATCCTGGTGACCACGGCCGCAAACGGTACCGACCAGGTCTACGTGAACGCCGGGCGGGCCGTGATCACGGGAGCCGAGCTGCGGGTGAACATGACGCTACGAATACGAGCTGATGCAGGTATAGGTCTGCTCTTGTTCGCGGGGGTCTATCCGTCCATCGTTCAGCTTGTGGAAGGGCCTGAGCTGACGGATATTCCTGGCACCCCGCGGACCAGCGCCGGGTTGCGAGTGCGCGGACCTTTGCCGATGCGCTCCAGGTTGATCTGGGAAATGGGTGGTCGGTTGGCTTCTGATGTGCGGCGTTCCACTGAGAACGAGCGGCGCGTTCCGGGCGTGGCAACGGTGCATGGGCGCATCTCCTACTCGTTCCTTGTGGGCAAGGCGCGGTTCGCGTGCTTTGGTCATGTCGAGAACCTTTTGGACCGTTGGAACACCAGCTGGGTACAGGTGAACGATCCGGGTGGCCGCTATTTCAACCCGGCGCCAGGGCGGAGTTTCCTCGGGGGCCTAAGCTTGGCAATGGGAAATGACCGGGGGCATCGGGGAGCGGCTGCTAGGCGTTAAATTCGCGGCGCGTAAGCAGAACCATGGCCAACCCAAAGCCCGGCCCCGGCCGGATCTTCAAGAATCCCTTCCTCGAAGCGCTCACGAGGACCCACATTGCCGTACCCCTCGCTCTGTTCTGGAGCGCTGGCGCCTTTACGTTGTGGTATTCCATCGCCCAATTGGGCATCAGCTGGAGCAGCGCTTTGGTCATGTTCCTCGTAGGGGCCCTGTTCTTCACGCTGATCGAGTACCTGATGCACCGCTTCCTATACCACATACCCGCGGCTACCGAAGGGAAGAAGCAGTTCCAGTACACCATTCACGGCGTGCACCATGATCATCCGCGCGATAAGAGCCGCTTGGCGCTGCCGCCTGTGGTGAGCATTGTGCTGGCCGTGTTGTTCATCTACCTGTTCCGCGTGATCATGGGCGAGCAGGGCTTCGCCTTCGGCGGTGGATTCCTTTTCGGCTACAGCACCTACCTAGCGGCCCATTATGCGATCCACATGTACAAGCCGCCTAAGAACGTGCTGAGCCTTATCTGGAAGCACCACAACCTGCACCATTTCGTGGGCGATGATGGTGCGTTCGGCGTAAGCAGTCCGTTCTGGGACCATGTGTTCGGCACCATGCCCGAAGATCCCAAGCGAAAGGCGGCCGCGCAGACCAATCGATTGATCTGAGCTCATTGGCCCTGCGCTGCGTACGTCCCCACCGATCATGCGAAATGTCAAGGGACGATCGTTCCACGTGGGCATGCGTAGGAAATGAATTGGCAACGCACATCACAGTTCACCGGTCATCGCGGCGCGGTCTACGCACTGGATGGCCAGGGCGATGACCACCGTTTCCTGAGCGGAAGCGGTGATGGCCGCGTTGTCCGTTGGGATCTGCGTTCGCCCGATGCTGGTGAGGTGATGGCCGATGCCGTGCATGCCGTGTTCAGTCTGCATCATGACGTTATACGGAAGCGCCTCCTCATCGGGAACGAGCACGGCGGCCTCCATGTGATCGACCTGATGGAGCGCGAAGAGATCCGCCTATTGCAGGCACATCAGAAAGGCATCTTCAACATCCGTTCACTCCCGGGTGATCGCATCGCATGCGCCGCTGGTGATGGCAGCTTGAGCATATGGCAGCTTCCCTCAATGGATCTGATACGCCGGATCCCGGTGTGTGAAGAAAAGGTGCGGGGAATGGAAGTGGATGCCTCCGGTGGTTGGCTTGCTGTGGCCTGCGGTGACGGTAGTGTGCGCGTGCTGGACACCACGGACCTGAATGAGCACCATACGATCGAGGCGCACGCCAAGGGTGCTGCCAGCGTTACATGGCATCCTCAAAAGCCGGTATTGATCAGCGGTGGCCGCGATGGCTTTCTACGGTTCTGGCGTAGCGACGATCGGTTCCGTCCGTTGCACGCGATAGCGGCGCATCGCGCCAACATCTACGGGATCCGCTTCAATGGGAAGGCTACGATCTGCGCCACCGCCAGCCGCGACAAGACCGTGAAACTTTGGGACGGCAGCACTTTCGAGTTACTCGCCAGGCTCGACATGAAGACGGGTGGTCATACGCACAGCGTCAACGCGGTGCAATGGTGCAACGATGGCAGCTTGCTGTCCTGCGGGGATGACAAGCGGATCATCCGCTGGGCGTCCGAGGATCAGAGCGGGTAGAACACCGGGATCAACAAGGTGGCTAGCAACCAAAAAAGCAGTGTGAGCGGCACGCCGACCTTGACGAAATCCAAGTAGTGGTATTGGCCCGCGCTGTAGACCATGGCGTTGGTCTGGTAGCCGATCGGCGTCATGAAGCTGGCACTGGCCGCGAAGGTCACGGCCATGATGAAGGGAATGGGCGACACACCAAGTTGGGCCGCTATGGGGATCACGATCGGAACGACGAGCGCCGCCGTAGCGGTGTTGCTCATCAGGGAAGTGAGAATGGCGGTGAACAGGTAAACGCCGCTGAGCACGGCAACGGGGCCAAAGCCACCAAGCACGTCCACCAAGCTCTTCGCCATGCGCATATCAAGGCCGCTGTTGTGCATGCCGACGCCCAAGCTGAACGCGCCGGCCATCAGGAAGATCACCTTCCATTCGATGGCGTCGTAGAACTCTTTCATGGACAACGAGCCAGTTAGCACCACGAGGATCACGCCACAGAGTGTGGCTACCATGATCGGCAGCACATCCATGCTGGAAAGCACAATGATGGCGGCGAGCACGGCCGCGACGAAAACGAAGCGTTTCCAATGGAACGCGGCCATGCCTTCCTGCTCGGTGAGGATGGCAAATGGAGCATCCGGGCCTACCTCCATTTTTTTCAGCGTCGCCACGTAGTGTGAGCGCACCTCGGCCAGTATCACGTCACCGGGTCTCAACACCACATCCTGGAAGCGCTCGTGCACCACATCGTCGCGATGCCTTACGGCCAGCGGCAGCGCGCGATACTTTCGCAGCAGGTCCGCATCGCGGAGCGTCTGGCCATCCAGTTCGCTGCTGGAGGTGATCACGAGCTCGACCATGACGGTCCCACGTGTCCGCAGGTCGTCGCCGGCCATCTGCACGCTTGGTTTTACGCTGATGTTGGCATGGTCCTTCAGGGCCCGGATCTTTTGCACATCACAGCGCACTTTCAGCAGGTCACCGGCCTCCAGCACCATGTCCCCAGGAGGCAGCGTGAATCGCTGGCCGTCGCGTACGATCTCGATGATGTCCATGTCCAACTCCCGCACCAGTGCACTGTCCATGATGCGCTTTCCAACGAACCGTGTGCCCGGCAACAGCTCGATCTCCGTGAGATAGCCGCCCATGCCGAACTTCTCTTTCAGATCCTTCTCGTCCTTTTTTCCGGGCAGCAAGTGCCTGCCGATGAACATCATGAACAGGATCCCAGCGAGCATGAACACCAGGCCCATCGGCGTCAGATCGAACATGCCCAATGGCGGTAGCCCCAGCTTCGTCACCATACCACTTACCACAATGTTGGTACTGGTACCGATCAAGGTGACGGTGCCCCCGAAGATGGTTCCGAAGCTGAGGGGGATGAGCAGCTTGCCGGGATGGATATTGCTGGAATGGGCCATCTGCACGGCTACGGGAAGGAACACGGCCACGATCGGTGTGTTGTTAACGAAGGCACTGATGGCGCCCACAATGAGCATGAACAGACCGAGGCCCAATGCTTCATGCCTGCGGAAATAGGCGGACATCCGTGGCCCGAACGTGGAGAGGGCGCCGGTCTTCAAAAGCGCTGCAGAAAGCACGAACATGAACGCCACCGTAAGCGTGGCGGGATCGCTGAAGCCGGCAACGCCCTCAGTGGGTGAGATGACACCGGTGAGCACCAGGACGGCCACAATGAGCAAGGCCACCAGGTCGATGCTCAATTTCTCACTAATGAAAAGCACGAGTGCCCCGCCAACGGTGCTGAGTACGATGACCTCGTGTGTGCTCATGTCCCTGCTGGCAACGATCGCGCTCAGCGCCAGTGTTGGGCGTACCAGGGTACAGCCCGCATCAATCCAGCGTTCAGGTCGAAGGCGGGTACGAAGCCGAGCACGCGCTTTGCCTTGCCGATGTCGGCCAGTGAATCGCGCACATCGCCGGGCCTGTCGGGAGCATGTTGCACCCCGATATGTGCAATGGCCGGGTCGATCCGCGCTAAATGCTCGCGCAAGTGGCCAACAAGGGTCAGCAGGTCGCACCGTTCGCCGTAGGCGATATTGAATGCCTGACCCACGGCCTCGGGGCCTGCGGCCAACGCGCATTGTACGGCCTGCACAGCGTTACCTACGTAGGTGAAATCACGTGTCTGGCCGCCATCACCGTTCACCACCGGAGCCTCATGCTTCAGCAACGAACGGATGAACCTTGGGATGGCTGCGGCATATGGTCCTTCCGGATCCTGTCGCTCGCCGAACACGTTGAAGAAGCGCAGGCCAATGAGCTCCATACCGTGCATATGGTGATACAGGAACGCATAGGCCTCGTCCATGGCCTTTGTTACGGCATAGGGTGAAAGCGCCCGGCCTTCGGTCCCTTCGCGCTTGGGTAGCTCTTTACTATCGCCATAGACGCTGCTGCTGCTGGCATACACAACGCGTTTCACACCGGCCGCACGAGCCGCCTCCAGCAGGTTCACGAAGCCAGCGAGGTTCACCGCTTCGGTGGCGAGGGGGTCCGCAATGCTGCGAGGCACGCTGCCAAGCGCTGCCAAGTGCACGATGCTGTTAACACCCTGCGTGGCCTCATGCAGATCCTCGGGGCTGCGCAGGTCGCCGTGCATGAAGGAAAAGTCCGGCGATCGCTCGAGATGCGCGATGTTCGCACGCTTGCTGGTGGCGAGGTTATCAAAGCATCGCACGGAAGATCCCTGGGCCACCAAGACATCGCAGACATGCGAGCCGATGAAGCCCGAACCACCAGTGACGAGGATTGTATGGAGCGGACCGGGCATCGTGGCGTTCAAAGGTAGATGGCCCCGGTTCAGGGTTTGCGGGGTTTTCTTGCAGCAACGGCCAGCACATATTTCCAACTGGTGGGAATAAGCAGCGCGAAAAGGGTATCGGCCGATGCAAGCAGAGCGCGTTGCTCTTCGGTGCGTCCCAGATTGGCCGTAAGGCCAAAGCTGCGCAAGTTCAGGACCGTGAAGCCTGTCAAGAGGTCCTGGTCGCGGGACATCACCAGATAACGCCAGTAACTGTCCCATGCAACGAAGCGTTTGCGTATCCAGCGGTGCATCTGAGTACCGCCCATGTTCTCGGCGAATAGAAGCACACCCCCTGGTTTCAGCACCCGACGGATCTCGGCGAGCGCTTGCATTTGGCGCTCCTTGGTGGACAGGGCGCCGATCACGCTCTTGAACATGACGATGTCGAAGGAGTCCTCGGGGTGCTGGATGTTCGTGATGTCCTGGGCCTCATAGGTGATACGAGTTTGCACTTGGTAGCGTTCGTGCAGCGGCCCGGCGAATGCTTCAGGCGAGGACAGGTCAGAGCAAATGACCCGATGGCCATGGAGAGCAAGATAGAGGCTCAACCCTCCTTCACGCTCACCCAAGGCCAAGGCGCTGCCGCTGGGCATAGGTCCCAGAACAGGATCCCACACGGCAAGGGCCTGCGCCCAGGTCCGAACGTCCCATTGGAAGACGTCCGCCACGAGCGCCTTGTTCTGCCGGGCTATTTTCCAAGCACTGGGCATGTGCGTAACTAATTCCGGATCCGGACCCTAGCGAGATGCGGAACCACGATCACTTGGCCACCGCCAGGCTGCGACGTTCGCGGATCACCGTGATCTTCACTTGGCCCGGGTAGGTCATTTCGTTCTGAATGCGTTCGGCGAGGCTCATACTGATGACGTCCGCCTGGGCATCGGTGACTTTTTCGCTCTCGACCATCACGCGCAGTTCGCGTCCGGCCTGGATGGCATAGGCCTTGCTCACGCCCGGGTAGCTCATAGCGAGGCTTTCAAGGTCCTTCAGACGCTGGATGTATTGCTCCATAGCCTCGCGACGGGCACCGGGTCGTGCGCCGCTGATCGCATCACAGGCCTGCACGATGGGGCTGAGCAAGCCGGTCATCTCGATCTCGTCGTGGTGGGCACCGATGGCGTTGAGCACGTCAGGTTTTTCGCCATATTTCTCGGCGATCTTCATGCCCAGCAGGGCGTGCGGCAACTCAGGCTCCTCATCGGGCACCTTTCCGATATCGTGGAGCAGTCCTGCACGTTTGGCGGCCTTCACATTGAGGCCGAGTTCGGCGGCCATAGTGGCGCTGAGGTTGGCCACTTCACGGCTGTGCTGAAGGAGGTTCTGGCCGTAGCTGCTGCGGTAACGCATGCGGCCCACCATGCGGATCAGTTCGGCATGGAGGCCGTGCACCCCCAATTCGATGCAGGTGCGTTTACCGATCTCCACGATCTCGTCCTCAAGATGACGCTTGGTCTTGGCCACCACCTCTTCAATGCGGCCTGGGTGGATGCGACCATCCTTCACCAGCTGGTGCAGGGCCAGTCGCGCCATTTCGCGGCGTACGGGGTCGAAACAGCTCAGGATGATGGCCCCGGGCGTGTCATCCACCACGATCTCTACGCCCGTGGCCTCTTCCAAGGTGCGGATATTGCGGCCTTCGCGCCCGATGATGCGACCCTTCACGTCGTCGTTCTCGATATGGAACACGCTCACCGCATTCTCCACGGCATGCTCGGTGGCGGTGCGCTGGATGGTCTGGATGATGATGCGCTTGGCCTCCTTGTTGGCCGTGAGCTTGGCCTCTTCGGTAACCTCTTTGATGTGGGCCATAGCGCCGGTGCGGGCCTCATCACGCAGGCTGTCCATGAGCTGCTTTTTGGCTTCTTCAGCGTTGATGTTGCTCAGTTTTTCCAACTGGTCTACCTGTTTGGCGTGGTTCTTTTCCACGTCCTCTTGGCGGCGCTCTAGACCTTGGAGCTTCACTTCGAGGTCCTTCTTCAGACCGTCCAGTTGGCGCTCCTTGTTGGCCATGTCCTGTTGTTGGCGGCTGAGTTGTTGTTCGCGTTGTTTGCTTTTCTCCAGGGCCTGTTGGGCACGCTTCTCCTTTTCGCGGGCTTCATTCTCATGTTCCTCTTTCATCTGGAGGAACTTCTCCTTGGCCTGCAGCAGTTTTTCCTTTTTTATGGCTTCTCCTTCCGCGGCAGCTTCCTTCAGCAAGCTTTCGCGGCGCTTCTTCATGAAGCTGTTGAGCAGAAGGTACATAAGACCTCCGCCTGCCACAATTCCGGCCAGTAGGCCGAGCACTAGATCCAGTATGTTCATTCGTCCACTGTTGTTAGTTGTCAGTGGACCCTTGCGAACCTCCGGGGACTTGGGAACAGCAGATCAGTTGGGGATATCAATGAAAAGGCGTTCCAGTGCGGCAAGGGCATCCTTATCCTCTTGCGTATGCTGGGGCGCCGCGGCGTTGAGTGCGCGAGTGGTGACTTCCAACGCGGCCATGGCCAGCAGATCCTGCTTGTCGGTCATCGGATAATGCGTCTTCAAACGGGTAATGCTCTCATTGATCTCCTTGATGGCGGCTCGGATATTCGCCTCTTCACTGGGGTGAACAGTAAGGGGGTAGGCCCGGCCGGCCAGCTCTATCCTGATCGATACTTCGTCCATGGTGGGGGTACCGGCCGTGCTGTTCATACGTTCAACAGAGCCAAGCAGCGATCGATCTCGCTCACCAGTACATCGATCCGTTCCTTCGATCCCGTGTGGTGGGCGACCGCTGGGGTTGCTTTCACCACTCGGAGGACCTCGTTCTCGCGTTCCAATTCCGTGATCCGTGCTTTCAATACATCGGCATTGCGCTTTTCCTCGCGCAACTCTTCCTCGATCTGGTTCAGCTTGGCGTTCAGGCGGTCCCGATCCTGCACCAGCGACAGCACTTGGCTGTGCACGGTCCTAAGGCGGGTCGCCAGATCGTTCATGGAGATTGGAAATGCAAAGACCGTAAGGGTCCGTGGCCAAAGATAAGAGCACCTGCTGATCCTGCATGGTCTTTGTTTGAACCTCAGTCTGTTGATCGATGGCCTTATGTCCTTCCCACGTACCCCGAACCCACCGGATAGCTTGCCATCGATTAAAACGAGTGGTGAAAAATGCGTTGGCTCAATGCGTAGATCGATCGAAGTAGCAAAGGTCAGTTACCTGGCGATCAGCATTTTAATGACATTAACCTGCGTCGGCCAAAAACGTCCAGCATCGGATGTGCTGCGTGCCCCACTGGACATCCCGCTGTCGCTCTCTGGGAACTTCATGGAATTGCGGAGCGACCACTTCCACAGTGGGCTGGATATGCGGACGGAGAACCGGGAGGGTTTGCCCGTTCGCGCAGCAGCCGGGGGCTTCGTGAGCCGGATCAAAGTGGGTCAGTATGGGTATGGCAAAGCCCTCTACATAGACCACCCTGATGGCCATACCACGGTCTACGGGCACTTGCGCGGTTACGCGGGGGCCATCGCAGAGACCTTACTGACCGCCCAATACAAGGTCAGCAACTTTGAGGTGGACCTGACCTTTGGACCGGGTGAGCTCCCAGTGAGCGCTGGCGACATAGTGGCTTATAGCGGAAATACGGGTGGAAGTACCGGGCCCCACCTGCACTTTGAGGTGCGCAGGACAAGCGACCAGTTCGCACTTGATCCGGAGGCCTTTGGGATCTCCGTGCCGGACACCATCGCTCCCTTCTTTTTGGGCTTGCGGATCGACCCACTGGAAGCTGAAGGTCGCGTGCCTCCCTACCCCGGAAATGCAAAGGGCCTAGTGGTCAGCGGGGCGAATGGGAAATACACGTTGAAAGACACGTCAGCGGCCGCCGCCTTTGGCACTGTGGGATTCTCGATCAACGTGATCGACAAATACAACAATAGCACAAGTACGTGTGGTATCCGTTCGATGAGCATCTCTGTCGACGGTGTGCCATTGATGAGCATCGCGTTACGCGAGATCGATTTTGGTCTTCAACGGTATGCCGATGCCTATATGGATTACGGCCTTTTCAAAGAGAACGACATGAATTACCACCGTTGCTATCGCCTGCCGAACAATCGCTTGCAGGTATATGGCGGCGAACCATCACAAGGACGTTTTACACCGGTACCGGGGCGGATGCACCAGATCCGCGTTGTAGCGCTGGACGCACATGGCAATGCCAGCACCTTGGATTTTCCGCTACGAGGCGCCACCCTGTCGGAGGCTGCGACCTGGCCAATGCCCGTTGTTGCAGGGGAATTGTTCCGGTATGACCAGGAAAATGAACTAGAGACCGAGGGCATGCGGCTGAAACTCCCGGCGAACGCGTTATACCAAGATGAGCGCATCACGTGGAGCATTCAACCCGGACGGTCCCAGAGCGCTGCAAAGGGAGCGAAGGCCCTGAGTCCTTATTACCGCTTGCACCAACCTACTACCGCATTGCATCTGCCTGCCCGTCTATCTCTGCGGGTGGATGACAAGGTGGCAACCGGGAAAAAGGACAAACTCATCGTGGTGCAGTTGGACACGAAAGGCAAGCCCCGGAACATGGGGGGCAGCTTTGCCGATGGGTGGTTGACCACCAAGATCAAAGCCTTCGGAGAGTACACCCTGATGTTGGACACCACCCCACCGACGCTGGCACCAGTGAACCTATCACCGATCATGACCGGCAAGGACAGCATTGTGCTACGTATTGGTGACGACCTGAGCGGTGTGGACAAGTGGGAGGGTCATTTGGACGGGAAATGGATCCTCTTCGAATTGGACCATAAGAAACAGCGCCTTGCGCATGCATTTGACCGGGTGAGCAGTGCCGCTGGGCCGCATGAATTGAAATTGGAGGTCCGGGATGAGCGAGGAAATACCCGCTCCTTCACGTATGGATTCCGTCGCTAGAGATCCGTGCGAGCACTGGCCTTCTTACCGCACCCCTTGCATACTGAGAAAAGATCTCTCAACTTGTGCTCTGTATCCCTGCGCGAAAGGGATCGACTGAATGGAGTTGGAGCTCACACTGGAAGCAAGCGCAGCGCGAAGTCCGGAAAGCTATGCAGGCTTGAGGGTAGTGGACACTCCATTGTCAGCCATTGCCACAACTTGGGCGATGGACCTATCCCAGGAGGAGCTGCCGCTTCCAAAACCGGCAGGACCGTGTAAGATCTTGGGTTTCTGGAACGACATGCCGGAGGAAGAACAGCGGGATGTGGTGGAGTTGATGCCGCCCACCTATGGGAAGAAGCTGTCAAAAGAGGGCGAACACATGGTGGTCGATATCAAGGAAATGGCGACTGTGCTCATCGGGATCTACCTTTTGTTGGCCCTGATACATCTCGGGATCATCATCGGACGTCTTTAGTTGTTGGTCGCTCTATTTCAGCAAGGGCAAAGGCCCAAATGAAGGGTCGATAACGGTGTTCAACCGCATACCGAGCAGACCCTGCAAGAGCGTTGAATGAATGCTTCGGAAATCCACCGTATGAGGTAGGTCGCCGTTACTATCCAACACTGTAAGGTCCGGTAGTGCATTGTAGATACCCGGAGCACGGAGACCACCACCCAGCAAGAACACATTGCTGGCCGTCCCGTGATCGGTCCCGTTGTTCGCGTTCTGTTTCACGCGCCTACCGAACTCGCTAAATACCATCACCAGCACCTCCTCAGCCCTGCCTGCGTCCTTCATGTCCGCCATGAACGCTCGCAGCGATGAGCTCAGTGCGCCAAGCAGCTTTTCATGGCGCACAGCCTGGTTAACGTGTGTGTCGAACCCGTCGGTGCTGGTATAGTAAACACTGGTTTCCATACCACTGCGGATGAAGGCGCTCACCTGCCTGAGCTGCGCGGCCAGTTCGTTGTTGGGCCAGGGGGTGTTCGAGGTCTGCGGCCGTAAGGTCTCATGGATGTATCCTGCGCTGCGGTAGGTTTCGGCCATCGTTCGATAGAGGTAGCCCAGTTGGACGTGCTCCTGCTGATGCAGTTCCCCTGCCAGGGCCGCGAAATACGGTTCGCGCGTTGCGGCGTGGAAGCGGCGCGGGTCGGTCAAGGCGATCGCTTTCGAGCGCTGCCCCTTGTTGGCCAAGGATAATGATCCACCGAACTCGATCACACCATGTGGTGGTTCCCCGGATGCATCGAGATAGCGGCCCAACCAACCTGTTTCCAGGTATTGATCACTTCCACTGGCCGTATGCCAGATATCCATGCTCCGGAAGTGCGATCGATCGGGTTGTGGATAGCCCACCCCATTGATCACGGTCAGCGATCCATCATCATACAGCTCGCGAAGGCCGATCATTGCGGGATGGAGGCCTAGCTCTTCAGTGAGCGGGAGCACCTTGTCCCTGCCGATGGCCAACACTGGTCGTTCGCGGTAATAGATCTCATTGCGGTACGGTACCACGGTGTTCAGTCCGTCATTGCCTCCGGTCAACTGCACCACCACCAAGATGCGGCCATTGCCACCGTGCGCCTTGGGCATGGCGTGCAGAAATCGCGGCATCATCATGGCCGTGCTCACCATGCTGGTAGTGCGCAGAAATCGTCGGCGGTCCATGATCAGCAGAGCTGGTATTCGGGTGAGGAAAGCACCTCCAGCACGCGCTCCCAGAGCTGACCATGGGACATTCCGTTCCGCATGGCCTCGGCGGGTTCAACCTGGAGCATCAATCGAAAAAGGTCGCTGTTACCGGGATCCGGGGGCAATTGGGCGAGGTAGGCGTCCTTGTCACATGTAGTGCGCAACATCCGGTTCTTCTCCTCATGCATCGGCGCATCGGCCATGGCCGCACCGGGCATCATATCATTGTCGATCACACTGGCGCCTGATCCAACCCAATTCAAGTTGCCTTGGTTCAGCAAGGCGGCCGGCAATTTCAAACGAAGCATCAGCGAATTGCTATCGATCCAGGCCCGCCCCTCCTTCCAACCGGCCACATTCGGTGGGTACAGGAGGACCTGCCCGAGACTGCGTTGTAGGAACGTGGCGCTCTCTTCGCATTCAAAGCGGAGGTGGAAGCACTTGTCCAGGCCCCCCAAAAGTTCCATAGGCGACTTGATACGCATGCCGAAACGGGCGGGTTGGCGGAAGTGATCGCTGAGGAAGACGTATCGTAGGAGATCCCCGATGTCGTAGTCGCTAGCGAAGAAGCGCTTGGCCATGTCCGCCACGAACGTCTCATCCGTATCGGGGGCCACGAACCAACGATAGATCTTCTCACAGACGAACCGCGCCGTCCGCATATCATCCAACAGCATATCCAACACATCGTTGCCCTTGAAGTTGCCGGTGCGGCCGCGGAAGGTCTTCACACCGTCATCGTGGTGCTCCTCCTGCAATTGGAATTCTGCCGTGTCGAGCTGGTATGACCAGCCCGTGAACGCACGTGCGGCCTCATGGATGTCGTGTTCGGAATACTGGCCGCGACCAAGCGTAAAAAGCTCCATCACCTCCCGCGCGAAGTTCTCGTTGGGAGCGCCTTTGCGGTTGCGGTGATTGTTGAGGAACTCGATCATACTGGCCGAGCGGCTCACCTCCTTGAGCAGGGTGCGGTAGTTACCGAGTGCATGCTCGCGCAGGATGTTCAGATAACGTTCGGTATTGAGCGACCAAGGGCTCCACGCAGCGAAATGTCCATGCCAGAACAAGGCCATCTTCTCCCTCAGGCAGCCTTCGGTGATGATCATGCGCTGGCGCCAGAGGCCATTGAGCTTTTTGGTAGCCTCCCGGCCTTCCTTGCGCAGCTGGAATTGCGCCTGAGGCTTCAGCGTGCGATAGACTTCAGTGGTCACCGTTCGGTGCTCGGTATGCAGCGGCTCGAACATCCGGGACGCTTTGAACAGCTGATCCACCGAGCGTTCGTAGGGTTGGGCGGCCCGTTCCAGCAGCTCGGCCGGAGTGAGCCCCATTCCCGCTCTCCAAAAGAGGTGGTTGGTCAGGCGGATCGGGTCTGGGGACATTAGCGCGCGGGGCAACTACCAAAGATCACGCCGAAGCGGGGCGTCCGAACCATTTTTCCCATTGTGCCGTATGAACATGCACCTCTCCAAGCCGAACACGATGATCCGCCCGACGAACCGAACAACGATCTTCACTTTCCTACTGGTCACCCCAGTGCTGTTCGGTGGCTGTGGTCGCTCCATGATCCAGCCGCGGCTTACCGAGGGGACCATCGAATATGACATCACCTTTCCGGACTATGATCCCAATGGATTGATGGCCGGGATGCTACCGGAGAAGACCCTGTTGTACTTCGATGCGGAACATCAAGTGGCCGACCTGAGCGCTGGTATGGGCGTATTTCGCACCAGTATGATCGTGAACACGCCCAAACAGCTCATGGACTACCATATGAGCGTTATGAGCAAGAAGCTTGTGAGCGAACTGGGGGCCAAGGATCTGATGCAGTTCAACAAGGATTCACAGGCCATGTCCATCATTTTCACCGATGTGGAGGACACCATTGCCGGCTACCCGTGCAAGAAGGCCATTGCCATCTACAGCGGGCTTGAAAAGCCGGAAGTGGAGCTGTGGTACACAACAGCGATCACCATGGACCGTCCCAACTGGTTCGGTCCATATAGCGAAGTGCCCGGTGTGCTGCTGCAGTACGAGATGATCCAGTACGGCATGCACATGAAGCTGCGGGCCACAAAGGTGACCGCGGGCCCCATGGACAAGCAGCGCCTTGTGCGCAAGCCCGATCATGAACTGGTGGAACCAGCTGTATTGCAGCATGAACTGCAGGAAGTGCTGAGCACATTCACCAGCTGAGCTGGGCCGACCCCAGGGGATCCATTAGCAAGGCGCTAAAAGGCCACACGTGATCGTTGATAACAGGATCCCCCAAGCGGCCTGCGGCCCGGTGCCACCCCGGTAGTTTCGCTGTGCCCGCCACCGCGGGCGCAACCCTTTTTCACCGTGGCCACCGATAAACAGAACCGCCTTCGCGAGGAGGACATCGCTGAGGAACTCGCCCCCGTAAAGGAGCGCAAGCCCAGAAAGAAAAAGGAAGTCCCTTCCGAGGGTCGCATTGCTCGTTTCAAAGCCTTTCTGGGCGATGAACGTGTGCACAAGGTGAGCGGCCTCTTTTTGGTGCTTTCGTCGCTGTACCTGCTTGTGGCGTTCACGAGCTATTTGTTCACCTGGCGCATCGATCAAGATCTGATGAGCCGTCCGTGGGGCCAGGTCTTCAGCCCTTCGGTGCATGTGGACAATTGGTTGGGCAAGCTTGGTGCGCTTATCAGCCATCAGTTCATATACCGATGGTTCGGTGTCGCGGCGTTCGTTGGTGTGCTATGGAGCTTCCTCGGCGGGGTGCGTTCGATGCTGGGCACGTGGCTCATGCCGCGCAACAAGACCTTCCGCTGGTCGTTGATGGGCCTGTTCTGGATACCCACGTTAATGGGCTTCTTCTTCGCGAAGAGCGAGTGGATGTTCCTCGGTGGTGGCATCGGCTACTCGATCAACGCGCACCTCAGTGCATGGCTTGGTTCCTTTGGGGCCGGTGCGTTGATCCTCTTCAGTGCCACTGCCTTCGGTGTGTTCACTTTCAATCCTTCATTCGACTGGGTGCACGCATTGTTCGCGAAAAAGGAATTGGCGGATCAGGGATCCGTTGCGTTGGACGACGTGGCTGAAGATGCGGAGGGTTGGTCGAAGCCGAACAAAGTGCGCGAACCGGCCCCTGCGTTGGCCACCGTACCCGTGCAGGAATTGATCATGGAGGTGGAGGCACCTGTGATGGAAGAAGCGATCGACGAAGAGAATGAGGCCGTGGAATTGGAATTGGGAACTAACGAAGAGGAGGAAGTGGAAGGTGACGAAGAGGACGTTCCCTTGGAACTGGAGACTGTTGGTACACTCGCGGACAGCGCCCCCATCGACCCGATCATTCCGGCCATTCCGATGAACGTGGGTGGCATGAGCGTGCAGGCGCCCGCTGCGGATGAAGTGCTCAGCGAAGCTGAGATCGAGCGAAAGCTGCAGGAGTTCGGTGAGTACGACCCGAAGTTGGACCTCGCCAGCTACGAGCTGCCCAGCATTGACCTGCTGGTGGACCATGGCACGGGCGAGCTCACCGTGACAAAGGAGGAACTCGAGGCGAACAAGAACCGCATCGTGGAGACCCTCTCCCACTACAACATCGGCATCGACAAGATCAAAGCGACCATCGGGCCCACCGTCACGCTCTACGAGATCATCCCGCAGGCGGGTGTACGCATCAGCAAGATCAAGAACCTGGAGGACGACATCGCATTGAGCCTGGCGGCATTGGGCATCCGCATTATCGCACCGATCCCTGGAAAAGGCACCATTGGCATCGAAGTGCCCAACAGCAAGCCACAAGTGGTGGGCATGCGCGCGGTGATCGCCAGCGAGAAATTCCAGAACACCACCATGGACCTGCCCATCGTGCTTGGCAAGACCATCACCAACGAGACCTTCGTCACCGACCTTACCAAGATGCCGCACTTGCTGATGGCGGGTGCCACGGGCCAAGGCAAGTCGGTGGGCTTGAACGCGATCCTTGTATCACTGCTCTACAAGAAGCACCCGAGCCAGATCAAGTTCGTGTTGGTGGATCCGAAGAAGGTGGAGCTCACCCTCTTCAACAAGATCGAGCGGCACTTCCTGGCGAAGCTGCCCGGCGAGGGGGAGGCCATCATAACGGATACCAAGAAAGTGGTAGCTACGCTGAACAGCCTGTGCATCGAGATGGACGATCGCTACGAGCTGCTGAAGGAGGCGCAGGTGCGGAATATCAAGGAGTACAACGCGAAGTTCATCGGCCGCCGCCTGAACCCTGAGAAAGGCCACCGTTTCCTCCCCTACATCGTATTGGTGGTGGACGAGTTCGCCGACCTAATAATGACGGCCGGGCGCGAAGTGGAAACACCGATCGCCCGCTTGGCACAGCTCGCCCGCGCCATTGGCATCCACCTCATCATCGCCACGCAGCGCCCCAGTGTGAACATCATCACCGGAACGATCAAGGCCAACTTTCCGGCGCGGATCGCCTTTCGTGTTACGAGCAAGATCGACAGCCGCACCATCCTGGACACCGGCGGTGCGGATCAGCTGATCGGTCGCGGCGACATGCTCCTGAGCACGGGCAACGACCTGATCCGCATCCAGTGCGCCTTCGTGGACACGCCGGAGGTGGAGCGCATCACCGAGTTCATCGGCAACCAGCGCGGCTACCCCGATGCGCTGATCCTGCCGGAAGTGCCCACGGAAGAAGGCGAAGGCGGCGGCGATGTGGACGAAAGCGATCGCGACAGCATGTTCGAAGAGGCCGCCCGCATCGTAGTTCAAACGCAGCAAGGCTCAACGAGCATGATCCAACGCAAGCTCAAGCTTGGCTACAATCGCGCGGGCCGCATTGTAGATCAGCTGGAAGCGGCAGGCATCCTCGGTGGCTTCGAAGGTTCGAAGGCGCGGCGCGTATTGATCGCGAACGAGGCGGCGTTGCATGCGCACTTGAACGCGGGGGCTGCCGTGGGTTCAGGGCCGGGGATGGGGGGATATTGAGATGCGGGAAGCTGCAGGGTCCCCTACCCTGCTTGAACGCACATCCTTGTTTGGGTGACCGCTGCGTGGACCCTTGAGTCCATGCAGGGTCACGCCCACACATACCTCCGGTGCTCAGCGGACCCTGCGGCTCCCGCCTCACACCAACTCCCCCATGTGCATCAGCGGCACCGTCGGCTCGGTACCGAGCATGTAGTACCCTGCACTTGAATACTTGTACTTCGCGGGATCATCCACCAAGGACCATTTGCCGCTGACCGGGTTGTTGTGGATGTAGTTCAGTTTCTGGTGAAGGAACTTTTCACTCCAGCACTCCTTGATGTCCGAAGATGTCTCGAACACGCGGTAGTTCTGTCCACGGCTGGTATCTCCCGGCCGAACACCATCCGCCATGATCGCAAGCATGCCGAGATGCCCGCCTTCGACCAGTCGCTTGCGTATCTCATAGGCCATGAACCTCTTCCCTTCTGCGAGGATCCTATTGATCGACCGCCCTTCCTGCACAAGCAACAGCAGGTGCAGGTGGTTCGGCATGATCACATAGCCGACCAGTCGAGCGCCTTCCGCATGTAACCGCTTGAACCAGTCGTGGACCCATTCGTACATCCGCACACGGTCAATGAGCGGCAACCACTGGAAACAGGTGAACGTGCAGAAGAACACGCCGCCTTCTTTCCAATGGTTTGTACGAACGGCCATATGGTGAAGGTAAAGAACGCAGGGTCCCGAAGACGGTGACCCTGCTTGAACACAGTAAAGAACGCAGGGTCCCGAAGACGGTGCCACTGCTTGAACAGAGTTGGAAGCAGCAGGCATCCTCGGTGGCTTCGAAGGTTCGAAGGCGCGACGCGTATTGATCCCGAACGAGACGGCGTTGTATGCGCATTTGAACGCGGGGGCTCCCGAGGGTTCAGGGCCGGGGATAGGGGGATATTGAGCTGCGGGAAGCTGCAGGGTCCCCTACCCTGCCTGTGCGCACATCCGTGTTCGGGTGACCCTTCTTGAACAGAAGTACAAAAGCGGCCCCACGTAGGTTTGGCACCACATGTACATAAGCAACTCGTTCCGATCCGAAAGCCTCCACGGCTTGCCGTACCATTTCCTGCTAATGGCGTTGCTGTCCATGTCTTCCTGCTCGGAACCGGGCAAGACACCTGAAACCAAGGAGCACACGACTGGCCCAACAATCACCGAACCCGATAGCGCCACCTTCGCTGCCCGCCTTTCAGATCCGCCCACGGCCACCGAACAGATCAGCCAGTACATCCGCCGCATTTTCCAGGACCGCGAGGGCAACATGTGGTTCGCGACCACAAGCGACGGGGTGTGTCGCTACGATGGCCGATCGCTCACCTACTTCACCACGGCCGATGGGTTGAGCGGCAATTGGGTGAGTGCCATGGCACAGGATGCGCGGGGGGATATGTGGTTCGCAACGGGCGGCGGCGTTTCGCGTTACGACGGAACAAAATTCAACAGCTACACCACGAAGGAAGGCTTGGCCAGTGATCAGGTCTGGAGCCTGCTGCTTGACCGTTCGGGCGGCATGTGGTTAGGCACGGAGGAGGGCGTTTCGCGCTTCGATGGCAAGACGATAACCTCCTTCCATATTCCGGCAACGGACCTATCAAAGTTCCCTTACTACAAGTACCCGAAGCAGATCAACGCGATCATCCAGGACAAGGCGGGGAACATCTGGTTCGCCTCCAACGGCGGTGGAGCGTATCGCTATGACGGCAAGACCTTGATCAACTTGTCGCAGAAGGAAGGTCTCTGCGACAATTTCGTTCAGACGATCATGGAGGACCGATCCGGAGATCTGTGGTTCGGCACACGCCACGGAGGGCTGTGCAAATACGATGGTAGCACCTTCATGACATATGGCCGGAACGAGTTGAAGGGTGACGACGTCTGGACGCTTTACCAGGACTCTGGTGGGATCATCTGGATCGCGGTCTCCAGAATTGGACTATGCAGCTATGATGGAACAACATTCACATGCTATGGAGACAAGGAGGGTGCAGGCATTCGGGTGGTGCAGAGCCTACTGGAAGATGAAAGCGGGCAACTGTGGATCGGAACTTCCAACGGGGTATACAAACTGAGCGGTGGAACATTCATGAACTGGACGAAAGCGGATGCGATAGGCCTAGCTCGCTAACAGGAACTTAAGTGTCCTGGTTGACAATTCGACCGGGTCCACTCGGGGTCACGCCTAAACCGCCCCCGTGCTCGGACTCAGAACGGCGACGGGAATGGTTCTCATCACCTCTGTGAATTGCCGCGTTCAAGCGGCCGTCGTCGAGCGCATTTCGCGCTTCTCCGTTCTTCAAGGCCATGAACAGGTTGAACGATCATCAAAGGTCAGCGCCTAATACAGACAGATCCGTAGTTTTGATTGTTAGCCTTACGATCGATCACTCGGTCACCACAGAACATGAGATACGCACGTTCAGTGTTCATAGCAATTGGAACGACCATCTTGATCGCGCGAGCACGATCACAGCCGGTCCCGTTCCCCGCAGGTATCTATCTGACCATTGACCAACTGAGGGACCGGCAACCTGCACGGCAAGCTACACTTGACATTACGCGTAGAACATCCGGCGATATCGCAATGTCCGGAGGGAATGACTATCGACTCGCGGATATCGGGGATAGCTTGGAAAAGAAGGTCCTCAAGCGCGAGGTCTACGCCTTTGTACAAAACGATTCGCTCTTCTTGAATTGTGTCCATCACGAACTGGGTCCTTGGTACAGTTTGGTGTTGAACCGGGGTGAATTTCTTGTGTTCCGTGCCGCCATGACAGGCCACCAGGCCGCGGGATATGCCGTTTTGGGCGGTGCTATTGGTGGAGCGATCGCTGCGGGCAAGCGCTATTTATACATCCTCAGCATGAAGACGGGGAATAGCCGGGAACTGACCGCGGAGTACTTGATCGCCCGGTTCAAGGACAGAGGAAAACCGGAGTTGCTCGCGGCGTTCAATGCGGAAGCCGACCACGAAAGGGACGCCACCTTATTGAAGTATGTGGAATTGTTGAACGCCAGCTTGGCTGGACAGGCTCCAGCCTCAGGTCAATAACACATGTCCCATCAAGCGGCCTTCGATGCCAACAAAGCGCTTTGGAACGGCCGTGTGCCGTATCACCTTACATCGCGGATGTACGATCTGGACGCTTTCATGGCGGGCCGCAACTCGCTCAACGCGATCGAACTAGAACTGTTGGGCGACGTACACGGCAAGCGGATCCTGCACCTGCAATGCCATTTCGGGCAGGACACGCTTTCGCTGGCGCGGAGGGGAGCGAAGGTCACTGGCCTCGATATCTCCGACGCAGCACTGGCCGAAGCACGCGCATTAGCGGAGCGCTGCAGCCTGCAGGCCGACTGGGTGCTCTCGAACGTAGTGGACCATCGACCTGAACTGGACGGCCTGTTCGACATTGTGTACACGAGCTACGGCACGATCGGCTGGTTGCCAGATGTGCAACCGTGGGCTGCGAACATTGCGCGCTACCTGAAGCCTGGCGGCCGCTTTGTGTTCGTGGAGTTCCATCCGGCGCTTTGGATGTTCGACAACGCCTTCACGCATGTGCAGTACTCCTACTTCAACCGGGAGACCATTGTAGAGGAGCAACAAGGCACATACGCGGACCGGGGCGCAGCGATCAAGCTGACCTCGTATGGCTGGAACCATGACCTGGGGGAAGTGCTGAGCGCATTGCTGAGCGCAGGCCTATGCATCGACCGGTTCACGGAACTGGATGCATCACCGCACGATTGTTTCGCGAACACGGTGCGTGGGGAGGACGGAATGTTCCGCATCAAGGGCATGGAAGGCAAGTTGCCCATGGTGTATGCGCTGAGCGCAACGCGGGATGCCTAGCGTTCGCAGCGGTCTTTGAACGCGGCAAGTTCTCCGTCCACAGCGCCCTGTTCGCCAGTGGTCCACCGAGTAGGTCGCTCCAAGACCGGGCCTCCCCTACTTCGCTGCATGGCCCTCAGCCGTTTCTGGACCTTCATCCTTCTGCTCAGCATCGCGTACGTGCTCAGCATGCTGGCCATGGGCCGTCAGTACACATTGGGTGCATTGGTGAACGGCAAGCAGGGTGATGCCATCGTGGTTGCCGAGCTTGATAGCACGACCGCCATGGGAGCCATGTTGCTCGTGGAGATCCGGGGGTCGAAGACCGGCAGCGTAGAAATGCGTGACGCGACCGGACGGGACATCACGTACACGCTAAGCGAGAGTGGTACAGTACGTGGCAGCATCGGCAAGCAATCCGCTGATGGGCTCTTCCAGACATGTCGCGGCACGATCACTGATCTGTGGTTGCCCTTGATCGGTTACCTCACCTTCTTCTGTGGACTACTGAACCTGCTGGTGGATTCGCGGGCCATGGAAAAGCTGGCGCACTTCCTCTCGCCCGTCTTCCGCAGGATCTTCCCCGACCTGCCGCACCAGCATCCGGCCTATGGCTTCATGACCTTGAACTTTGCGGCGAACTTTCTGGGATTGGACAGTGCGGCCACACCCTTCGGCCTGAAGGCGATGGAGAGCATGCAGGAGAGCAACCCCACGAAGGACAAGGCCTCCAATAGCCAGATCATGTTCCTGTGCCTGCATGCCGCGGGCCTAACGTTGCTGCCCACGAGCATCATCGGCTACCGTGCGGCGCAGGGTGCGGCGAATCCGGCGGACATCATGATCCCCACGATCATTACGTCATTCGTTGGAACGCTGTCGGCCATGTTCATCGTGGGCTTCAGGCAGCGGATCAATCTGTTCAATCTGCCGGTGATGTTGTTCGTGCTATTGATCAGCGGCATCATCGGTGGCTTGATGGCCTACATCACGCAGCTCAGTGGCGTCCAGAAGTTCCACTTCACGGACAACCTGAGCAACGGCATGCTCCTCACCATCATTGCACTGATCGTGGGCTACGCCTTCCTCTTCGAGAAGTACTTCACGGCGAAGGGCACCAACATGTTCGATTCGTTCATCCACGGGGCGAAGGACGGCTTCACCACGGGCCTGCGCGTGCTGCCGTACATGATCGCGATGCTCGCCGCGTTGAGCATCTTCCGGAACAGTGGGCTGATGAACATTGTAATGGACGGGATATCCGCTATGATGTCCGTACTGCACGTGGACAAGCAGGTGATCGATGCGATCCCGGTGGCCTTGATGCGTCCCTTCAGCGCCGGCGGATCGCGCGGTTTCATGCTGGATGCCATGAAGACCTATGGCCCGGATAGCCTCACCGGTCAACTCTCCTGCCTATTCCAAGGCGCCGCGGAGACCACGTTCTATGTAGTGGCTTTGTATTTCGGCAGCGTGAACGTGAAGAACAGCCGCTACACACTTGGGGTGATGTTGCTGGTGGACCTGATCTGCGTGATCACCGCAGTGATCGTGTGCACAGCCTATTTCTGAGCCTGCCCGACCGGTTCACGGATCACATTTATAGGACCTATGTCCATCTGTGGTTCCATTCATGCAACTTCGCGGCCCGAAAGCAACCTATGAAAAGCAAGGTCATCATGCGTCGTTCGAAGATCCACGGTAACGGGGTCTTTGCCATTGCGGACATCAAGAAGGGCGAGCCCATCATGGAATACAAGGGCAAGCTGATCACCCACGAGGAAGCCGATGAGCGTCACTCGTCGGATCTGGAGACAGGCCACACCTTCCTTTTCATCCTGAACAAAGACTGGGTGATCGACGCCAACCAGGACGCGAATGATGCGAAATGGATCAACACGGGATGCGAGCCGAACGGCGTGGCCTTTGTGCATACGGCCAAGGGCAAGGACCGGACGAAGGATCAGGTGATCATCGAGGCCAAGCGCAACATCAAGGCCGGCGAGGAGATCACGTATGACTACGGCATCAAGCTGGCCGAGCCACCCACCAAGGCCGAGCTGAAAGCTTGGGCCTGTCACTGCGGCTCGCCCAACTGCAAGGGCACCATGCTCAAGTGGAAGAAGCCCCGTAAGACCGCTCCCATGAAGAAGGCGGTGGCCAAAGCAGCCTGATCCGCAACGCATTCCATCCCGCTAACCCGTTCCGAAGGAAATGGCACGGGCCTTGCCAACAACAGGGAGGCTATTTTTGCCCATCCCCAACGCCACAACCTGCGATCCTCCATGTTCAAGCATCTTCTCCTTCTCCCCGCACTTCTCCTTTGCACCCTGGGCCACGCACAGGACGATCCGAAGAGCAAGGCCATTGTGGACAAGCTCATCGCCAAGAGCCGCGCCTACACCAGCTTCGAAGCTGACTTCAGCAGTACCCTAGTGAACACGGCCAGCAAGCTCAACGTGAAGCAGGAGGGTAACGTGAAGGTGAAGGGCAAGCTCTTCCACCTTACGCTCACGGACAATACCGTGATCAACGACGGTAAGGCCATCTATACCTATAGCAAGAAGAGTAACGAGGTCACCATCAGCGACCCGGCGGACATGGACAAGGAGCTGGACCCAAGCAAACTTTTCAGCATCTATGAGCAGGGCTTCAAGAGCCTTTTCGTAGAAGAGAAGAAGGACGCTGATGGCATAGTGGTGCAGGTGATCAAACTCTTCCCGCTAGAGCCCGGCAAGAAGCCTTACCACACCGTGATCATTTCGGTGGACAAGGCGAAGGTGGAGGCCCGCATAGTGAAGGTGCTGTACAAGGACGGCAATGAAGTGACCTATACGTTGAAGAAGTTCACGCCGAACGTTGATCTTTATGACAGTGTGTTCATCTTCGACAAGAGCAAGTTCCCGGGTGTTGAGGTGAATGATGTGCGCTGAACGACCGGTCGAAATAGATCGTGCAGAGCTCCCGATGGGGGCTCTGCCTATTTTGCGACCATGATGTCCGGCTCGATCCTTATCCCCATGCCTGTGACCCTTTTCATGGCGTGCATGGGTCCGGGCCCCATCTCCACCAATGCGACCCTCACGGACGCACAACAGCCTAGTGAGAGCTACCTCTTCACGGACAGCCTGCATGACATTCGATTCCTCGTAAGCACCCACATGGACATGCGCTTGGGTGCGATGTGCCAGGTGGATGCGGTGAATATGAGCGTGAAGGGGAACAGGGAGATCGTCCAACATCTGATCCTCGAAGCGCAGCTAGTCCCCTGCCCCATGCCCGATGGGCATTTTCAAGCGGTGGAATTAGCGGACTTCAACTTCGATGGGGTGAAGGAGTTCCGCATCATGCGCCCAGCGGCGGACCTCACGAACCCACACTACGACTATTGGCTTTATGACCGAGGCCTGAACGGCTTCACGGTCTCGCGCGTGCTGGACAGCATCCAGGAACCGATGTTCGACTACGAGCGACAAATGGTGAGTTCACAGTGGTCTGCTGGACCCGGCCATCGCGGAGGCAGTGCGTACAAATTCCAAGCGGGTGTGTTGACCATGGTGAGCAACATGGAGAAATTTACGGAGGGCGATCACGAGCGGTGGGTGATCTGGGGCATGAAGGACGGCAGGCTGCAACCCGTGCAGGAAAAGCAGGTGTCCCTGCCGCCGCACTGAACCGTTCAATGCACGACCACCAGCCGAGCGCACCACTTCCTCTCGCCCTGATCCACCTGCACCAAGTAGGTGCCGTTCATTAACGCTGAAATGTCAACTGCACTTGGCGCATCGGTCCCAACGAGCCGGCGGATCATGGCCACACGGCCCTGCGCATCCAAGATCATCACCGTGCTCACGCCAATCGCGAGGGGAAGCAGTACAGTGGTGTTCGCAGGAACAGGATAAAGGCCCAGCTCCATTGGGCTGTTGACGTCGCTGGATGAAAGGATGATGCAGGGATCGGGGTTGGGTTGGATCTCGATAGGCGCGCCGGGCGTAAGATCATGTCCCTGCAATCCCGGATGGTCCGGGGCGATGAAGGTGGAACGGAACACCGTGTTGCCCGTGGCGACTTCACCTTGCGTCAATGCGCCATTGATGTCCACGGGGCTCACATAGCGCCATACCACATCGCCGTTAGGATCAAGTTCGATGAAAGTTCCCGCAGGTCCATTGCAAGCCATGAAGCCACCATTGGCCAAGGCTTGCACACCGGATATGTTCAAAGCATAAAAGCTGGTGGGCACGTCCGCTGTCCATGTGAATGCGAGTCCTGCAGGCTCAAAGGAGGCTGAACCAGCGATCGGATAATCGCCGTTGCTATCCACTGGAGGAATGATGATATCGATGGAGGAGTAGGCCCCACCGGGGCGGCCGAGTCCATTGTTGAAGACGAGCAGGTGACCAGCATCTGGAAGTCCGGCATCGATCCATTGTACGTTGTGCTGGCCGTAGAACACCTGTTCCGCCTGAGTACCTCGACCATAGGCCCGCGGGTTGCCCCAACGATAGAGCAGATCGCCGCCGTGCCCTAGTGCTCCGCCAGTATGGGAGGCAGCCTCGGTCGCGGTAGTGGAATGATCGATCACCCACAGTTCGTTGATGTTGTGTGCGCTTAGCACGATCTGATCAAGCTCCGCGTTGTAGTCGATCGCGTTGGCGTGGATCCAATCCGCGGTCACGGGCAGCTTCACGAAGTTCAGGTCCATCAGTTCAGGATGGTCGGCCACCACACCAAAACCGGGCTTGGTGTTGTCGAAGTCCTGTACCAGATGGTCCCACAAGCGCCATTCCCAAACTATGTTGGCCTCGTGTTCGGCCACAGGCTCAAGTTCCACGATCTTCTCTGACCAAAGGGAGGTGCCGGTCAAGGCTGGGTTACGCCCGGCCGCTGCGGCCTCTGCGATGCTGTGCTTCTCCCAAGTGATGACCAACACATGGCCATTGGGCATCACATGGATATCATGGTGGGCACATTGCAATGCATCGCTGATCTGGTAGCTCCAAAGCAGGGTGCCATCCCACGCGATCTGTTCCAACTGACCACCGCGTCCCCCACCGTTGAAGGTGCTGTTCGGTAGGTTGCCTGTGCGCATCAGCGAACCATCATTGAGGAGATACACGGCCTGGCCCGGTCTGTAAGCACTTGGCCATGTGTGCACCTGATGTCCGCACTTGTCGATAAGGTACGTGGTGGTGGAAGGGATCGGCGCGAAGAGCACATAGCCCTCGCTGTGACCAGGGCTGATATCCACTACACCCACGGTCTGGGCGTGTGCTAGGTTGAGCACAACAGCGGCGAGAGCGAGGGTGAATGCGCGCATCAGGAATGTGCGAGTTTGTTAGGGGTTAACATGAGATGTGGAGGGATCCTGAGAAAATTGCCGTTCATCTGACCAGCACGGTCTGACCATTCCAGATCGCCATGGTTTGATCGCCCGAGTATGCGGAGTTACGAACTTCGAGAATGTGCATTTTGGCCTGGCGTGCAAGGTACCATCCATTCCTTCGGATCGCCTGATGATCCTCCTGGCCACAGTTCCTTGGGAATCCCAAGCCCAGCACGTGATCCAGCTGTTGGTGGCCTTGTGCGACAATGTTGACGAGGGGATCGTCAAAGTGCCTACCGCCTGGGGCAATGGGCAAGACCCGAACAAGAACCTTTACTGAGGGGCCGCACAGGATGTTCGGAGCTGGTTCAACCAGAGCAAGGAATGGAAACGTGTTCTGAAACAACCCGATCCGAAGGCGCATCTATTGGAACGGATCGGCTGGAGTCATAGAACCGAGGATGTATACCGCGTGCCGACACTTACGACGGTGCTTACGGTGAAGATGCCATGGGTGCGCTGCTGAGCTTTGCTGGTGGGCACGATGCGTCAACGGCGACCATGAACGGCCGTGTGGCGGTTGCGCGAAGGCTGCCCGTGAGCGGCTGGTGATCACTCCGCCACCAGGAACCGCAGCAGCTGGGAACTGCTATGGCATTCAAGTCGTAGGGCATACCATCCGCCAGGCAGTGCCGCAAGGGATACCTGAAGATCGCCTGCTGCTCCAACGCTGAACACGGCAAGCCGTTTCCCCACAGCATCCATCAGTAACGCCCGAGTCCCTGTTACGGCGCCTGTAATGTTCACCATGCGTGCGCCTGCATCGAGGCGCAACACAGCGTCCTGCGCCGCATGCTGGCCCACACCCGTTTGGCAATCCTCCACATGGATCACTAACGGATCACTGCTTTCGCCGCACGGGCCGTTGAACACGGTCCACAACAGCGACACCGGTCCAAGCCCAGAGCAGGTGACCATCGTTTGCGCTTGACTGGGCGAGGCGATGGTGGCATTGCCAGAGGTCACGGTCCAGTTCCCCAACACTGGTAAGGCAACTGGCGCGGCTTGCAACAGGGTGCTCGGTTGATCGATGCAGATCGTCACGTCCGGGCCGGCATTGGCTGGGGCTGCGGACGGGTCGTACACCGTGATGGTGACCTGGTCCGAGGATACCGGAGATCCGTTGAGGAACACCGTCCATTGCAGGGTGTTCTCGCCCACGGCCAAACCGGTCACGAAAGATCCAGGGCTGTTGAGAGGCAAGAAGGTGGCTGTGCCGGCGACCACCGCCCACGTGCCGGTTTCGCCCTGGGTCAGCACACTGGCCGCGAGGATCGTTTGTGTGGCGCAGATGTACTGATCCGGCCCGGCATCGCCATCGCTGGCCTGCACACCGAGGGGACATAGCAGGGCGAGCAACACCACATGAACAATGGAGATCCTTATTCGGCTCATAGACAAATGTGTGTGCCGCGAAGCTAGAGACCAGGGACCTGTTCCGGCGGCGAAATGGACCCTTGTTCCCCCGCCCGATCACCGGTCCACCACACAATTCTGATGACCATTCATCCGATTCATGTATCCCGATCCCGGTCGATCGTGTTAATTCGCCCTGCCAAGAGACCCACCCCGGGTACTTCCACGGACAGCCAACCCCTTTTTCACACTTGCGCTCGGTTCCTCGCCTTGGCCGTTGCCTATATAAATGATGAGCAGACAGTCACATCCCCTATCCTGGGCGGGTTTGTTGGTGACCCTGGGGATCATCTACGGCGACATCGGTACGTCACCGTTATACGTGTTCAAGGCGATCATTGGTGATCGGCCGATCACGGAACAACTCGTGTTCGGCGGCATCAGCTGCATATTCTGGACATTGACGTTGCAGACCACGTTCAAGTATGTGCTGTTGACGTTGCACGCGGACAACCGTGGTGAGGGCGGCATCTTCTCGCTGTACGCCTTGGTGCGCCGCTACGGTAAATGGGTGTATTTGCCCACCATCCTAGGAGCCGCCACGTTGCTGGCCGACGGCATCATCACACCGCCGATCTCCGTGGGTTCCGCCGTAGAAGGACTGGGCGGAGTGAAGGCATTCGCCAACATCATTGAACCCGGGAACAAGCTCACCGTAACGATCATCATCATCATTCTCTCCTGCCTCTTCTTTTTCCAGCGCTTCGGCACGAAGGTGGTCGGGTATGCATTTGGTCCGATGATGCTCGTATGGTTCAGTATGCTGCTGGTGCTCGGCCTGGCCAGTATCGTGCATTTCCCGCATGTGCTCCACTGCTTAAGTCCGTACTATGCGGTCGATCTGTTGCTCCACTATCCGAAAGGTTTCTGGTTGCTGGGGGCGGTATTCCTGTGCACGACGGGAGCGGAAGCGCTCTACAGCGATCTGGGCCACTGCGGGCGGCAGAACATCCAGGTGAGCTGGATCTACGTGAAGACCGCACTGGTGATCAATTACATGGGCCAGGGTGCCTGGTTGCTCACGCAGGGAGAACCGACCCTTGGGGAACGCAATCCGTTCTATGAACTGATGCCCCATTGGTTCCTGCTGGTCGGCGTCATCATCGCCACCGCGGCGGCGATCATCGCCAGTCAGGCGTTGATCAGCGGTTCCTTCACGTTGATCAGTGAAGCCATCCAACTGAACTTCTGGCCTCGCGTCCGTGTGAAGTTCCCTACGGAGGTCCGCGGACAGATCTACATCCCCAGTGTCAATTGGCTTTTGTGGGTGGGGTGCGTTGCCGTGATGCTCTGGTTCCAGAAAAGCACGGCGATGGAAGCGGCCTACGGCTTCTTCATCACCATCGCTATGATCATGACCACCACTTTGATGTACGGGTACCTCCATTTCGTTCGCCGCTGGCCGCTCTGGCTAGCGCTACCGGTCGTAGCGGTGTTCTATGGTGTGGAAGGCATCTACTTCGTGGCGAACACGGCCAAGATCCTCGAGCGGCCCTGGTTCGTACTGAGCGTGCTTTCACTCGTTGGCGTGATGTTCGTGTGGTTCAGGGCC
>JBKJNF010000235.1:0-3163 GCA_046596155.1 Flavobacteriales bacterium | reverse complement strand
GTGGTCCCGGGGTAACTGCATGCTTTGGCTGCTTCAGAGTTTCGTCACCACCCCAGTCGGCTCCGCCGACATCCCCTCCTCGGGGAGGAGGGGAGAAACCAAGTTGTTTCCCCCTCCTGCCCCGGAGGAACGGAGGGGATAGGAGGGGTGGCCGTAGGCCGGGGTGGTCCCGGGGTAACTGCATGCTTTGGCTGCTTCAGAGTTTCGTCACCACCCCAGTCGGCTTCGCCGACATCCCCTCCTCCAAGAGGAGGGGGGAAACTTGGTTGTCACCACCCCCGACGCGTCGGGAAGAAACGCCCATCGCTGGCCGTACCTGCCAGCGATCGCCCCTCTTCCGAGAGGAGGGGGGAAACTTGGTTGTCAGGGCAACTGCTCCGTCCGCAGGTTGTTCGGCGTGGTGCTGCCCACGTTCACCAGAATGGGATCGCGGTCGTTGGCGGCGCCCGTGTAGCTCACACGGCCATCGAGGTTCACATCGCCTTGGAAATAACCGGGCACCGTGTTGTTCGGCGTGGTGCTGCCCACTTGCACCAAGATCGGGTCGCGGTCGTTGTTGGCCCCGGTGTATCCCAGGGAGGTATTGCGCAACACATTACCGGCCCACATGACTTCAACGCTTCCCACGGACTTGCGCGCATTGGTGCCGAACACGCTGGTCGCCGGTGAACTCAGGTCCAGCGCCAAAGGCGATGCGGTCAAAGCCACGGCCGTGCTGGTCATGATGCCCAGGTGATTGCGATGGCGTAGCGTAACGAAATAATTCCCCGGTGCGATGCTGAAGGCCAACGGCGAGCTGCCATCCACATCCACTACATCTCCATCGCGTTGGATCAAAGCGCACCGCGTGCGTTGTAGCACAGTGTTGTTCGCAGCGCTGCGCAATTCCACCATCACCCAATCCACGATCGCGTTGGCACCGGTGGTGGTCAGCACCGCAGGAGCAACGGTCTCGCCACCGCCACCTACTTGTGCGAAGCCCAGCGCGGTGTAGGGTTCTGTGGCCGGGATCAAGGAGCGGGTGCGCAGACTATCGTGCATCAGTCCAGCACCGGCGTTGTACGGTCCTTCCAACAGGCCCTTGAGCGCCAGCGTAACATTCGTGGGCGTGCCGGTACACGTGCAGTTCGCGTTGTACACATCACCACTGGTGTTGGGGTTGCCATCGTCGCAGGCTGAACCCGGTAGCGCGGTGCCGTTGATCACACCCGCGCAATCCACCTTCTGCAAACGCAAGCGCGCAAAGCGCAACGTGCCGATATCCTCCGGCGAACTATCGCAGATCCGCAGGATCCAGTTCCCATTCGCATTTCCGGTAAAGCCCGACAACGGTTGCTCCGGCAGAAAAAAGCCCGCCACATTGCTCACATCCGGGCTCAGGCTCGAGAGCGGCTGGGCGTTCGCATCGCGCAACGCGATGGTGACACCGGGGCAAGCGTTCGGATTGCCGAAGTTGCTGCCCGATGCATTCACGGATGGTTCGTTCACCAACAGGTCGCGCGTCTGTCCCGAAGGCGATGTCAGCCGCAGCTGTATGTCGCCGCGATAGGTGTGTGAAATAATGAACTCGAACGACTGGAAGAAGGTCTGGCCCGGGCCGCTTCCCAAGGTCGTGTTCAGGCCGCTGATGGGGATCGTCACCTGCAGGTCCTCGCCCGTGGAACACCCGTTATCAGGTATGGTCAGGAAGGGATCGGCGATGCACGTGCCGTTCACCGTGGAGCCGCACACCGTGGCCGGGTTGAACACGCCGAGCACATTGGTGCAGCCCGCGTTGGTGGAGTTCACCACCTTGATCGTCTCTGCTGTTCCCAAGGTGAACGGACCACAGGCATAGGTACCGATACCCACATTCGCGTATAAGGTGCCGCCCGGCGTCGCGGTGATGTTCGCCGCTGTGGCGGTGCCCATCGCGGTGATGTTCACCTGCACCATGTAGCTGTTGGTGCTGCACTCAGAAGTGGTCACCGTGCTGGCCGTTGGCGAAAGGCAGCCGGGTGTATAGGTATACGTCTCCCCACCGATCGGCGACTTGGCCGGGGCGGTGGAAGTAAAGCGCATGGAGGAGGAGTTGGCCGTGCCCACCGACGGGGCCGCCCAGGTGTTAGTGCCCGTGCCCACGGTGAAATTCTTGACCTGCGAAGCGAACACGTTGGTGCTGCCGCGCAAGCCCACCTGCGGCTGCAGCGTGGTGGCCGTGCCCAAGGCGTCAACGGCCGAGTACACGTAGCGGATGACACCGTTGGTGATGTTGAGGCGCGCCTGAAAACTGAAGCGCTCGGCCACGCCGTTGTTGCGCATCATATCCTGCCATTGCACCACTACTTCATCACCCACCAGCTGAAGTCGGATCTCCGGCGTGCCCGTGGTGGCGTTCTTCAGGTTGCTGCCGAAGGGGCTGATGGCACCGGCATAGGTGGCTGCGTTCCCGATGGGGTTGTAAAGTGTGGTGCTAGGTGCTGTACCAAAGGTGATGAAGCCATTGGTGGATACGTTGATGGCCGTGTAATAGCTGCCATTGAAGAAGAAGGAGGGGATCTCCGTGTACAGCACCGCATCATCGAAGGTTACGCTGATCAGGTCCACACCGCCGGTAATGGGCGTGTAGGTGGTGGAGGATACGCTCGCTGTGTAGAGCGTGGTCAATTGGGCCTGTGTATTGAGGCAAAGTCCCAGGAACAGGAACAGATGATAAAGTCGCGAACGGATGAACATGGGTTGATGCCAACGCCGAAGGTACATCCACGTGCAAAGGGTTGGCAAGGAGGATGGTGGGTAGGAGCGTTTCACGCGGTCACGCAACGTGTGCGAAGTGCGCGCGGGGGATGGCTCCACGCAGAACGTGCTGCGTCGGAGTAGTTGCGGGAAAGTGACGGGGTACGGGCTTGGGCATCACACGCAGCGTTGGTCGACAGCTGCGCGATCTGCATTAGCGCGCGTTCAGCACAGCAGGGGTTGGCGAATTCGGAACCTGGTTGTGGTGGTAATTGCGGTGCGCATGGAACGCAAAAGCCCCCCGACAGGTGTCGGGGGGCTTTGCCTTGAGGTGTTTGTCGCTTAGTGCTGGATCACCAGGCGCTCTGTGCGGGTCACATCACCCGCCTGCCCCGTTGGGTCGGCTGCGGTGATGTTCACCAAGTAGAGGCCCGAGGCCATGTTGTTG
>JBKJNF010000234.1:0-15804 GCA_046596155.1 Flavobacteriales bacterium | reverse complement strand
CTGCGTGCCCAGTTCCACTTCGTCTGCGACACCGAAGAAGACCCGCACCCATACGCACATGATCAACTCACCATGAACGAAGGCGAGCGCTCGGTGAAGTGCGTGCGCTTCTACTGGGAGGTGAACAACGACCTCTATGTGGCCAAGGGCAGCTTGGTGAACACCGTGAACTACGTCACTGCCCTCTTCAACCAGAGCGCCGCACTCTACTTGAACGATGGCATCAGCGTTGTGCTGAACCAGGTGTACGTGTGGGATGTGGCCAGCCCCTACACCGGAACCACCATGCTGGAGCAGCTCACCTACTTCCAGAACATCCGCAACTCCTTCAACGGCGACCTGGCGCACCTGCTCGGCCTCACCGGTGGCGGCGGGAGAGCGGCGAGCCTCGCCGGCCTGTGCAACATCGATAACGACAATTCGATGTGCTACAGCAACGTGACCACCAGCTACCTGAACATTCCCACCTACTCGTGGAGCGTGCAGGTGGTCACGCACGAGCAAGGCCATCTGCTGGGTTCCAACCATACCCACGCCTGCGTATGGAACGGCAACAACACGCAGATCGATGGTTGCGGTCCCACGGCGGGGTATACCGAGGGCAACACCTGCGCAACGGGTCCCATCCCTCCTTCCGGCGGCACCATCATGAGCTATTGCCACCTGAACGCGGTGGGCATCAACTTCAACAACGGCTTCGGGCCGCAGCCGCTCGCCGTGATCCTCAACTCGATCAGCGCAGCTCCGTGCGTGATCAATTGTACGGCTGCGGCCTGCGGGTCGGTATTCATCGCACCGACATCGAATATCTCATCGACATCGGCACAGCTTAACTGGGGGCTCAGTGCTGGTGCGAACACATACAAACTCCAGTGGAAGCAGGTGGGATCCCCGAGCTGGACCACTGTTCCGGCCGTTATCGGAACTTCTTATCCGCTTTCAGGCCTTTCGCCTTGGACCAGCTATTCCTTCCAGGTGAAGACGAACTGCAGCACAGACACGTCAGCTTATTCACCGGTCGCTGGCTTCACCACGGCCGGCAATAGTTTGAGCGATGGCCTCGTTGCCTGCTATCCCTATAACAACTCGCCGAACGACGCTTCCGGTAACGGGCATAACGGAACCCTCGTAGGTCCGCTGCCCACCACGGACCGTTATGGTGTTCCAAACGCTGCCTACGCCTTTGATGGCGTGGATGACCGCATCGACATCACGGACCTTAACACATGGGCCATAAGCAATGAGATCAGCATCAGCTTCTGGGTGAAGGCGCTGGAAAGCAAAGGCAACTTGATCGTCTGGGCCTGGCCTGATATCGGCAGCGACCGCTTGCTCGTGAGCCCGCATTATTTCCATACCGGCTCGAACGACTTCACCTGGACCTTCGGCACCTACGATGGCACGGGCCGCTGCTACTACACCGGTTACCCGCTGCACCAGGAGTGGGAGCATTACGTGGCGACCTCCAGCGCCGCCTCCAACAGCATGAAGGTGTACAAGAATGGTGTGCTCTTGGACTATGAACCGCATGCAGGTGGCATCACTGACCTTAACCGAACCTTGTACATCGGCGGATTCTACTTGCCGAACTTCTTTTTGCACGGTTCATTGGACGACTTGACATTCCATCGCCGCGAACTGACGGCAGGAGAGGTGCAGCTGCTTTACACCACGGGAACGCCTTGCGCCCAGCGCATCCTCGTTTCCCCCAAGGTATTGCTGGAAGGTCCTTATGTTCAGGCCGCCCAGCTCATGACCGATGCATTGCGCGCCAGCAACCTGCTCCCTGGTATGGAGCCTTACACCGGACTTGGCTATACGCTCACGTCGGGCGGTACTTCCGTGGCAGCCTCCTTCGGCGTACTGGCCCCGAGCGGGAACAACGCCATCACCGATTGGATACTGGTGGAACTACGCCTACCGTCCTCCCCTTACACCGTGCTGGCTACTCGCACCGCGCTGGTGCAGCGCGATGGCGATGTGGTCGGCATCGACGGTGCATCGCCCATAGCGTTCGATGCTGCGCCCGGGAGCTATTGCATAGCCGTGCGTCACCGCGATCACCTTGGCGTGATGACCGCTGCGGGTGTATCGCTTTCTTCCACCACCACCGCCGTCGACTTCACAAACCCGGCCACCGCCACCTACGGCAGTAATGCGCAGAAGCAGGGAGGATCAAAGATGCTGATGTGGGCCGGTGATGCCACGGGGGATGGGACGTTGAAGTACACCGGCGCCGGTAACGACCGCGATCCCATACTGGTCGCTGTTGGCAGCACAACGCCGAACAATACGCTGCTGAACCAGTACAGCCGTCTCGACGTGAACATGGACGGCACCTTGAAATACACCGGCAGTGGAAACGATCGCGACCCGATCCTCTTGAACGTTGGCAGCACCACCCCGAACAATACACGGACACAGCAATTACCATGAGCGGTGATTCTCCGCGTTTTGCCTACTTCGCGGTATGAAGCAGATCGCACGACCCGCACCTATGACGCGTCGGCGTTTCTTCATTGGCGTCCTGGCCGCCTTGATCCTTGCGACTGCCGTGATGGTGCTCGGCCCGGATGCACGACAAGCCGGTGGAATGCTCTCCGGTGGTGAATTGGTGGACCGCGACCTGGATGCGATCATGAAGGATACGTTGCGCGTGCTGGTGATCGAGCACCACCTCACCTATGCGCGCGTGCAGGGTGGAGAGACCGGACTGGAATTTGAATTGTTGAAGCGGATGGCCAGGCAGCTGCAAGTGCCCATCAAAGCTGTGGTGGTGGAACGAAACGACAGCCTGCTATCTCTTTTACGGCGAGGCGTTGGTGATGTGATCGCCGCCCAGTTGGCCCGCACAGGACCCATCGCGAAACGCGCATCTGTCACCATGCCCTACCGCTTTGTTTCGCCTGTCTATGCCATGTTGCGGACGGATCGTGTGCTGGGGCTGTCCGCCAGCTTCGATCCCTTGCCCGATACGGCCTGGGTGAGCGCCTGGTCGCCATTTGCACCACCCAACCTTCGCTTTCCAGGCAGCGATGGCAGCGAAGCCCGCTCACCCCGCACCATCTTCACCGATACCACGCGCTTCGGTGATAACCCTGTGATCAACGTGGCACTTGGCCGCGTGAAGGCCGCCATCCTGAGCGATGCCAGTGCCAGCTATTTCGCACGCAGCTTTCCACAACTGGCTTTCAGCGAGCCTGTGGGCGAGCCGGTGCCGATGGTCTTCGCCGTTCGGCCCAATTCCCGCAGGTTGCTGCGTGCACTTGATACACGTATCAACGACCCCAAGGAGAAGGAGGCCATATCCATGCTCATGATGGCCTATGGCTTCGATATCCCCCAACGCGATGCGCTCGGCTCTGTGCCCTGTACCTCTGATGAAGGTGCCGAGCTCCCACGATACGCTGTTGAGCCATTCATTGGCACACTGGCCGGGAACGACCGCGAGTTATTGGCTGCCATCGCGTTCCAGAACGCCACCTCCGACACGGGAACCGCCCCGGATGGCGGAGTAGAGGCGGACCGCATAGAGCGCATGAAGGTGCCACGTGACATGGCCAAGGCACAGTTGCGGGCCTCGGCCCGGTACCTTGCCGAACTTGATAGTATCTGGGCGCCCACAGTGCCGGACCCAACGCAGCGCCTTCGCTTCGTAGTGGCTTCCTACAGTGTGGGTGCTGGGCACGTGATGGACGCCCGATCACTGGCCGAATACCTCCACATGGACCCCCGGCGTTGGGAGGGGGATGTTGAGCGGACGATAACACTACTCGCACTTCCCCGCTACTTCTCCCTGCCCCTGGTGAAGAACGGTCCATGCCGCGGCAGCGATACGTTCATCCGCGTGCGCGAGGTGAGTTGTCTATATGAACAATTACGCGCCGCATCGCGCCGTCCGTAGGATACCAAGTGGTGGTCCGCATTGGTCTTGAGCCGATGCCGTGGCGGGACCCATGCACGTACTTTCGGTAACCGTTTTTTTACCCATGCACATTCGGATCCTTCTTCCCGTCCTCCTCTTTCTCACGAACGTTGAACTGATGGCTCAACAGCGTCCGGCCGATGCTGCCGAGCTGGTCCGGAATAACCTCGTTACACGCGGTGTAGCATTGGAGGACCTGCGTGAAATGCGCCTAGCCGATGCTTACGTGGATGCCCACAACGGTGTTCGCCACACATGGTTCCGCCAGCAGTGGATGGGGATCGATGTGTACAATACGGAGATCACACTGCACCAGCGGCCCGATGGCTCCATCATCCACCTGGGGCAAAGCCTTGCCGCCGGACTTGCGAAAAAGGCCGTTGATGCAACGCCCGGGTTCACCCCGGCCGACGCATTGACACGTGTGCTCATCGCTGATGGTCATCGTTTCGCGGCACCACCGATCACGCGCGTGGATGGTGTGCGCCATACTACCTGGTTCAGCGGCGCACCTTTCGGTGGTCAGGAAGCGTTCGTTGAACTGATGTGGCTGAGGAGCGGAGATGATGTGCGCCTGGTGTGGAACGTAAACTATGCCGGCCCGAAAGGCGATCACTGGTGGAATGTGCGCCTGGATGCCCGCACCGGCGACGAACTGGAGCGCAACGACTGGGTAGCGGAATGCGCTTTCGACGATCATGGGGCCACCTGTTCCGGCGAAGCGCCGATACCTGCCGCACCGAATGACTACAACGTGTATCCCGCTCCCGTGGAAAGCCCGATACACGGCGCTCGGAGTATCCGCAATGCACCCTGGAGCCTGGCCCCGAACGCTTCACCCTATGGCTGGCACGATACCAATGGCGCCAATGGCGCAGAGTACACAATTACCCGTGGTAACAATGTGCTGGCTCAGGAGGACGCGGATGCCAACAACGGCAGCGGCTACAGCCCTGATGGTGGTGCATCACTGGACTTTGACTTTCCGATCAACCTGGCCAATGCCCCCATCACCTACCGCGATGCGTCCATCACCAACCTCTTCTATTGGAACAACATCATTCACGATGTGTGGTACCAATACGGATTCGATGAGGTGAGCGGAAACTTCCAAAACAACAATTACGGTAATGGGGGCGCTGGTAACGACTACGTATTGGCCGATGCACAGGACGGCGGCGGTACCAACAACGCCAACTTCGGGACCCCTGCCGACGGTAGCTCGCCGCGCATGCAGATGTACCTGTGGACGAGTGCGACGCCTTCTAAGGACGGTGATCTGGACAATGGCATCATTGCGCACGAATACGGTCACGGTATCAGCAACCGGCTCATCGGCGGACCCAGCAACGTGAACTGTATGGGCAACGCCGAGCAAATGGGCGAGGGATGGAGCGATTGGTTCGGCCTGATGATGACCATGGAGCCGGGGGATGCTGCCGCGGATGCCCGGGGTATCGGGACCTTCGCTATAAGTCAGGCGCCCACTGGTGTTGGCATCCGCCCCGCACCCTACAGCACCAATTTCAGTGTGAACAGTTATACGTATGCCAACACCAATAGTGGCCTAAGCCAACCGCACGGCATTGGCTTCGTGTGGTGCACTATGTTGTGGGAGATGACGTGGGACCTGATCGCCCTGAACGGCTTCGATCCGGACCTGTACAACGGAACGGGTGGCAACAACATCGCCATGCAGCTGGTCATCGACGGTCTGAAGCTCACAGTCTGCAATCCTGGTTTCGTTGATGGGCGCGATGCCATTCTTCAGGCGGATATGGCGGATTTTGGCGGGGCACACCAGAACCTGATCTGGGCGGCGTTCGCGCGCCGCGGGCTCGGCTTCAGTGCCAGCCAAGGAAGTAGCGCCAGCCGCACTGACCAAGTGGAAGCGTATAACCTACCTGTGAACAACAGCGTGGGTATCCTGGATGCCGTGAACCCAACGTCAGGTACGCTGAACGAATGCGCCAGCAGCATCGTGAGCATGCGTATCCGCAATACAGGACTGCTTGCGCAAAGCGGCTTCTCCGTGAGCTATCAGCTGGATGGCGGACAGGTGATGAGCGAGGCCTTCACGGGAACGCTGGCCCCATCGGGTATCGCCACCCACACATTCGCCACTCCGCTGCCTGCGCTCTCTGTCGGTGCGCACTCCATCATCCTGCGTACTGTGCTCAACGGCGATCAGTACGTCACAGACGATCAACTTACGTTGAACTTCGCGAACGCGCTACCATCCGCCGTGCCCTTTACGGAGGATCTGGAATCAGGGGCGGCCGTGCCCGCAGGTTGGAGGCTGGAGAACCCCGATAATGCCGGCACATGGACGAACGTCAGCCTCGCCAACGGTGCGCTCTGTGCCACGTCGAAGGCCTGGCAGATCAACTACTACAGCTACAACGCACCCCGTCAGCAGGACCGATTGATCAGCCCTGTCGTGAACCTGGCCGGAAGCGCCGGAAGCCGCTTGCGCTTCCACCATGCCTACGTGGAATACAGTTCGAGCTACGTCGATTCCCTGCGCGTGCAGGTGAGCACGGATTGTGGTGGCACGTGGACAACGCTTTGGCAAGCTTGGGCAGCTTCGCTCGCAACCGCGCCCATTAACACAAGCAGCTGGACACCATCCGCCTGCAGCCAATGGCAATTGCATGATCTGGACATCAGTGCATATGATGGGCAGAAGATGCTGGTGCGCTTTGTGGGCGTCTGCGGCTATGGTAACAACCTGTACCTGGACAATGTGGCGGTGGTGCAGAACGGCGTGCGCGTGGCCTTGTCGTTGCTGCTCGAGGGCCCTTTGGACCCCAACACGGGGCTCATGCGCGATGACCTTCGCGCTTCCGCCCTAATACCAATTACAGAGCCTTACACGACGCTCTCTTACACGCAAGCTGCCGATGGCGGGGGTGAGGTAGTTCAGTCGGGAGTGCTCGCCCGCACGGGCAATGATGCCATTGTGGATTGGGTGCAGGTGGAATTGCGTGACGCAACCACACCCACAACCGTCGTGGCAACGCGTCCGGCCTTGCTGCAGCGCGATGGTGATGTGGTGTCCGAGGACGGAACATCCGCAGTTTCCCTACTGGCGGCAGCCGACAATTATTACGTGGCCGTGCGACACCGGAACCACCTAGGCTGCATGTCCGCTTTGCCGCTGGCGCTCTCTGGAACGAGCACCACGCTTGACCTGCGCTCATCCACCACCGTCACTTACGGAGCGGATGCCCGCAAGCAGATCGGTGGGCTGATGGCGTTATGGGCGGGCAACGTGCTTCGCATCCAGTCGCCCTCGCCGCCACAGATCCAGTACACCGGCGGCGGTAACGACCGCGATCCCATTCTTGTTCTGGTGGGTGGCACAACACCCAACGCTACTGACAGCGGCTACCGCGTTGAGGATGTGAACCTTGATGGCGCTACCAAATACACTGGCAGCGGCAATGATCGTGACCCCATCTTGGTGAACGTGGGTAGCACCACGCCCAACAACGTGCGGGTGGAGCAATTGCCTTAGGGGTGCCGGGTGTTGCAGGCTCGGACCTTCCGGTTAGCTTCGGGGCCGATCGAACATCGCATGAGCAAAGGCACAACTGAATCCTGGGGCTCCCGCGTGGGCCTGATATTGGCCATGGCCGGCAACGCCGTGGGCTTGGGAAACTTCCTGCGTTTTCCTGTACAGGCCATCCAGAACGGGGGAGGCGCCTTCATCATCCCCTATCTCGTGTGTTTTCTGCTCATGGGCATCCCATTGCTCTGGATCGAGTGGAGCATGGGCCGCTTCGGTGGGCAACGCGGCCACCACAGTACGCCCTTCATCCTGCACAGCATGGACCCGCGACGGGCATTGTGGAAGTACGTTGGTGTGTTCGGCATCTTCACCAACATCGCCGTGGCGGCTTATTACTGCTATCTCGAAAGCTGGACCTTAAGTTATGTGTGGCACAGTATTGCCGGGTCCTTCACAGGCCAGACCAGTGAGGAGGTCGCAGGCTTCTTCGGGCGTTACGTGTCCTTGGAGACCATGGAACCCGTCATCTTCTGGATCATCTGTCTGTTGCTGAATACATGGATCTTGGCACAGGGCCTGAGTGGTGGTGTTGAAAAGGTCGCCAAGATCGGCATGCCGTTGTTGATCGTCTTCGGCATTGTATTGGCCTACTTGGGTGTCACGTTGAAGGCTGGCGAGCACGGCGCCGTGAACGATGGAACGTTGGGACTCAACTTCCTGTGGACACCGGACTATAGCAGCATCTGGAAACCCAGCGTGTGGCTCGCTGCCGCAGGTCAGATCTTTTTCACGCTCAGCGTGGGCATGGGCAGTATACACTGCTACGCCAGCTATGTGAAGAAGAAGGATGACATCGCCCTGAATGCCATGAGCGCCGGTTGGATGAACGAGTTCGTGGAGGTGGTGCTGGGCAGTGCGATCATCATTCCGATCAGCATCGGCTACCTCGGGATCGAGCGCGTGGTGGAACTCACCAGGACCGGTGGCCTGGGACTTGGATTCAAGACCTTACCCTACCTCTTCACCCAATGGGGCCCCACCATGGGCATGATCGCTGGGGTGTGCTGGTTCGGCCTGTTATTCTTTGCGGGGATCACCTCCTCGCTCGCCATGGGTACACCGGTAATGGGCTTTCTGGAGGATGAATTTGGTTGGAAGCGCAAACCTGCCGCTTGGTTCTTTGGGTTGATCATACTGGTGCTCGGCCTGCCTACCGTGCTCTACTTCAACGAGGGTGTGTTCGACGAGTATGATTATTGGGCAGGTACGGTGAGCCTGGTGGTCTTCGCGCTCTTCGAGATCATCCTCTTCGCGTGGATCTTCGGCATGGACAAAGGCTGGCAGGAGATCAATGCCGGATCCGATATCAAGGTCCCGATCATCTTCCGCTACGTGATCCAATATGTTACGCCGCTGTTCCTGGGTTACGTCTTCCTCGCTTCGTTACCCGCTATCTGGGCGAAGGTCACGGCGGCCGACCTGCCGTGGCAGGTGCACGCCGCACGTTTCTTGCTCATTGCCCTGTTCGCGGTGACCTCCTACTTCGTCTGGGTCGCCTACAAGAGACGACACGCCAAGTCACACACCGCCTGACGCCATGAACCCATCTGCACTTATTCTGATGCTACTTGCTGAAGGCATTGTCGCGGTCTTCACGGCGTATTTTTTCTACTTGGTCCTAACCGTCAAACCGCGCCAAGAACCGGACAGTTTCAGTGAGAATGATGATCGGTCCTGAGCTCCCCGATCGGCCTGGTCGAGGTCAGTGTTTGTGTCTCCTGGCCTTCACAATGCCACCGGTGGTGTCCTTTACGCTGCTCATCACCACGAACGCATTCGGGTCGATCCTCTCAACGGCATCGGTAAGTTTGCTGACCTCCAAACGGGTGATCACGCAGTAAATGATGTCGACATCATGGCTTTCGCCGCGTTTGCCGAATCCCCGCTTGCCTCGGTAGACCGTAATGCCCCGGCCAAGGTCGTGTGCGATCATCAGGCGGATCTCCTCATGGTGTGAACTGATGATGGTGATGCCCGTATACTCTTCAATGCCCTCGATCACGAAGTCCATCGTTTTGCTCGCCGCCAGGTAAGTGATCATCGAATACAGCGCCACTTCAACGCCAAGAAGCCAGGCCGCTGCGCCGAAGATCACGACGTTGATCAGGGTGATCACATCCCCAACGGAGGTTCTCAGCTTACGACTGAGCGTGATCCCCAAGACCTCCGTTCCATCGATCACTCCGCCACCCCGAACGGCCAGCCCGATCCCGGCCCCTAAGAAGAAGCCACCGAACACTGCGACCAGGAGCTTATCATGCGTGACCTCCGGAAAGTGGACGGTGGCCACCACAAGCGCCAGCGCGGAGATACCAATGATGGTACGCATGGCGAAGCCCGTTCCCAGGATGCGGTACGCCAGGTAGATGAACGGCGCGTTGATGACGACCAATAACAAGGGCAACGGAATATGTGCCAGCGTGGTCACCATGAGTGCGAGACCTGTGGCGCCGCCATCGATGAAGCCGTTCGGTAGTAGGAAGCTCTCCAGACCGAATGCAGCGCTGAATACGCCAAGGCCGATCAGCAGCATGTCCTTCAGGGCATTGATCGTGGTGAGCCTGAGCTCCCAAAAACCCCTGGCCGTGACGTACGCTGAAGGCTCAGCGCCTTCATGGAGACGCTTCTGTGGCCGAAGCACACGGCGTATGACCAGGTCGCGAATGAAGGCCTTCATCGCCGACAAGTTAGCCATGGGGAACAAAGGCTCTTCAAAGGCGTGGTCTACCGATCATTTGTCCTGAGCACAGCGCCTTCCTTCAGCGCGTAACGGCTCCAATGGATGGTATCAATGCTGCGCATCAACACTCGCTCGATAGCGATCAAGGCCAGGCCGATCGTGTCCACGCGATACGCCGGCATCCCGGGTACGACCAGCCTTTCCGCACGCTGCATCGGCATCAATCGCTCCTTCACGCTGTTGAACTCAATATGACCGAAGGTGAACGTGAGATCATCTGCATCGATCGTAGTTCCGCGTTCCGCAGCGACCATCTCGGCCAGCGTGTCGAACGAGCCCGCACTGCCCACAAGTGCTATAGGCCAATGCCGGTCCATTATGGCCCACAAGGGTTGCAGGTGGAAGTCCAGGTGTTCACCGATGCGGAACTGTTCTTCGATGGAAAGCGGATCGTCGGGTTTGAATCGTTCGCGCAGCCGCGTCATGCCCAACTCAAAGCTGCGCTTCCACATCAAGGCCTTGCCCGTGGCCAGCATGAATTCGATGCTGCCACCGCCTATGTCCATCACCAGCATCGGCTTGGCTGCAAAGGTCACCGCATGGCGAACACCAGCCAGTATCATATCCGCTTCCTCATCGCCCGTGATCACTGTGATATGAATGCCAAGTTGCTCGCGCACCTGGGCCACGAACACACCCGCATTCCGGGCATTCCGCAAGGCCGACGTCCCGAATGCGGTGGTCTGTTCCGCACCCATGTCCCGCGCCGTATCTGCGAATTCGCGCAGCACAGTCATGCCGCGCTGCATGGCCTCCTCCGTGATGAGGCCCTGCTCAATTCCGCCTTTGCCGAGGAATACGGGGCGTTCTTCGCTGTGCAATATCCGCAAGGCCCCGCTGCGTTCGCCTACCAGCAGGTTGAATGTATTGGTGCCGATATCAATGATCGCGAACACGAGGGTCAGTGCTTCTGGCCTATCGGCCGCACACGCAACACGTACCCCTGAACCCAACTTATTCCAGCGCGTGGATCGGGAGCAGGGCGCCAATGAGGTAGCCGCCAAGGGCAAGAGGCCAGCTGCGGCATGTTCAGCCCTTGTAGAACAACCATTTGCCCAACTCCTTCCACGATACCTTCTTGCCGTACATCAAGATGCCCGTGCGGTAGATGCGGCCCGCGATCCAAGTGGTGAAGATGAAGGTGGCCACCAAAAGGGCCATGCTAAGGAACAACTGCCATGGATGTTCGAAGGCGTTGCCGGTAGCGATCCGGATCATCATCACCACAGGTGCAGTGAAGGGGATGATCGACGACCAGAACACCGCTGGCCCATCCGGATTGTATACCGCGGTCTGCGCAATGAAGATGGCGATCATCATGGGAATGGTGATCGGGAACATGAACTGCTGCGTATCCGTCTCACTGTCCACCGCAGCACCCACCGCGGCAAACAGCGAACTGTACAACAAGTAGCCGCCCAGGAAGTAGAAAATGAAGAGCAGCACGATCATCGTAACCGGAAGTTCCTCCCAGATCTGGAACATCATGTTCATATCCTCGGCATCTTCGGTCGCATTGGCCTGTTGATGGTCCATGCCCATCTGCTGTTGGATCTGCACGGAGACCTGTCCCGGGGCCTGGTCCAAGGCCGCCTTGGCCATCTTGTCCTTTGCCAAGGAAAGTCCGATGGTGCCCAGGATGCTGGAGATCAGGATCCACAACAGGAACTGCGTAAGGCCCACCATCGCAATGCCGATGATCTTGCCCATCATCAGCTGGAAGGGTTTTACAGAGCTGATCAGTACCTCCACGATACGGTTCTGCTTCTCCTCCATCACACCGCGCATCACCTGTACACCGTAAAGGAAGATGAAGATGAAGATGAGATAGCCGAACGCGAAGCCCAGCCCTGCCTTTACCTGGTCGTATGAACGTTTGCCACCCTTATCAATGTCGAATAACTGGATATTCAATGCGGTCTTGATCCGCTGATAGGTCTCGGGATCCACATGGTTCACCGCCAGCTTTTCTTTTTCCAGCGCCTTCTCGATCTCGGCGCTCAGGAAGTTCTGAATGCTCTGGCTGGGCAGGTCCTTGTAGAATAGCTGGATGGTGTTGTTCTCCAACACCTTTTCGTTCACCTCGACCATGGTGGTGTAGGGCGAGGCCTTGAAGACCGAATCGCTCAATTCATCCGTCTGGTAGAAGAACCGGATGTCCTCATTCTCCGTCAACTTGTTGGTGAGCAGGCCCGGCCGGTCGATCACCACCACGTTCTGCGGACCACTCTCCTGCATGGCCAGGAACACCGTGGACATGATCGCGCCCACGATGAGTACAGGCCCCAGGATCGTCATGATCAGGAAGCTCGGCTTGCGCACGCGGGTTATGAACTCGCGCCAGATAATGAGTCCGATCTTATTCATGGCACAGGGTCATTCGGTCATTCCGCTGCTCACAGCGGCAGGTTCCATTTCACTCACCACCTTGATGAATATGTCGTGCATCCGGGGCACTTCCTCATGGGCGCCCAAGAACTGCACGACAGGCAGTGTGTTGCGCAGCACATCATTCAAGGTGGCACCGTGGAGCAACGTCACACGGGCGGTGCACAGGCCATCCTCCTCCTTGTAGTCCAACAGTTCGCCATGGAAGGCCAACGCGTTGGTGAAGGCGATGCGCGACCCCTTGAACTCCACGCGATAGGTGTTCGTGCTGTAGCGCTTGGTGATCTCCTTCACGTTTCCGTGCAGCACCACCCGGGCCTTATCCACCAGCGCGATGTGGTCGCACAATTCCTCCACGCTGGGCATGCTGTGCGTGCTGAGCATGATGGTGGTGCCCTCGTCGCGAAGACGCAACACTTCGCTGCGGATCAGTTCCGCGTTGATCGGGTCAAAGCCGCTAAAGGGTTCGTCCAGTATGAGCAGTTTGGGCCCGTGCAGCACCGTGGTGATGAACTGGACCTTCTGCGCCATGCCTTTGCTCAGCTCCTCCACCTTCTTGTTCCACCAGCTGTCCATCTCCCAACGACCGAACCAATCCTTCAGGCGTTTCGTGGCTTCCTCCTTTGGCATGCCCTTCAGGCGTGCGAGGTAGAGCGCTTGTTCGCCCACCTTCATTTTCCGATACAGACCACGTTCTTCCGGCAAGTAGCCCAGTTGCATGGTATCCTCCGCGGCCATCAAACGGCCATTTAGCAGCACACGCCCTTCGTCCGGGCCGGTGATCCGGGTGATGATGCGGATCAACGTGGTCTTGCCGGCGCCGTTCGGTCCGAGTAATCCGAAGATCTTCCCCGCAGGGGCTTCCAGGCTCACACCCTCCAATGCGGTGAAGGCGCCATAGCGCTTTACTATGTTCTCACAGGTCAGCATGTACGCGATGGACAGTTCGCTGGCGAAGGTATCCGCGGATATGCATGGACGTATACCCGTTCGTCAGCTGAGCCCACCTCCTACACTAAGCGAAGGGAGGACAGGGAGCCGCCAGAGGCGCCTCGCGAGGCCAGCTTATGAATATATCTCGCGCCGGGTGATCATGCGTTGCCGAGCGGAGTCCCACACTTTCAGTCGCAGGCACTTGATCACATCCCAAGGCATCAGGGTCGTTGTCTTGGCCATCTGCAGCTCTGGGATCGCCTTGTACACTTCGGGCAGGCGGTAGAATGGAATGCGGGGATTGAGGTGGTGGATATGATGGTAGCCGATGTTGGCCAGGAACCAATGCATCACCCTGCTCATCTTCATGTAGCTGCTGCTCAGTAAAGCAGCGTCGTGGTAGGTCCATCCATCCTTTTCACTGAACGTGGCCTCGGGGAAGTTGTGCTGTGCGTAAAAGAGGTACGACCCCAGGCCCAATGCTACGGTGAAGGGAATGATGAAGCCGAGCAACAGGCCCAGGCCACCCGCCAACAGATAGATGCCCACGCCAATGGTGATGTGGAATACTAGGGCCACAATGCTGTCCCAGTGCTTGCCGGTGTTATTCACCAGCGATCGGATGCACATGCCGTAGAGGAACATGAAGATGTAACCCAATCCAATGGTGATCGGGTGGCGGATGAAGAGATACACCGTGCGCTCGCTCTTCGGGGAAGAGAGGTACTTCTCTTTCGTGACGATGGGGAAGGAGCCGATGCTGCTGGTGTACAGCTTGCTGTTGTGGGCGTGGTGATAGTTGTGGCTACGCTCCCAAATGCTCACCGGAGCCAGCATGTACCAGCCGAACACCGTGAAAATGCTTTTCGCAGCCTTGGAGTGCTGTAATATGCTGTGGTGCAGAAAGTCGTGGTAGATCACGAACATACGGCCCAGGGTGAGCGCCACCAGCAGGCTGCAGGCGATACGCGCCCAGAGTGCCGTGGGCAGGAAGATGCCGGTGTATCCGGCACCCAGCACCACCAATGTGATGATCACGTTCCACCAACTGCGTCCACGTTGTTCTGTCGCGAATTTTCGGGTGGCGAGGATGAGGTCTTTGCCTTGGAGCATGAGGACGAAGTTAAACAGCGTTCATTATGTTCCGGCGGTGTTTCCACCGACGGTGGGTCCAGAGCCAGTAAGCGGGCAGCCTGCGAATATCGGATTCCAAACGATGCGTGTGACGTTCGGTGATCTCCCCTTCTGCGGTGGCCTTCGGGTCCGGGATGAGGTCCTCGAAACGCAGGACATAATGCCCCCGGCGACTGCGTTCAATGGCCGCGTAGACAACGGGATAGCCTAGTTTCTGTGCGATCTTCTCCGTGCCGAAGAACACCGGTGTATCCTGACCCAAGAACATGGTCCAGTACGCCCGTTCAGGAGGTGGTGTCTGGTCTGCGATGAATGCGGTGGCTGTAACACGGTCCCTGTCGGAAAGCATGCCTTTGAGTGATTCCTTCATCGGGTACAGGTGGTTGCCCAGCCGCGTGCGCATGTGATAGACAAGCCGGTCGAACCATTTGTTCTGCAAGGGATGATAGATGACATACAACTGGTGTAGTCCCAACAGCCCGAACCGGGCACCGGCCAGTTCCCAGTTGCCCCAGTGCCCCAACACCAGGATCACACTTTGACCCTCCTGGAAATGCCGCCGTAATACCTGCTCGCCTTCAACCGACACCCGCTCTTTCACTTGCGAGGGGCTGATCGTGAGGGTCTTTAAGGTTTCCAGCACCAGATCGCAGAACCAGCGGTAGAATTCGCGCTCGATGGCCTTCAGCTCGTCCGTGTGCTTTTCCGGGAAGCTGTTGCGCAAATTCTGTCCCACAACGGCCCTGCGATAACCGATCACGTGGTAGATCAGCACATAAAGTCCATCACTCACCAGATAGAGGAGCGGGAACGGCAGCCAGGCAACGCCGTAGAGGAACGGAAGTGCGAGGTAGTAGCCTAGTGCGCCCATGCTGACCGCGAAGATGGGGCGGATGGATGTCCCTCCGGAGCAGCGTCCCTGCTTGTATGAACGACAAAGCCCCCCGACATGTCCCGGTCGATGACCGGGATGACGGGGGGCTTTGCCTTGAAGTGTTTGTCGCTTAGTGCTGGATCACCAGGCGCTCTGTGCGGGTCACATCACCCGCCTGCCCCGTTGGGTCGGCTGCGGTGATGTTCACCAAGTAGAGGCCCGAGGCCATGTTGTTG
>JBKJNF010000012.1:0-3471 GCA_046596155.1 Flavobacteriales bacterium | reverse complement strand
TTGAAGCGGCACTTGTTCTTCATTCGGAACATCTCGGGGAACTGGTCCACGATCTCGTCCACGCTCATGTCCACTAGGCCGAAGCCCTTGATGCCCGGTGTATCGATCAAAAAGGTGGGTGCGGCTCCTTGGGGGATCTTCAACTCGAACATTTCCGCATAGGTAGTGGTGTGTTGTCCCTTCTGGCTTGACACGCTTACCTCGAACGTGGGCAGCTCAAGGTCCGGCTGGATCACGTTGATCAAGGTGCTCTTGCCCACGCCGCTGTGACCGGCCACCAGCGAGACCTTGCCTGCGATGATCGCTCGCAGTTCGTCTATGCCGATGCCTTTCACAGCTGAGGTGATCACCGTTCGATAGCCCGCCGTTCCATAGGTATCCTGGTATTCAGCCAGCCGGTCGAGGTCCGCATCCGTGCAATCGTCCACTTTGTTGAAGACCAAGATGGCCGGCACGCGATAGGCCTCCGCCGTAACGAGCATGCGATCGATGAAGCCATAAGAGGTACGCGGACGGGCCACGGTGGCCATCAGCAACAGCTGATCGAGGTTCGCAGCGATCACGTGCTTGTGGTGGCTCAGGTTCACGCTGCGACGCACGAGGTAGTTAGTGCGCTCGCGCAATCCACTGATAGTACCCACCACCTCAGTGCCGATCATTTCCGCAGCCGGCTCGAATTCCACCCGGTCGCCTACGGCCAACGGATTGGTGCTCTTCCAGCCCTTGATCCGCAGGTTGCCTTTCGCCACGCAGATGTGGAACGCTCCATCCACGCTACGCACTAGGTAGCGACTGCCAGTGGAACGCATGACGAGGCCGTGTTGCATGGTCCTGCAAAGATGGGGTGGACCTGTGGGCATGCGACCATCCGAACATGGAGCCATGCGAACGTGGAGATGATGCAGCTTCTACCTTCGCACCCACCGCCGGTGCCTTTGGGCAATGGCGGGCCAGTATGTCCATCAGCGTTCGCAACGTCATCAAGCTTTACGGCCAGCAGAAGGCCTTGAACGACGTGTCCTTCGAGATCGGAGGGAAGGAGGTGGTCGGCTTTCTGGGCCCGAACGGCGCGGGCAAGAGCACGATGATGAAGGTGCTCACCTGCTACATCCCACAGACCAGCGGAGAGGCCAGCGTATGCGGTTTCGATGTGCGCGAGGACAGCTTGGAAGTGCGTCGGCGGGTGGGTTATCTGCCCGAGCACAATCCACTTTACACGGAGATGTACGTGCGCGAATACCTCGCGTTCGTCGCTGGTATCTTCAAGCTACCGAACAAGCTGGCCAGGGTGAAGGAGATGATCGGCATGGTGGGGCTTGAACGCGAACAGCACAAGAAGATCGGCCAGTTGAGCCGCGGTTACCGGCAGCGTGTCGGCCTTGCTCAGGCCATGATCCACGACCCCGAAGTGCTGATCCTCGATGAGCCCACCAGCGGCCTTGACCCGAACCAGTTGGATGAGATCCGCGGACTGATCAAACGCATCGGTACCGAAAAAACGGTAATGCTTAGCACCCACATCATGCAGGAAGTAGAGGCTATCTGCTCCCGCGTGATCATCATTGACAAGGGTCGCATCGTGGCCGATGATAGCGCCGCGCACCTCCGCAGTGCAGGCCTTTCGCGTGAAGCCGTGCTCGTTGAATTCGATGGCGATGTTGCAGCGAACGACCTACGCAATATCCCGGGTGTGGCCCGCGTGACCAAGGAAGGCGATCGCACCTGGGTGCTTGGCTTCGATGGTGCGAACGACATCCGCCCCGCCGTGTTCGAGTTCGCCGTGAAGGAAGGGGTGAAAGTGCTCACCCTCCAGCGGTCCGAACGCGGATTGGAGGAAGTATTCAAGGAGCTCACGAAGGGCTGACCCATAGCTCCGCCAGCGTTCAGAACGAGGTTCCGATGCTCACCCCGGGATTCCACGCCCACTTGCCGTTGGCATCATCGAACGCATCGATGTCAGCCACCGGCGTCACCAGCGCCCCGGCGCGCAGGAACAGCCCGCCGTTCGCCTGTTGTAGTCGATAGCCGGCGTACAACACCGGGAAGAGAGCCTTCACACCGCCGTCGCCACTTTTTTCGGTCGAAACGGTGAATGGCGTCATGCCCACCGAGGCCTCCGCCCGGTGGTTCTTTCCGACCGAAAGACCGAGATGCACCGGAAGGGAATAGAAGGAACCCAACTTTGGGATACGCCAGATGCACGCCCCCAGCCGGGCGTGGAAGGCGAACGAGCGACTTTCGTAATAGGTGTATTCATAATTGAGCGACCAGTACACGCCACTTCCCAGGGCTTCCACGAACAACGTGGCCTGTGACTCCGGCACGGCATCCACAAGGACCTCCGATCCGTCTTGGGCATTGGCCTCGCAGCGAAGCAGAGCGATCTGCATCATCCCTATGAGAAGCCGGGGAATGACCGCTGGGCGCATTCACAAATATCGTCGAAAGTCACGCGATCCTCTGGATGCACGTATGCCGTGCAAAACCCCTTCCTTTGCGGCCGCCTAAACCGAATCCCCGATAGATCGGGATCAATCACATGCCCTACCTCTTCACCTCCGAGTCCGTCAGCGAAGGCCACCCCGATAAGGTCGCCGACCAGATCAGTGATGCCCTCATCGACCACTTCCTCGCCTTCGATCCCACCAGCAAGGTGGCTTGCGAAACCCTTGTGACCACCGGGCAGGTGGTACTTGCTGGTGAGGTGAAGAGCAAAGCCTACCTCGACGTGCAGGAGATCGCCCGCGATGTGATACGGCGGATCGGCTACACCAAGAGCGAATACATGTTCGAGGCCAACAGTTGCGGCATCTTCAGCGCCATCCACGAGCAAAGTCCCGATATCAATCAGGGTGTTGAGCGCAAGAAGCCCGAGGAGCAGGGCGCCGGTGACCAAGGCATGATGTTCGGCTACGCCTGCCGCGACACGGACACTTACATGCCGCTGCCACTCGAGCTCAGCCACATGTTGCTGCGCGAACTGGCCGACATCCGCCGCGAAGGCAAGGTGATGACCTACCTGCGCCCCGATGCCAAGAGCCAGGTGACCATCGAATACAACGACGACAACAGCCCGCGCAAGATCGACACCATCGTCGTAAGCACCCAGCACGATGACTTCGTGAAGCCCAAGGACGACAGCAAGGCCGCCAAGCAGGTTGCGGACGAGGCGATGCTGGCGCGGATCAAGAAGGATGTCGTCGGAATCCTGATGCCCCGTGTGATGGCCAAGCTGCCCAAGCGCACGCAAGCCCTGTTCGGTCGCAGCATCCATTACCACATCAACCCTACCGGAACCTTCGTCATTGGTGGTCCGCATGGCGATACCGGCCTCACGGGCCGCAAGATCATCGTGGACACCTACGGTGGTAAGGGCGCCCACGGCGGCGGTGCCTTCAGCGGCAAGGACCCCAGCAAGGTGGACCGCAGCGCGGCCTACGCGGCCCGTCACGTGGCCAAGCACCTGGTGGC
>JBKJNF010000039.1:0-9701 GCA_046596155.1 Flavobacteriales bacterium | reverse complement strand
CTGTTTCTGCCTCGGGTGGAACCGCTCCCTACACCGGCACCGGCAACTTCACGCGTGCCGCAGGAACGTACTCATTCACGGTAACAGATGGGAACACCTGTACTGCGAGTGTCTCAGTGACGTTGAACGAACCTCTGGCCCTGTCTGCCACTGCTTCGCTTGTTTCTGCGCCCAGCGGGTGCACTACTAACGACGCCGTGGTGCAAGTATTTGCAACCGGTGGAACGCCGATATACACGGGCACCGGTGCGCTGAACGGGCTTGCACCGGGCAGCCAGACCTTCGAGGTAAAGGATGCCGTCGGTTGCTTGGCCACTAGCACGATGACCATACCGCAAGCTGACAGCGACGGGGATGCCACGGCGGATTGCGATGACGGATGCCCGCAGAACCCCAACAAGACGGCACCGGGCGCCTGTGGTTGCAATATGCCGGACACCAATACAGATGGCGATGCCTTTGCGGATTGCGTGGACGGATGTCCCCTCGACCCTTTGAAATCAGCACCCGGTCAATGCGGATGTGGCGTAGCCGAGATCGATTCCGACGGTGATGGTCTCATGGACTGCGTGGATCCTTGCCCGAACGGTCCGAATGCAGGATCGGCGTGCAACGATGGCAACCCCACCACGATCAATGACATGGTCGGCAGCGACTGTGTTTGCCGCGGTACACCCGGAGAGCCCTGGTTGGTATTGACCATCACCACGGACGATCACGGCGATCAGACCAGTTGGGAGATCGTTCCGGTAGCAGGTGGTGCGGCCGTGCATACCGGAAATGGATATGACAACAACACTACTTACAGTATCAACTGTCCGGTGGCGAACGGCAGCTACGTGCTACGCGTCATGGACAATGCAGGTGATGGCATGTGCTGCCTGGAAGGGACTGGCGGATACGTGCTGCACATGTCCGACGGTCGGAAGATCATTGACAATGGCAATGATGGCGCGTTCACATTGACCAGCTCGGTGGCGTTGGGGTTCAGTCTTCCATTGGGGAGCGATCGATTGACACCGAGCCGATGCGACAGGGTGAACTACCTGCCCAGCGATTTCGTGCAGGCTACGCCGAACAGTACAGTGCGAGCGCAGTTCAACGTTGGCGTGCAGAGCGATGATGGTTACCAGTTCTGGTTCTTCAACCCCGATGGTGGATACAGCCGGAGGATCACCATCACGCATGCGTACAACAACTGGTGGTTCCCCGCTGGCCAGGACCGATGCAGCTATCTGAAGCTCGACAACGTGTCCTCGAACCAACTACCTGCGAACCTGCTGCTGAATGTGCGGGTGCGAAGCTTGGTGAACGGTGTATTCTCAGCCTTCGGTCCGGCCTGTCGCTTCAAGATCGATCTGGTGACGGTCTGTCCCACCACCCAGCTCATCGCGGAGTTGTCGGATCCGCATGCTTCCTGCGGGCTTTCAGGGGTGCTGCTGAACGGATCGACCACGTTGTACACCATTCCTGTGGCCAGCGCCAACAGGTATGCATGGGAGTTCTCCAAGGCGGGATACCTACGCAGGATCACCTCGACCGGTTCCTCGTTGAACCTGATAACCTGGGCCACTGCGCCGCTGGAGTACAACAAGATCTACACTGTGCGCACCTGCGCGAGCTTCGACGATGGTGCGAATTATTGTCCGTATGGTCCGTCCTGCGGCATCAGCACGGGAGCGCCCCCGCAGTTCGAAGGACGCGCGATGGAGCAAGACGTCACCACCAATGCTACCGATGCTGTGCTGTCCATTTGGCCCAATCCGAACGTCGACGGCCTGTTGCACCTTCAATTGGAAGGGCTTGACCTTGGCCAGCATGATGTGGCCGTTGGTGTCTATTCGCTCACCGGGAACATCGTCCGCAATGAGATCATTCGTTCCGAAGGCGTCACGCTGAATTCAGCGATCGCGCTGCCGACAGGTACTCCCCCCGGGATCTACATCGTGAACCTCACGGTGGACGGTGTGATGCACACCGACCGTCTAGTGATGCATTGATCATACGACTGGGTTCGCGCGGTCAGAGCCGGAACACTTCCGATGAAAGGCAGGCCAATGTGTAACCAAGGCCCGAGCAGGACGTAAAACGCTCGAACCAACCCTCCTTAAAACCAACTCATCATGCTTAGTCAAGACCGGGTCGGCCGCACCCTCCCGACCGCTCTGTCCTTGGGTTTCTCCGCAGCCCTTTATGTCTGCGCGTTAGCCATTCCGACAGTTGCACATGCGCAGGTATCAGCCTACCATTTCAGCAGGCAATTCGGGACTTTCACCCCACTTACAGGAGCCACAGCGCTTGTTTCGGGTACTAATTGGAACGACGGGGTATACACCATCACACCATCTGCTCCCTTCTGGTTCGCTGGAATGATGTACAGCCAACTGCGCGTTTCATGCAATGGATTCATTGCGCTGGGGTCGGCGCCAGATCCGTCGAATACCCAGCCCTTAAGCAGTGCAGCCACCTATTCCGGCGCCATTTCGCCATTCGGCGCCAATATCTGGCGATCGGGCTATACCGGATCAGGTGTCTTCTGGAAGGAGATAGGAAGAGAGGTTGTGGTGGAATGGCGGGATGTTCGCAGATTTATCACCGGCAACAATGAGCGATTCAGCTTCCAAGTACGACTGAACACTTCCGACATGACGATCAAATTCGTCTACAGTTCGGTGGCATCTATAGCTCCCTCCCAACTTCAACAACCACAGGTCGGCCTTCGCGGAGCGAACAATTCCTTCCCTTTGAACGTGGCGAACCGCGAGGTAGGCCTAACGGGGAATTTCTGGGGCAATCCCATCAGTGGCACTGCGAACAGCGATGTTTGTCGGTTCACCTCCAAACCACCGGCGAGACAACCATTTGATGGTCTAACCTACACCTATGTGCCGCCCGGGGTCATGTTGGACATTCGGACCGATTCGCATGCCGCCCAAACAAGCTGGGTGATCATACCGCTCAGCGGCGGTGCTCCCGTCTGCAGTGGCTCGGGGTATGCAAACTCCACCACGAGGACCTTGTTCTGCCCGATCACCTCTGGTGAATACAAGCTGGTGGTGCTGGACGCGGCAGGCGATGGCATGTGCTGCAATTATGGCAACGGTGGTTACCTTCTGCGCACGAGTGATGATCTGCGCATCATCGACAACACAGCGGACGGCATCTTTGCGGATAGCAGCAGGGTATCGATGGGATTCAGCCTTCCTGTTGGCGATGATCGCATCGTGCCTTGGCGCAGCGATATGGTGACCGCGATCCCCAGCGACTTCATCCAAGCCGTACCGCGCGCAGATGTGAGCGCGGAATACTACGGACCCGACAAGGGTGATGATGGGTACCAGTTCTGGTTCTTCAACCCTGACGGCGGATACAGCCGACGCCTTTTCCAGAGCCATGCGACCAACAACTACATGTTCCCGACGGGACCCGAGAGATGTTCGTATCTGCGTTTGGACAACATTGTTTCAAATCCGTTGCCGATCAACATTATGCTCAACGTGAAGGTGCGCAGCCGTCTGGATGGCGAATTCCGTCCATGGGGCCAGGCCTGCCTTCTAAAGCTGGACCTACCTAACCAATGTCCCGTTGTGCAGCTGATCAACAATCCCGCAGACCCTCACAACTCCTGCGGACTTACGAACGTGGCGCTGAACGGAAGTACCACTCTCTGGGCCACTTTCATCAGCACCGCGGACAAATACCGATTCCAATTCAGCCGCACTGGCTACACGCGCAACATTGTTTCGAACGGCTCCACACTGAACCTTACGCAATGGGCCACTAGTCCACTGCAATATGGCGGCAAGACGTACAATGTGAAGGTGGCTGTGAGTTTCGACCAAGGCACCACCTACTGTCCCTTTGGCCCTAGCTGCAGCATCACGACGGCCATGGCAGCTCCTTCGAATGGTGGTCGTTCCATGGAGGACGCACCGTCGACCAACATGGAGACGCTCAGCCTATGGCCGAGCCCGAATACAGGCGAACGACTCAATGTGACGCTGAACGGATCCTACGACGCGGCCAGCCAACTACTGCTCACCCTGAGCGACGTCCAGGGTCGAACGATATATCAAGAGAACATCGTGGTGGAAGGTGGACAACTGCGCACCACGGTGGAAACAGCACAGCTCACGAATGGCATCTACATCGTGAACATCTCCGGACAGGGGCGATCCTGGTCCGAGCGCTTCGTAAGGGAATGATCGCGATGCAGCCAATAAAGTTCGAAGGGGCGCCGATGTGGCGCCCCTTCTTCATTCCGTACGATCTTCAGGATCCTGCGCTCAGTGAACATCGTCATAGAGCAGATACTTCGCCCGCATCCGTTTGAAGCGATCAAGGTCCGGCTGCCACGATACCCTGATCTGCGCTTCGTCATCACCCCGTTGGATGGCCTCGCGCAAGGACCTGCCCCCAGCCAACTTGTCGAAGAAGGGAGTGAAGAAATGCGCTTTGTCCACTGATGCCTGATAAAATCCGATCAACCAATGCAGATCAATTGCTGGCGTAAGGCGCGTGATGAACGTGCCATACTCCTGCAGGTCCATGCCCGTACACAACTGGTCACGGTAAGGCGGCTCCTTGGCTCCCGGCATCGAACGGGGCGTGAAGGTGAATGAACCCAGCACGCTGCCAGGAAAACCGATGCATTGGAAAGGACGGTCCGTCCCACGGCCCACGCTCACGGTCGTTCCTTCGAACAGGCCAAGGGATGGATAGAGGTAGACGGCCGAAGCATTGGGCAGGTTGGGCGAGGGCTTTACCGGCAGATCATAATACATGCTGTGATCATAGCCCGCACAAGGCACTACAGTAAGGTCGCAAGGCTTTCCTCCGGTAAGCCAGCCTTCACCATTGATCATCGACGCGTACTCGCCGATGGTCATGCCATGCACCACCGGCACCGGATGCATGCCCACAAAAGAGGAAAACGAAGTATCGAGTACTGGACCGTCCACGTAAAATCCGTTCGGATCCGGGCGGTCCAGTACGATGAGCGCCTTGCCATTCGCGGCAGCAGCGTCCATCACATAATGCAGCGTGCTGACGTAGGTGTAGAACCGCACACCTACGTCCTGGATGTCGAACACGAGCACATCGACATCCTTCAACTGCTCCGCACTTGGACGTTTGTTCTTTCCATAGAGGGAGATCATCGGCAACCCGGTGCTCGCGTCGATCTCATTGGCCACCTCTTCACCGGCATCGGCCAGCCCGCGAAAGCCATGTTCCGGGGCGAAGACCCTCACCACGTTCACATGCAGGGACAGCAACGAATCCACCAAGTGCTGTGACCCGATGATGCCGGTACGGTTGCTTACCACGGCCACGCGCTTGCCCTTGAGCAGCGGCAGGTAAAAGGATGTGCGCTCAGCGCCGGTGACAATGCTGCCGTTAGCGCTGGCGGGCAGTTGTCGAGGCGGCTGTTGTGCAGACGAAGGCAGGCCCATAGAGAGCCCGACGAGCATGACACCTATTTTCGCCAAGCGCCCCATGTCCTTCCCCCATTTCATCGCCCGCCGCATCCTCAGCGATAAGGACCGGCAGGACCAGTTGTCCAGGCCCATTGTGGCGATCGCGGTGCTCGGTATTCTCATTGGCATGGCGGTGATGATACTGACCATTGGGATCAGCACGGGCTTCCAGCGCGAAGTCCGGGCCAAAGTAACAGGAGCCGGTGCCCATATCGAGATCGTGCCCCTGTCGCAGAGCGACGCCAAGGATTCACAACGCGTATTGATCGACCAGCCCTTCTACCCTTCCCTTGATACGGTCCAAGGCATCCACTATATCCAGGTGTTCGCGCTGAAACCGGGCATTGTGGAGACCGCAAACGACATCCAGGGCGTGGTGGTGAAGGGTGTCGGCAAAGACCACGATTGGACCTTCCTGAAGACCATGATGGTGGCCGGTGACATTCTCTCCCCGGGCGATACATCCTACCCTACGGCCGTGATCAGTCAATGGCTAGCACGGCGGCTGCGCCAAGGCGTAGGCGACACGGTTACGATCTATTTGATCCGTGGACGCGAGGACATCCGTCCTCGGAAATTCATTGTGAAAGGGATCTACGAGACCGGGTTGGAGAAGATCGATCATCAGTTGCTTTACGTGGATATCGCTCATGTACAACGCTTCGCGCAATGGGGGCTGCGCGCGGAGATCCGTGTGGAATACACCCCGCTGAACAAAGGCTCGGCCGTGTTGGAAGGCTTGGCCTATGGTGGTCAGGGAGATCACCACTTCGAATGGCCGGGTACAGAACTGTCAGGAGCGGGGCCATACACGATCTGCTTGCGGGGGGATACGACCTTCACACTGGTGGTGCGTGATGGAGCTGGCACCGTGCCGGACACCGCTTGGGTCACCATCACTGCAGGACCTTCGAACGGCCTGGGCTGCTTGCCTTTCGGGAAGCTCACGTATCGCACATCGGGCGGTAGTGCTTCGCGCTATTGCGGTGGCTTCGAGGTGGCCTTGAAGGACCACCGCGACCTGCTCAAGCTGGATGATCGCATCTACCGTGAGCATCTGGGAGAAGGGATGCGGACCGTGACCGTGCGCGAGAAGTTCCCCGAGATCTTCGCGTGGTTGGAGCTGTTGGATACCAACGTGGTGGTGGTCATCGTGCTCATGGTATTGGTAGCGATCATCAACATGACGAGCGCGTTGTTGATCATCATTCTGGAGCGCACGAACATGATCGGGGTGCTGAAGGCACTGGGCGGAACCGACGGCATGATCCAGCGTGTGTTCCTGATCGACGCCGCTTACATACTGGGCATCGGTATAATCCTGGGCGATGTACTGGGCATCGGCTTGGCCTTGCTGCAGCAGAAGTTCCAGCTCGTGCGGTTGCCGATCGAGAGCTACTACGTGGACAGTGTGCCGGTGGACCTGTCCCTGCTGCCGCTTGCGTTACTTAACCTGGGCGTTATGGCAGCCTGTGTGTTGGCCTTGGTGATCCCCAGCATGTACGTGGCCCGGATCGCCCCAGCGAAGGCCATCCGGTTCGACTGAACGCCCACGGCCAACCGATACCTTTGCGGTCCGCAAGGGCCAGTACTGCCGCGGACAACGCATGAAGATCCACGACAACATCCTCTCCACCATAGGCAACACGCCGCTCGTCCGCCTCAACCGGATCACCAAGGACGTCGCCGCTACAGTTCTGGCCAAGGTGGAAACGTTCAACCCCGGCAACAGCACCAAGGACCGCATGGCGATCAAGATGATCGAGGACGCGGAAAAGGACGGCCGCCTGAAACCCGGTGGCACCATCATCGAAGGCACTAGTGGCAACACCGGCATGGGTCTCGCCATTGGGGCCATTATCAAGGGCTACAAGTGCATCTTCACCACCACCGATAAGCAGAGCCGCGAAAAGGTGGACATTCTGCGTGCCTTCGGTGCGGAGGTGATCGTATGCCCTACGAATGTTGACCCTGAGGATCCGCGCTCCTACTACAGTGTCAGCTCACGCCTTGAGCGCGAAACACCCAATAGCTGGAAAGCGAACCAGTACGACAACCCGAGCAACGCGCAGGCACACTACGAAAGCACCGGCCCGGAGATCTGGGAACAGAGCGGCGGCAAGGTCGATCACCTCGTAGTGGGCGTAGGCACCGGCGGAACCATAAGCGGCACCGCGAAATACCTGAAGGAGAAGAACCCCGACCTGAAGGTCTGGGGCATCGATACGTACGGGTCGGTCTTCAAGAAGTTGAAGGAAACGGGGATCTTCGACAAGAACGAGATATACCCGTACATCACGGAGGGCATTGGCGAGGACTTCGTACCGCAGAACGTGGACATGGATCTGATCGATCACTTCGAGAAAGTCACTGACCGCGATGCGGCCATCTACACGCGGAAGATCGTCCGCGACGAAGGCATCTTCGTGGGCAACAGCGCCGGCAGCGCCATCGCGGGCCTGTTGCAGTTGAAGGACAACTTCAAAAAAGGCGAAGTGGTGGTGGTGATCTTCCACGACCACGGTACGCGTTACGTGGGCAAGATGTTCAACGACGACTGGATGCGTGAGCGCGGCTTCCTCGTGGAAGAAAAGCCCACCGCTGGAGATCTCTTGAAGGGTAAAGACCTCGCGCTCGTAAGCGTGGAGGCCGATGAGCCCGTGCTGCTCGCGATCGACCGCATGCGCAAGCACAACATCGATCAGCTGCCTGTTATGGAGAACGGCATTCCGGTCGGCACACTGACCGATGCACGCCTGTTCGACGCGATCCTCGAAGATGCCGATGTCCGCCACCAGAAGACCCGTGTGCTCATGGGGCCTGCACTGCCTGTGATGGAACCCGAAGCCACGTTGGAGGAGATCGCGAAGAGGCTGGGCAATGGAAGTCAGGCTGTACTGGTGAAAATGAAGGAAGGCTTCGGCATCATTACCAAGCAGGATATCATTGGGAAGTTGAAGTGATCCACCCGTAGCCGCGACCCACCGGGTCGGCCCGTGACACGCCGCCCCACGAACCGATTTGTGGCCCGTGCGGCCCCATGGCATGGCCAAGTGCAAAACCAGAACGTACAATGGCCCAGCGTTACCGTAAGCACATCCGCTTCCCGGACCATGATTACACGCAGGGTGCATATTTCGTGACCCTATGCACCCGATACCGCATGCAGGTTTTCGGACAGGTCGTCGGAACAGGCATCAGCGCACGTATGGAATTGAACGATGTAGGACGGATCGTCGACGAATGCTGGCAGGCCATCCCGGACCATTTTCAGCATGCGCGTCTGGATGAAATGCAAATCATGCCAGATCATCTTCACGCAATCCTAGTGCTGGAACGTGGGGCGGGAAACGGTTCCGGCGGGACGACCCAGTGGGTCGCAGCTCCGGATGTCGTGGCAGGAACTGCCGGACGGTTGCCCGGACCCCGCCGTGGGTCGCTAGCTGCGATCATCGCCGCGTTCAAATCGGAAACCACCAAACGCATGAACCGCATGAATGGAACCATGGGCCAACGTCTCTGGCAACCCAATTACCACGAACGGATCATCCGCGAATACCTAGGTGAACGTGGGCGAATCGCGCGATACATCGCAGAGAACCCTGCGAACTGGCGATGATCAGGGCATTCAGGCCCAGCCCTACATTAGCACCATGAATAGCGTGGTGCGCATACAGGCGATGGATGGATACAAGCTCCGTCTCACGTTCGCTGATGGATTGGATGCAACCGTGGAGGTCCGCTCGTTGATCGGTAAGGGATTCACGCAAGAATTGCTGGACGAGAAGAGCTTCCAAGCGGTCACTACTGAACCTGGCGGCGGTATCGCGTGGCCCAACGGCTTCGACCTCTGCCCTGAATTCTTGCGTGACTTGGCGAACAAGCGGCAGGCTGCGGCGTGATCTCACCGCGCTGCAGAAGATCATTGGAAGCTGAAAAATGATCAGGTGATCGGGCGATGGGACGTTAGGTGCACGGAGCATGGAATTCCGAGGAATACTTGACCTCTTGAATATGTTTGGGGCCTTTTTGCGTAAGGCATACAGCAAGTCAAAAGTTCGCCTTAACGATGAGTTCAGGACGAGAGACAACACTTTACTTGGCTTAGGGAGCCTTTGCGCTCTCGTGATACTTGGCCTGTTCCTCTTCTCATGCTGAGCGCGATCATCTGATCACCTCCTTATCTGATCATGCTTCGCTCAACAGACCAAATGCACCGCACCA
>JBKJNF010000027.1:0-16956 GCA_046596155.1 Flavobacteriales bacterium | reverse complement strand
CACGTGGATGTCCTGCGCCGGCATGTAGCTCTGGGCCAGCAGCACCACCCGTTCACCACGGTCGTTCACCGCGACGTCCACCACGATAACGGCATGGCCGGGTGAGCCACCGCGGATGTACACATCGCCAGCGCGAACCACCGTTCCTCTAGCATCCTTCAATTCCCGCCATAGCGAACGCGTACCTGCATAGGTGAAGATCACGTGCAGGTAGCGCATGAGGTCCGCATGTAATGCACCCACTGTTCCGCCGGCCACCCAGCTGGCCGTGTTCCCCGTCACGAAAACGCGTTCACCCTGCATCCAACGCGCGAACGGCGCAATGAAACCATTGGTGAAGGTGAAGGCGATCTCTGCCTTCCGATCTGCTTGGAACAGGTATTCCGCCCGAAGTCGCATCACGGCATCAGCGCATTGTTGGAGGTCGCGATCGCCCACGCTCATGTCCAACACAGCGGCTTGGGCGCCTTGATAGCCCTTTGGAATTCCCGTGTACAAGAGCACCGGCGAACCGGCGGGCTTCATCGGAAGGTTGCGCAAGTAGTGGGCGAATGAACCTTTGGGAGCATCGCTCCGCGCGTAACCTGCTGGAACCGGAATGCGATCGTTGATGGTGACACCCTCAGTACCTTTTTCCGGATACGGACCGGGCTGCGATGATAGGCTTGAGCGAGCATCACCGCAATTGATGATCAAGGCGCAGGCTAATGCTGCCGCTTTGTACGAGTGCCGTATGCGCATGCCTACTGCAATGCGGTAGGCCAGCGGAAGTAACGCCGCTCAGGCTTTGGCCTTGCTCGCCTGCTCGCCGATATCCACGGGCTTGGGGGCCGGTGCGGAAGCGGGAGGGATGTAGCCGAAGAGGGCGTTGTCCTTGATCATGTTGTCCACGTAAGGTGGCACCATGTCCTCCCAACCGGGTTTTCCATCGCGGATCAGCTGAAGTACGGCTTTGCTGAAGATGTGCAGCACGGAGCGGTCGTAGCTCTCGATGTCCACCAAGCGCTTATTGCTTATCAAGTAGTCGTAAAGGGGCTTGAGGCGCGGGTGCACAGGCATGTCATCCAACGTCATGATCTCTGCCTCCACGCTGGGCTTGCTGGGGTACACGTAGATCTTCAGGTCGCGGGTGAACAAGATACCGAAGGCCTCTAGCATGCCGCCGTTGAGATGTCGGTAGTACTTCTCGTCGAAGACCTCGATCAGGTTGTTCACCCCCATGATCAGGCCCATACGGCTCTTGGTGTAGCGGCTGAAGTACTCCACCAGCTTGTAGTACTCCTGGTAGTTGCTGATCAGCACGGTCTGCCCGAGCGAGCAGAGGATATCGGCCCGATCGATGAAATCCTTCTCGTCCACATCGCCCGTATCGGACTGCAGGTTGTTCAGGGTGATCTCGAAGAGCACCTGCATGTTCTGTCGGTCCACACGCTGTTCTTTGATGAACATGTTGTAGCCGTTCATGATCATATCGATGTTCACCTTCGTCACCGGGCGGAAGCTTCCGCGTATGGCGAGGATGTTCTTTTTGTACAGCACCTCACTGGCCTGGAGGTTCTGCCCGTCGGGCCCGAAGATCACGGCATCGGTGTAGCCGCGCTTCACGAGCTGCAGGCTCAGCAGGCGGTTGTCCACCTGCGTGAAATCCGGCCCGTTCATCTGGATCATGTCCACTTCGACCACGTGGCGGCTCACGTTGTCGTACAACGCGGTCATGATCTCCTGCGGATCCTTGGCGTGGAAGAAACAGGCGTGCAACAGGTTCACACCCATGATGCCGATGCTCTCCTGTTGGAGGCTCATGTCGGGATCGTGCATGCGCACGTGAATGATCACGTCGCTGGTCGGGCGGTCCGGCGCGGTCTGAAAGCGCACACCGATCCAGCCATGACCGCTGTGAGGCCGCTCGTAAGTACTGCTCGCAACCGTGTTCGCGAACGTGAAGAACTTCTTTGTGGGGTGCTCTTGGCGATTGAGGCGCTCGAGCATAAGACCGTATTCATGGCGCAGCATGTTCTTCAGGCGGCTCTCGCACACGAATCGGTTACCGGGCTCGGGGCCGTAGATCGCATTACTGAAATCCTTGTCGTAGGCGCTCATCGCCTTTGCGATGGTCTGGCTGGCGCCCCCAGCACGGAAGAAGTGGCGCACGGTCTCCTGACCGACCCCGATCTCGGCGAAGGTGCCATAGAGATCCTTGTCCAAATTGATGCGCCGCGCCTTCTGCCCTGGGCTCAGGGGCACGCGGTGCAGTTCGTTATGGGTCATAAGCGATTGAAACGATCCTATTAGGGACAAAAGTAGCCGCGTTCTCTCCTAAAAGCCATACCCGAAGCGGGGAATGGATGAACCACCTGCGGTTCATCTACGGCCGGACAGTACCTATGGATCGATTCCTGGGTCCATCTTAGCGGTCGCATGGACTTCATCGCCCTGGACTTCGAAACAGCCACGGCCCAATGGGACAGCCCCTGTGAACTGGGTCTGGCCGTAGTGAGGGGCGGGGTGGTGCGCGAAGTGCGCAACTGGCTGATCAAGCCCGCGAGCTGGCCATATTTCTCGCCATACAACGTGGCAGTGCATGGCATCCGGCCCGAGCAGGTGGCCAATGCGCCCGATTTTGCCATCATCTGGAAGGAGGTGCTGCCGATCATCGCCGGGAGTACGGTGGTGGCCCACAACGCGAGCTTCGACATGGGCGTGCTGCGGGGCACACTAGGGCGTTATGGCCTGCCGCACCCCTTGTTCAGCTACTTCTGCAGCGTGAGCCTTGCCAGGCGTGTGTGGCCGGCCATGCCCAAGTTCGACCTGAAGACCCTGTGCACCCGGCATGGCATCCCCCTTGTGCATCACCGCGCCGGTAACGATGCCGAAGCCACGGCCGAACTCGTGATCCGCGCAGGCGAACAACACAACGCGGACGAGATCGGTGTGCTGCTGACACAGATCCGCTTGAACACAGGCGCATTTTATCCCGGCGGACATCGCACGCCGGGCGGCAAAGAAACGCGCGTAGCCTGAGGGCTACAGCTTCAGGAAACGCAAGCTCTTGGTGGCGGCGCCTATGCCCACGCGCAGCACGTAACTGCCGGCAGGCAGGTCCAAAACTTCGAAGGTCATACGGGCCTCGGCACGCTGAGTGTGGGAACGGAGTATGCGCCCCTGTGCGTCCGTGATCATTACATGCAGTTCGCCAGTGACGTTCTCGGGCATCAGGATAACGTCATGCTGCACCAATGTGCTGGCCAGGTGGATCTGCGATGCCATGCCGAGGTCCTCGATCCCGATGGAGTTCACACTAAGGCAAGCACTGGTGTCTGCGCATCCGTTGGCTGTTACCCGAACGGCATACGAGCCATTCTCGGCCGCGATATAGGACTGGAATGTTGCACCTGGGATCACGGCGTAGCCATTGTCGCAATCCAGCCACTGCCATTGGGCGGTGCCATTGAGGCAGGTGAGCACCTCTCCGTTCTGCAACACGTTGGTGTTCACCTGTACCACGTTCAAGGTAAGGGTCACCACGGAATCACAGGCACCGCCGGTCGGGAAGGATGCTGTGTAAACGCCCGCCAGGCCCAGTAGTTGGCCGTTGAATTCGTAGGTGGTACTCGGACAGATCGTGGCTGTGATAGTGCTGCCAAAGCCTGTACCGGTGACGAAGTTACTGGAAGCGCCGTTGAGCGCCAGTCCTTCGAAGGTGCCATTAATGTGACCGGTAAGGTCCGTGAGCGAGGAGACCCCACTGTTGTTCCCTCCTGGGAAGCCCTGGTCGCAGTTGAAGTAGAGCATGAGGTCGGGATCACCGGGGTTGGGTGCCACGCTTTGCAAGCATTGGATCTCCGCGATGCTGAGGCTTCGTTTCCATAGCGTTACCTCGTCCACGCGGCCGTCCAGCCAGTAATCCGTGATCTGATAGGTGAGGTCGCCTATCTGCAAGGGCACTGTCGTATTGATGATGGAACCCGACGCGGGCACTGAACCGGAAAGCGCCCCATTGATCCATAGCGAAAGTGTGCTTCCGTCATAGGTGAGCACCACCAATTGCCAGGTGTTCAATTGCAGAGCACCCCCGGTGACCGTGAAGATCTCCGATGCACTGTTGCGCAGGCGGGCTTCGATCGTGGTCGGTGTGAAGTGCAGTAGGTAGAAGTCGCAGTCGAGCTCGTTCCTGAACCCAGCGATGCCATCGAAGTCTGGGAAGTTGGGCGCCGGATTTCGAGGATAGACCCAACAGGCCAGAGACATGCCGGGAGAATTGGCCACGAGCCCGGACGCGTTGGGCACGATCACCTGGTCGTCGGCACCATCAAAGTCCAAGGCGTTCTGGGTCTGCGCCATAACCTGGGAACCGATAAGCAGCGAGAAGGGGAGTAGTCGTTTCAGCATGGTTTTCAACTTGAGGTCTGAAAACTAATCGCCGTGGGGATCCACATCACCGAACCCTGCCATGCCTTGGGCTGTTATTTTCGCGGCCCGTTGGATAGGAACCGAGCACATGCGGTCCCTTCCCGCCTGATCGAAAACCCATGAAGATCCTCGTTCTTATCAGCCAGGTGCCCGACACCACGGCGCGCATCGCATTCAAGGACAATAACACCGCCTATGACGGCAACGGCGTAACGTGGATCGTGAACCCATACGACGAATGGTACGCGCTGGTGCGGGCGCTGGAGTTGAAAGAGGCTCAAGGCGGCACCGTGACCACCGTGACCGTGGGCGGCGCCGACAACGAGGCCACCATCCGCAAGGCCCTGGCCATCGGCGCAGATGACGCGGTGCGCATTGATGCCCAGCCCAACGATGCCTTCGACGTGGCCGAGCAGATCGCCGCCTATGCCAAGGACAAGGGCTTCGAGCTGATCCTCTGTGGCAAAGAGACCATCGACCACAACGGTGCCCAGGTGGGCGGCATGATGGCAGAACTGCTGGACCTGCCCTATTTGCCGGTAGTAAGCAAGCTGGACATCACTGGTGGGTTGGCCACCTTGGAATGCGACGTACGCGGAGGAGTGGAAGTAGTGGACGTGGCGCTACCCGCAGTGATCGGCTGCGCGAAAGGCATGGCCGAGCAGCGCATCCCGAATATGCGCGGTATCATGGCGGCTCGCACCAAGCCCTTGACCGTGCTGCCCGCGGCGGCCGTTGAGAGCACTGCACGCACCGTGTCCTTCGAGCTGCCGCCAGCCAAACAGGCGTGCAAAATGATCCCTGCGGAAGACGCCGGGAAACTTATCGAACTTCTTCACACCGAAGCCAAAGTCATCTGATCATGAGCGTACTAGTTTTCATCGATTCCCGTGGAGAGAAGGTGGCCAAAGCCGCTTTGGAGGCCCTGACCTACGGCCGCAAAGTGGCCGATGCCATGGGCACCTCGCTCACCGCCGTCACCTTCGGCGATGCTGCCAACGAAAAGCTGTCTGCCCTCAACGCAAACAAGGTGATCGTGGCCCGCGCCGTAAGCACGGACGATGGCCAGCAGCTTACCAAGCTCGCTTGTGCCGTGGCCCAGAGCGAAGGGGCCAAGGTGATCGTGTTCACGCAGGACAATCTGGGCAAGGCCGTGGGTCCGCGGGTAGCGGCACGCTTGAAGGCCGGCCAGGTCTCCGGGGCGATCACACTGCCCGACATGAGCAACGGCTTCCGCGTAAAACGCAACGTATTCAGCGGCAAGGCACAGGCCTGGTTGGAGATCACCAGCGCTGTGAAGGTCATCAGCATGATGCCGAACAGCCTGCCGATCGAGGCCGGATCGGGCGGTGCCTCGGTGGAAGAGTTCAATGGTGACGTCGGTGCTGCGCGCATTACCGTGAAGGAAACGCGCAAGGCCGGTGCCGGCATTCCCCTGCCCGAAGCGGAGATCGTGGTGAGCGCTGGTCGCGGAATGAAAGGTCCCGAGAATTGGGCACCCATTGAGGAACTGGCTTCCTTGCTTCATGGCGCCACCGCCTGCAGTCGTCCTGTGGCCGATATGCATTGGCGTCCGCACCATGAGCATGTAGGTCAGACCGGTGTGGCCATCCGCCCCAATTGCTACATCGCCATTGGGATCAGCGGTGCCATCCAGCACCTGGCCGGAGTGAACCAAAGCAAAGTGATCGCGGTGATCAACAAAGATCCCGAGGCACCATTTTTCAAAGCTGCCGATTATGGGATCGTAGGCGATGCCTTCGAAGTGCTGCCCAAGCTGATCGAAGCGGCAAAAAAGCTCAACGCCGAGCGCTGATCACCGTGCTCGCTGCTTTCAGCGATGCGTTGTGAACAAGTGATTTGAAGGCCCGACAGGCATTCCCGTGGCCGCTTATCTTCGAGGCCTGCAAAAGGGTCCCATCCTGAACGTTCCTGAAATGGAACGGGGCCAGGGAAAGGCACCATGAAGAGCATGGAGAAGGTTGAGCTGAAATTCTTGCGCATCACCTACAGCCACACCCACGCGGGTGCCTATGCGCTCATCTTGGCTGAAATGCAAGGCGATCGTCGCCTGCCGATCATCATCGGTGGTGTGGAGGCACAGGCCATCGCGATCCAGGTGGAGAATATCAAGCCAGCGCGGCCGCTTACACACGACCTGTTCAAGAACCTCGCCGACCAGCTGGGTATCCGGTTGAAGGAAGTGGTGATCAACGACCTGGTGGAGGGCATCTTCCACGCCAAGCTCGTGCTGGAACAGGAGGGGAATGAGGTGGAAGTGGATGCCCGCAGCAGCGATGCCATTGCCCTGGCCCTGCGTTTCAACTGTCCCATCCAGACCTACGAGTTCATCATGAGCGCCGCCGGATTGAAGGTGGAGGAAGGAGAGGAGGAAAAGGAGAAGGCTTCCGAGGAAAAGGCGGAGAAGTCCGGCGCTGTCCCACGTAAAGGCATGCGCAACGCCGATCCCGAGGATCTGAAGCGGATGCTGGACGAAGCCCTCGCGGACGAGGATTATGAGCGCGCCAGCAAGCTGCGCGATGAGTTGAAACGCCGCGAAGGCACCAATTAAGCGGAGCGGCACCCGGTTGATCCGCCCACTTCGATCATGTTCTTTTTGAGCATCCTCAGCGCGCGGCGCGGTCTGGTCAACTAAGTTTAGCGCATGGCCGGGGATGAACGAAGCGCACTGAAAGGCTTCAGCTTGGGCAAAATGCTCTTGCCCGTGTTCATCGGGCTCGCCATCACCGCGTTGCTCATTTGGAACACGGCGGATCGTAGTGTGCTGGTGAATATTACTTGGAGTTGGAACAGCACTTGGTGGATGCTGCTGGCCCTGTTCAGCTTATTCGTGCGCGACTGGATGTACATGTTGCGCATCCGGCATCTCACCGACCGCAAGCTGGACTGGTGGCGCACCTTCGTGGTGGTGATGCTGTGGGAATTCGCCAGTGCCTTGGCACCCGGTATCATCGGTGGCGGCTTCTTTTTCGCCATCTGGATCCTCTCCCGTGAAGGGATCGACGCGGGTAAGAGCATCACGGTGATCACCTTCACCTCCTTCCTCGACGGCATCTTCATCGCCTTAATGGCGCCGTTGGTGTACTTCACCGCTGGAAGGAGCGAGCTGTTCTCGGGTGTGGACACGGGCATGGGGCTGCTGGGCACGGGCTTCTTCGTCACCTTCTGGCTGGTGTACTTCATCATCCTGTTCTACAAGCTCTTTGTGGCCTACGCGCTCTTCGTGAACCCCTTGTTCGTGAAGCGGGCGCTGGTAGGCATCTTCTCGCTGAAGTTCCTACGGCGCTGGCGCCGGAACATGGTGACCACCGGCGACCAGCTGATCATTGCGGCGGGCGGCTTGAAGGACCGGGGTTGGCACTACTGGTGGCCCGCAATGCTCACCACCTTCGCCAGCTGGACCGCTCGCTTCTCCATCGTGAACTGCATCGTGCATGCCTTCAGCGATCAACCCGGCTTTGCGAACGATCTGGTGATCTACGGCAAGCAGCTGATCATGGGGATCATCGTGCTGCTCAGTCCCACACCAGGCGGCAGCGGCTTGGCGGAGTTCATCTTCAACGACTTTCTTGGCATGTACATCGCACCGGGCCTCGCACCCGCGCTGGGCTTCCTCTGGCGCCTGATCAGCTACTATCCGTACATCCTCATCGGCGCCGTCCTGTTGCCGCGCTGGGTGCGGCGCAACGTGATCGCCCCCTTGGTCCATCGTTGATCATTCGCGCCGCCCACTTACATTGCCTCGCCGGTCCCCGGAAAAATCACGACCCACCCTTTCATGGAACGATTCACAGGTCTTTTCGGTATCGCCCTGATCCTGGGCATCGCCTTCCTCTTCAGCAACAACCGCAAAGCGATCAACGTGCGACTGGTGCTGAGCGGCATCGCTTTGCAATTGGTCATCGCCGTACTCGTCTTCAAGGTGCCCCCGGTAACGCGGTTCTTCCAGGGTCTGGGACATGGCATGGAGAAGATCGAGCAGTTCGCTCGGGAAGGCGCCTCCTTCGCTTACGGAGGCCTGGCCGCCATGCAATTCGATGGTACTGTGGCCAACTATGCTGCCGGCGGATTCGTCTTCGCGATCAACGTCACGGCTACCATCATCTTGGTATGCGTGCTGGTGGCGGTGCTCTATCACATCGGCCTGATGCAACGCGTGGTGAGCGTGATCGCCAAGGCGATGAACTTCATTATGCGCGTGAGCGGTGCCGAGGCCTTGAGCAACGTGGCCAGTGCCTTCGTGGGTCAGGTGGAAGCGCAGGTGATGATCCGCCCGTACCTCGCGGGCATGACGAAGAGCGAACTGCTGGCCAGCATGAGCGGCAGCCTCGCGTGCATCGCCGGTGGCATCCTTGTGGTGTATGTGAACATGGGGGCGCAGGCAGGCTTGGACCTCGCCCCGAAACTCATCGCCGCCAGCCTGATGGCCGCACCAGGTGCGTTGGTGATCAGCAAGATCGTGTGGCCCGAAACGGAGGAAAGTCAGACCATGGGCAACGTGAAGCTGGAGGTGAAGAGCCCCTACATCAACGTGATCGACGCCATCGGCCATGGCGCGGGGGACGGCTTCAAGATCGCCATGAACGTGGTCGCCATGCTCATCGGCTTTATCGCGCTCATCGCCATGGTGGACTGGATGCTGATCCACATCGGCCACATCTTCAGTCCTGATCTGAACCTCAGTCTCAATTATATCTTCGGAAAGATCTTCACCCCGATGGCTTGGGCCATGGGGGTGCCGGCCGAGGACGTCACCAGCGTGGCAACCCTGCTCGGACAGAAGCTCAGCGTGAACGAGTTCGTTGCCTTTAAGAGCCTGGCCAGCAAAAGCGTACCCATCGTGTCCGAAAAGGGCCTGCTGATCGTGAGCATCGCCATCTGTGGCTTCGCCAACTTCAGCAGCGTAGGTATGCAGATCGGCGGCATCGGCGAGCTGGCCCCCACACGCAGAAGTGACCTCGCTCGCCTGGGGTTGAAAGCGCTTCTCTGTGGTACCCTAGCATCCTATCTAAGTGCGACGATCGCTGGGATACTGATGTGAGTGCTGATCTTCGCTGAGACCAACGTGAACTCCTTTGGGCAGCTGGCCATCATCTGCCGGGTGAGCGATGGAGAAGTGGAGGTGGTCCAGCAGAACACCGGCAATACGCGCGGCACGTTCGATCTAGTCCTGATCGATGGCAGGTGGCGGATCGGTAGTGAACGCGTGTTGGGGTGGTTGCGAAGACCTGGATCAATCGCTCACCGCGATCAACACCCCTAACGCTCCGTTCATCTGATCCACGCCTTCGCTGGGCATGTACGTTCGACTGATCGCGCCGTCCAGGAACAACGCGTTGGCGCAACCGTTCTGCTGGAAGAACAACGCGAAGTCGTAGAAATTCATCGGCGTCCGCGTGATCGCGAACAACGTCTTCCCATCCGCCAGGATCCCCACACCATTACGGATCTGCACGTTCACTGAACCCTCCTTGAACGCATCGTTGATACGGCCATCCACCACCAGCATTGGCCCGGATTGGGTGGCGTAAAGCACGTCCTTCTGCTGCGGGTATCGGGCTGTGGTAACAACGAATGCCGTTCCCTTGGTATCGACGCCGAAGACTCCGTTCGGCTGTAGGTAAAAGTTGCCGTAGCCTTTGGTCTTCGTGATCAGCTTCCGCAGTTCCTTGCCATTCTCCACGTAGAGCCCGAGCGGGGAGAGGTCCTCCATGTACATGCCTCCGTTCATGGCGAAACGCAGATGTTGGCCCTTGGCTTCCACATAGGCTTTCAGCTTACCGATATTCCCCAAGGCGTGCCCGCTGTCGTCCTTGTTGTAAATGGTGATCGGCGTGGCTTTGGGATCGATCACCACCGATGCAATGCGCGCATCAGAACCGGCCCGGAACGAAAGAGCGGCGCCTACCAGCAGGAGCTGAAGCAGTGGCTTCACACGCATGGAGCCGAAGGTAGGAGCAGAAAGAAGAGGCTCGGAACTCGCGCGCCCGATCCGTTCTCATCCACAAGCATGCGCGTTCATATATGGACATTACTTCAGCATCCCCCGACACATCGCGGAAAAGCGCCGGTCGGCTCCGCCGATATCACCTCCTCGGGGAGGAACTTGGTTTTCCCTTCCTGCCCCGCAGGAACGGAGAGGATAGGGGGCTGGCCGCAAGCTGGGGTGGTCCATCTAGTGGTCGCCTACGTTGTTGCTGCCATCATACTTCACCACCCCGTTCGGCTCCGCCGACATCCCCTCCTCCTTGAGGAGGGGAGAAACCAGGTGCGCATCCTCGCAGTTATTCGTCCCCTTCGAAGGTCGAGGCATCTGCGTCCACGCCGAAAGATCGGTACGCTGGAGTCTGCACAATCTGCGTCATCTGCGGTCCAACCCGCGCTCAATTGCACCCGACCAAGGTCCGCGCCCTTGGCGCAAAACAGAGAAGGGGACCCTCGCGGATCCCCTTCCCAACAACTCCCCCGAGTTGAATTACTTCACCTTTTCCACAATGGCCTTGAAGGCATCGGCATCGCTGAACGCGATCTCGGCCAAGGCTTTGCGGTCCAGGTTGATGTTGTGCTTTTTCAATCCGTTGATGAACACGCTGTAGCTCATGCCGTGCATGCGCGTTGCAGCGTTGATACGCTGGATCCACAGCGCGCGGAAATCGCGCTTCTTCAGCTTGCGACCGTCGTATGCGTGGGCGAGACCTTTTTCAACGGTGTTCTTGGCGACCGTCCACACGTTCTTGCGGCGGCCGAAATTCCCTTTGGCCAGCTTCAGCACCTTCTTGCGACGGGCGCGGCTGGCGACTTTGTTCTTACTTCTTGGCATGTGTTCCTTGGTTTTTGGACGCGAGCGTCAGTTCGGTGACTGCCTTTGGTGCTGTGCGTCCTGGTTAACCCCGCCTGTGTACCCGGCGGGAAACGGTCCTACTTCAGCAGATCGAGAATGGCCTTTTCATTGGTCTTGTGGACCACGGCCATCTTCGTCAAGCCGCGCTTGCGCTTCTTGTGCTTCTTAGTAAGGATGTGGTTCTTGAAGGCGTGCTTGCGCTTCACCTTGCCGGTGCCGGTCAGCTTGAACCGTTTTTTGGCACCGGACTTCGTTTTCATCTTCGGCATGTCTGCTCTGCTTTATCGGGGGGGTGTTGGCTTTCGTATCAGGGTGTGTCGTGAAGTTTCACGCCACTACTTCTTTTTCTTGGGGATCAGGTACATGATCATGCGCTTGCCTTCCAGCTTGGGCATGCTTTCCACCACACCATATTCCTCCAAGTCCTGTGCGAACTTCAGCAGCAGGATCTCGCCCCGCTCCTTGAAGACGATCGTACGGCCTTTGAAGAACACGAAGGCTTTCACCTTATGGCCTTCTGTAAGGAACTTCTTGCTGTGCACCAGTTTGAAGGCCACATCATGCTCATCGGTGTTCGGTCCGAAACGCACCTCCTTCACCTCGGCCACGGTCTGCTTGGCCTTGATCTCCTTCTGTTTCTTCTTAAGGTCGTAGAGGAACTTCTTGTAGTCGGCAATGCGGCACACGGGCGGCACGGCGCTGGCGCTGATCTCGATCAGGTCCAATGCCATATCCTGCGCCAGCTTCAGCGCATCTTCGAACTTGTACACGCCGGATTCAATGTCTTCGCCAACAACGCGTACCTCGGCCACACCGTAGATGCGGTTGTTGATGCGGTGCGGATCCTCCTTGATCACACGCCCACGGAAGGGGCGGGGGCCGGAGGGACGCGGACGGGGAGGTCCAGCAGGACGATAGGGCGGACGTGTAGCCAAGCGGAAGGTTGAAGGTTCAGGTGTGTATCAGAGACCGGCCATTTGCTGTGCGATGCGATCCGCCACCAGTTGCTTGAACTGTTGAGGGGGCATTGTGCCCAGGTCGCCTTGGGATTGTTCGCGTACGCTCACGGTGTTGGCATCTGCTTCTTTCTCGCCGATAATGAGCATGAACGGCACTTTGGCCAGTTCCGCATCGCGGATCTTGCGGCCAATGGTCTCGTTCCGTTCGTCAACGGAGGCGCGAATATCGTGATCTTTCAGGAACGAAGCGACCTCGATGGCCTTATCCACGTACTTGTCGCTCAGGGGCAGCACAACGGCCTGTTCGGGGTTGAGCCACAGGGGGAACTTGCCCGCGGTGTGCTCGATGAGCACGGCTACAAAGCGCTCCAGGCTGCCAAAGGGGGCACGGTGGATCATCACCGGCCGGTGCTTAGCATTGTCGCTGCCCACGTATTCCAGCTCGAAACGCTCCGGCAGGTTGTAGTCCACCTGGATGGTGCCCAGCTGCCACTTGCGGCCGATGGCGTCCTTCACCATGAAGTCTAGCTTGGGGCCATAGAAAGCAGCCTCGCCGTATTCCACAACGGTCTTGAGGCCCTTTTCTGCCGCCGCTTCGATGATGGCGCGCTCCGCCTTCTCCCAATTCTCATCCGAGCCGATGTATTTGGCCCTGTCCTCCTTGTCGCGCAGCGACACCTGCGCCTCAAAGTTCTCAAAGCTCAAAGCCTTGAAGACCAGCAACACAAGGTCGATCACCTTCGTGAACTCTTCCTTCACTTGGTCCGGGCGACAAAAGAGGTGGGCATCGTCCTGCGTGAAGCCACGGACACGTGTGAGGCCGTGCAACTCGCCACTTTGCTCGTAACGGTACACCGTGCCGAACTCGGCATAGCGGATGGGTAGGTCCTTGTAGCTGCGGGGTCGGCTCTTGTAGATCTCGCAGTGGTGCGGGCAGTTCATCGGCTTCAGGAAGAACTCCTCGCCCTCATGTGGGGTGCGGATCGCCTGGAAACTGTCCTTACCGTACTTCTCGTAGTGACCGCTGGTCACGTACAGATCCTTGTGCGCGATGTGCGGTGTGGCCACCTGCTCATATCCGCTCTTCTCCTGGGCGGACTTCATGAAGTTGATCAGTCGCTCGCGCAAGGCCGCTCCCTTGGGCAGCCAGAGCGGGAGCCCCGGGCCCACCTTGTCGCTGAAGGTGAACAGATCGAGCTCCTTACCCAGCTTGCGGTGGTCACGCTTCTTCGCTTCCTCCAGCAGCACCAAGTATTCCTCGAGCTCCTTCTGCTTGGGGAAGGTGATGGCGTAGAGGCGTGTGAGCTGCTTACGCTTCTCATCGCCGCGCCAGTAAGCACCGGCTACGCTCATCACCTTGGCCGCCTTGATGAATGAGGTGTCGGGGATGTGCGGACCGCGGCAGAGATCGGTGAAGTTGCCCTGACTGTAGAAGGTGATCTCGCCGTCATTGAGCCCTTCCAGCAGCTCCAGCTTGTACTCATCACCCTTCTCAGTGAAGTACGAGAGGGCCTCGGCCTTGGGCACCTCTTTGCGGATGTAAGCGCTTTTCTTACTGGCGAGCTCTTTCATCTTGGCCTCGATGGCCGCGAATTCGCCCTCGCCAATGGTGCGACCGCCTAGGTCCAGGTCATAATAGAACCCGTGCTCAATGGGCGGCCCGATGCCGAACTTGGTTCCAGGGTAAAGTGCCTCCATGGCCTCGGCCAGCAGGTGGGCGCTGGAGTGCCACATCGTGCTTTTGCCTTCGGTGTCGTTCCACGTCAGGAGTTGCAAGGTGCAGTCACCGGGTAACGGGCGAGTAGCGTCGCGTACTTCGCCGTTCACCTTGGCGCTAAGCACGTTACGCGCCAAGCCTTCGCTGATGCTGCGCGCCACTTCCATGGCCGTAGCGCCGGGGTCATACTGCCGCACGGTGCCGTCCGGCAAGGTCACATTGATCTTCATTTCTGCACCTCCGCCACCATACGAGCGGTGGACAAAAGGGCCGCGAAGGTAGTGCCTGACAGCCAACGAGGTACAGGTCAATGGCACTTTCCGTTCCGGGACAGGTCCGGTTGTGCGAAAACGAGAACGCCGCCCCGATCCGGAGCGGCGTTCTCGATGTGTTCCTTGATCAAAGTTCGAAGGCCACGCCTAACTGCAACGTGGTGATCCCATATCCCAGTTCAGCAAAGCCGCCAACCTTTTCCGTGAATTTGTAACGGGCACCAAGGAACCCACTGAATCCAACACCACTGCCCGAATACGAGTAGCTGTTCAGGTAGGCATATTGGCCGTAGTTCGTGTCATCCTTGAAGGTGATCGACCTGTACGCAAGCATGATGCCTCCATACGTATCCAGCTTGTCGTTGCCGTGCCATTCGTTGTAATGCCAGGTCCCGCGGGCACCCAACACCAAGAATGTATACCGGTAGTCGTTGTTGTAGTAATTCAAGTAGTTTTCCTTGTAGCTGACCGACTTGTAGCCAACATACCCACCAAGTCCCCATTGGCCGGGCCCCAGATCCCCCATACCATGGTCAAAATAGGCGAGGAAGGCGGGGGACTGGCTCACACCCGAACCGGAAAAACCAATGCCGTATCCTCCAAGGACCCCAACCCCGACCCCGAGCACATTGGTGCCTTCCTCGAATGACTGAGCGCGCAGGTTGGAGAAGGTAAATACGCCGACGGCGAGAGCCGTGATCGATGATACGAGGGGGGAAGAATGCATGAGCTTGTGTTTTGGTCGAACAATAATACAGGTTCAGCGATGATCCTCCATAACTGGTGAATGGAATGTCTACCTACCGCAGCAGGGTAACATGCCCTGTCCGGAACGGTGTGTCCGTATTGTCACCCAAGTTCTCCACCACCCAGAAATAAGTCCCATCAGGTGCAGGTGAGCCTTTAATGCTTCCATTCCAGCCAGCGGTGACGGTGCTGGTGGCGAAGACCTCTTGGCCCCAACGGTTGAAGATGCTCAATCGCCCTTTCCCGGGAAATTCGTCCAGTGGAACAAAGTTGTCGTTGCTCTGGTCCCCATTCGGGCTGAACACATTGGGCATGTCCAGATCACCATTGGCCACAACGCGGATGAGTACGAATGCAGTATCCGTACATCCTGCCGCGTTGGTAACAACCAGCATGACCGGATAGTATCCGGGTTGCATGGGGAAGGTGACCACCGGGTTCGCTTGTCCGGATTGGAATGGCGGGATCGTGTCGAAGTTCCAGGTCCACGAGATCACGTCCTGACTGCTCGCATCCGTCAAGGTAACCTCTGTATTCCCCGTGGTCACAGGTTGCGGAGCTGACGTGAAGGCCGCGGTGGGGGGAGGCACCACCGTGATCAGTGCGACATATGTGCTATCGTAGGTGCAACCATTGGCCATGGTCACCGTGAGAGTGACGTCGTAGGTCCCAGGTTGTGTGTAGATATGTGTGGGATCGCAGTCGGCACTGCCTGTGCCATCGCCAAAGAGCCACCGGCAGTTTGTCACTGTTCCCGAGGTAGCATCGGTAAAGTCGACCACAAGTGGCGGGCACCCAGTTGAAGGCACGGCTTGCACCAGAGGTGCTGCGGGAACAGGAGGGACCACCACCACTGCAGCGATCACACATGCTGTATCGTTCACCGACGCTAGGAACTGATAGTTGCCGAGGGGCAGGTCGAGGGCGCTTACATTGAGCACGCTATCCGTTTGTCCGATGATCGCCACACCTTCCTGGTACCATTGGTAGCTCGTGGCCAGGCTGTCCGGATGACCGGTGAGCACGATGTTATCGGTGCACGTAGAACCACTGATGTCCACTGATGAGAACAAGGACGATTGGTTGATGGTCATGTCATCCACCCAGAAATAAGGATAATAGCCGTTGGTCTGCACCACATCCAGTGGAACGTTGCACGGCCCGCCGATCATGACCGCATTGATATCAACAGGCGGCACGAAGTCGATCTGGATCTGCTGCCAGGTATTATCGGCAGTGAAGAGGGTGGAGCCCAGTACGATCCAACCGGCAGGCACGGGGCATCCATTGTCGCTGCCAACAGGGAAGGTGGGGCAGGTCGGATAACCGAAAATGGTCAGTTCCACTGGTCCATAGAAGACACCGATACCAGCGAACCCATCCCACGATCCGCCTGCTGCCCCCATTTGAAGTGTCTGTGATTCACCCGCGAGCATGGGTTCTTCTAGACAACCGCCGATGTATTCCTCATAGCCTGGAGTGATGATGAAGCCCGCGCAACCAAGCCCGTCGGGAATGGGTTGTGGGATGACGTCCGTGGGGAACAGCCCACCTTGAACGTTCAGGAAGTAATCGGAAGTTGCTGCAGTGGCCTGCTCCCAAATACTGGCACAGTTCAGTTGGCTGAAGCTGGTGGGAACGCAATCATAGTCCTCGAACGAAGGGTTAGGTAGCAGGGAGGTCACCTGTCCGCCACCGCCGATGATGGCCGAACACACGCAGTCCGTTGTGTCGTTCAGATCGAGCAGACCATCGCTATCATCATCAATGCCGTTGTTGCAGATCTCCTGGGCGTGCATCAGACCGGGAAGGCCGGCTAGGGCACAAATGGTGATGTAGCGCTTGATCCCCATGGTGTTCTTATTTCAACAATGTCACATGCCCGATATACTCATGGTTCAAGCGGTCCAGCTCATCGCGGGTCTCCAGCTTCCAGACGTAGACGTCCGACTTGATCACTTCGCCGCCCATGCGTCCGTCCCACGACAT
>JBKJNF010000218.1:0-3741 GCA_046596155.1 Flavobacteriales bacterium | reverse complement strand
ATTTATGGATCCGTGAGTTCGGTGTCCGTGCATGTAAGATAGGCAACGGCAAATGGCCATAACATCACGCATGAAAAGGAATGTGCCGGTCGAACGCTGAAAACCCCGTTTCGCCGACAAAAAAACGGCACCCCGCCAAGACGGAGTGCCATTAAGAGTGAAACCGCGGGCTCAGTTCAGGATGATGCACACCTTGCCCACCGGGGGCATGTCCACCACCTTCAAGGCCTTGCTGAAGTTGAGGATGGCGCTGATGGTTGCGGCTTTCGGACCGGGGCTCAAGTGCATATCGGGGCGGCGGCGAGAGGAACGATTACGGAGCGTAGAATTCGTCATGAGACGGGGGTTTGGTTCATTTCACGGGAGAACAACGCCGCCCATCGCCGCCATATTGTGGAGGAATGAACTTCACCTGACAGGGGCCACTCATCCCCATGATCGACCATATTGATCAGCCAGGCGGTGTTGGTGCATCCCTTTCCGTCGATCACAGCCATCATTTGCTCGGTGCAGACAGGGGGATCTGCGGTCGCATCACTTAACATGCGGGAACACGAACGCCGGCTTACGGGCCGGCGTTCCTGGGGCGGTCTCCCTTGTGGTGGAGGTCAGGCCCGTTCCAGCTGCATTTGGTGCTTCTGGATCAGTTTGCGCATGTTGATGAGGGCGTAGCGCATTCGCCCGAGCGCCGTGTTGATGGACACGTCGGTATGTTCCGCGATCTCCTTGAAGCTCATGCTCAGGTAGGTGCGCATGATCACTACTTCCCGCTGTTCACTGGGCAGCTGGTCGATGAGCTTACGCACATCATCATCGATCTGAACGTTCACCATGCGCTGCTCCATGTTCTCGCCAGGCTGGGCCAGGGTTGCGAACACATCGTGCTCGTCGTTGCTGCGCGACATGGGCATCTTCTTGTTCCGGCGGAAGTGATCGATCACCAGGTTATGCGCAATGCGCATTACCCACGGCAGGAACTTGCCCTCCTCGTTGTACTTACCGGCCTTCAGGTGGTGTACCACCTTGATGAAGGCCTCCTGGAACAGATCCTCGGTGACATCGCGGTCCCGCACCATCAGGTAAATGTGCGACCACACCTTGCGCTTGTGCCTGCGCAGCAGCAGCTCAAAGGAGTGTTCGTCACCAGCTAGATAGCTGTTGACCAGTTCGATATCCGAGATGGCGACCGCCTGAGCGGGGCGAAGACGTTTGACGAGCATGGCCTGACCTTTTGGGGCCGAAGGGGTAACAAGTACTTCGGAGTAGAGGTCGCTCTATGCTATCTGAGTTGTTAGTGTGTGATGAACGTACAGCTGACCAGGGGGGGTCTGTGGGGGAAATGCTGATCTGCTTGTACGGTATGTAGACGGTGCGTGTTCCGAAAACGTTGCCTACGGGTTCTTATTGTGCCAGCACAGAAAAATCCCTCGACGACCATTCAAATGTACTGCCGACCGGAGCTCCTCGGCCAGCCGAAGGCTAAATTCGCGGCCCCGTTGCCCGGCCCAGATCGCCAGCACAGGCCCCCTTGCACGCCCCCAGCCCCTCCGCCGCCGAACAAACTGCGCCCTCCGGCGCCGCCGACGCCCTGCGCCGCTCCCTCAAAGGCACCATCCGCGTGGAGGGCGCCCGGGTGCACAACCTGAAGAACATCACCGTAGAGATCCCCCGGGGCAAGCTCGTGGTGATCACCGGCCTCAGCGGCAGCGGAAAAAGCTCTCTGGCCTTCGATACCCTTTACGCCGAAGGGCAGCGCCGCTACGTGGAGAGCCTTAGCAGCTACGCCCGCCAGTTCATGGGCAGGTTGGAGAAGCCCGATGTGGACCGCATTACCGGCATCAGTCCCGCCATCGCCATCGAACAGAAGGTGATGACCAGCAACCCGCGCAGCACCGTGGGCACCAGCACCGAGGTATACGACCACCTGAAGCTCCTCTTCGCCCGCGTGGGCCACACCCTCAGCCCGCACAGCGGGAAGGAGGTGAAGCGCGATACCATCGAGGACGTGGTGGCCGCCGCCAACGCATTCCCCTTGGGTAGCAATGTGCTGCTCATCGCACCGATCCACCTTCCCTTGGGGCGCACTCTGCGCGAACACCTCGATATCCTTCAGCAACAAGGTTATGCCCGCGTATTCGACGCCGTGGAGGTGCAACGCATCGAGGACCTGCTCCTGGCACCCTCCCACCGCAAAGGCCCCTGGCACCTGGTGATCGACCGCATCGCCGTGGACCCAGGGAATGAGGACACCGTGAGCCGCATCGCCGATGGAGCGGAGACCGCCTTCTTCGAGGGACAGGGCGAATGCGTGTTACGTGGAGAGGATGCCAAAGGCAAGCCCCTGGATCGCGTGTTCAGCGATCGTTTTGAAATGGACGGCGTGATCTTCGACGAGCCCACGCCCAACATGTTCAGCTTCAACGATCCCGTTGGCGCGTGCACCAAGTGCGAAGGCTATGGCAACATCATCGGCATCGATGCTGACCTGGTGGTCCCGGACAAGAACCTCAGCGTGTATGATGATTGCGTGGCCTGCTGGCGCGGGGAGAAGCTGAGCGAGTGGAAGGACGACTTCATCAAGAGCAGCGCGGCGCACGTCTTCCCCATCCATCGCCCCTATCGCGATCTTTCCGACGCACAGCGCAAGCTCCTGTGGAACGGTGCGAAAGGCGTTCACGGCATCGACGCCTTCTTCCAGTATTGCGAAGAGAAAAGCTACAAGATCCAGTACCGTGTGCTGGCCAGCCGCTACCGTGGAAAGACGGTCTGCACGACCTGTGAAGGCACACGCTTGAAGAAGCGTGCGACCTACGTGAAGGTCGCTGGACGTGACATCACCCAGCTGGTGCACATGCCCATCGCCGAGTGCCTGCGCTTCTTTGAAACCATCGACCTCAACGCACAGGACCGCAAGATCGGCGAGCGCCTGCTGAAGGAGATCACCAACCGCCTGCGGTACTTGAATGATGTGGGCGTGGGTTACCTCACGCTCGAGCGCCGCAGCAATACGCTGAGCGGTGGCGAAACACAGCGCATCGACCTGGCCACGTCCCTGGGCAGCAGCCTCGTGGGTTCGATGTACATCCTGGACGAACCAAGCATCGGCCTGCACTCGCGTGATACACAGCGCCTCATCGTGGTGCTGAAGCAACTGCGCGACCTGGGCAACACCGTGATCGTGGTGGAACATGATGAAGAGGTGATGCGCGCGGCGGACCATATCATCGACATGGGGCCCATGGCCGGCACACTGGGTGGCGAAGTGGTCTTCAGCGGCGTCCATGAGGACCTGATCAAAAGCGATAACCTCACCGCCCGCTACCTCACTGGCCGGGAAAAGATCGAGCGCCCCGGGCGCAGGCCTGTGCGCGATGTGATCACCGTACAAGGCGCGCGCGAGAACAACTTGAAGAACATCGACGTCAATTTTCCGCTGAACACGCTCACCGTTGTCACCGGTGTCAGCGGCAGCGGCAAGACCACGCTCGTCAAGCGCATCCTCTACCCTGCCCTTCGCCGCGAGCTTGAAGGCTTCAGCGAACGACCGGGGGAACACACAGGCATCACTGGCGATATCGGCCGTCTGCAAGCCGTGGAAATGGTGGACCAGAATCCGATCGGCCGTTCCTCACGCAGTAATCCGGTTACCTATGTGAAGGCCTACGACGACATTCGTGCACTGTTCAGCGAGCAGGAGATCAGTCGCGTGCGGGGCTACAAGCCGGCCTTCTTCAGCTTCAA
>JBKJNF010000011.1:0-3664 GCA_046596155.1 Flavobacteriales bacterium | reverse complement strand
CAAGGAACCGAGCAACGGCTGACGGCATAGCTGAAGAACACACGCTGTTCGCGCCGATGCATACGCTTGAATGGCACAACTCACAGACCTCTTCAGCGGATGGTGGCTGCCACGCTACCAATACGGCCCGTGGAATGGTTGTGGCGGCAATTGTTCTTACAGGCGCAGATTCCCGATCAGTTGTTCCGGTATACGTTCACGGTAGATACTTCGGCCCAGCGCCGTGCGTCCCGATCGTCATCGGCATCGTAGACGTGAAGAAATTCCAGTACGACATCTGGGGCGATACGGTGAATACCGCGAGCCGCATGGAGAGCAGCGGCGAAGTGGGACAGGTGAACATCAGCGAGGCGACCTACGAATTTGTGAAAGGTGAAAGCGGTCTTTCATTCACGCCACGCGGGAAAGTGCAGGCGAAGGGCAAGGGGGAAATGGAGATGTACTTTGTGCAGAATAGAACGGAACGGATGGCGTAGAACTTGGGGCGGATCGCGTAGGCATCCCCCTTCACCATCGGCGATCAACACGCTGGTGAACTCCTTGGTACGAAAGAAGCCGCCCCGCAGGCGCGAGACGGCTTCTTCATCCGATCAGATGCTCTCAGGGCATCAAAACGGTATCGATCACATGAACCACACCGTTCGATCCCTTCAAGTCAGTGGCGACCACCGTTGACTTCCCGCCTTTGCTGTCTGTAAGGATCACATTCTTGCCTTCCATGGAAGCGGTGAGCTTGGCGCCGTTCACCGTGGTGAGCACAGCCTTGCCCTTGCCAGCCTTGATGGCAGCGACCACAGAGGCCGCGTCGAGGGTGCCGGCCACCACATGGTAGGTGAGGATGCCAGACAAAGCCGCTTTCGACTCGGGCTTCAGCAGACCTTCCACCGTTCCTTTCGGCAGTTTGTCGAACGCCGCGTTGGTAGGGGCGAACACGGTGAAGGGGCCTTTGCCCTTCAGGGTCGCTACCAGGTCAGCGGCCTTCACGGCGGCCACAAGCGTGGTGTGGTCATTGGATCCGATCGCGATATCCACCACATCCTTGTCTTGGGCGAACGCGAAAGCACTAGCGAGCACGAAGCCCGTCGTCAGCATCATCTTCATCATGGTTTGTAGAGTTGGTTTGAAAGGGGAGGAACAAGAGACGCTGCAAAAGGTTCACGGACCGATGGTCTTGTTTCTCGGAAAACTGAAGACAGATCTTGCGGCGGTGGGTGGATACGGAACCTCTTCTCTCGGTTGTAAGTACGAAGCCGCCCCACTTGCGCAAGGCGGCCTCAGACCATCGCGGTAGTAAATGCCCTCAGGGCATCAGGACGGAGTCGATCACGTGTACCACACCATTCGACCCTTTCAGGTCCGTCGCGGTCACGGTCGACTTTCCTCCCTTGCTGTCGGTGAGCACCACACTACCACCTTCAACGGAGCCGGTGAGTTCAGCACCGTTCAGCGTGGTCAGCACAGCCTTTCCGCCACCAGCGCTGATGGCGGCCATCACAGCGGCAGCGTCCAAGTTACCTGCAACAACGTGGTAGGTCAGCACGCTCGTGAGGGCGGCCTTCGACTCTGGCTTCACCAGCTGCTCCACCGTACCGGCAGGCAGTTTACTGAACGCCCCGTTGCCGGGTGCGAACACGGTGAAGGGTCCATCTCCCTTCAATGCGCCAACCAGATCCGCAGCTTTCACCGCAGCAACCAGCGTTGTGTGATCGTCCGACCCGATGGCGATATCGACTACATCTTTTGTCTGTGTCATGAGTTCTGTTTTTTGTGATCTCGGCAAGGGAACACGCGACCCGGCTAATGGTTCAGTGCGCTTGGTACGCACTGTCGTCCTACTAGCGGTGGGGAACGATGCGCACGCCCGCACTGCCCGGGCCTTCTCCGGCAACTACCGCAGCGAGCGTTCAGTCCATTGTGAACTTTTGTGCCGTTCTGCTGTTCCAGTAGCGTTCACGTGATTCATGCGAGACATATGGACTTCGGCCGGCGATCGCGAGCGCAAGCTGAACCATCATTCTTCCTGTGAGCCACACTCAACTGTTCACCTAAACTCTCAACAAACGTCATGCATCTCGCAGTCATGAACATCCTTCCGATCGCTACGGACAACTACGTGGCCTTCACCTTTTTCGTCGGCACCATGGCCATGATGGCCGCATCGGTCTTCTTCTTCTTCGAAGTGGGCAGCACTGACCCGAAGTGGCGGCTCTCTGTTCTGATCAGCGGCTTGATCACCTTCATCGCCGCGGTGCATTACTACTACATGCGCGACTACAATCTGGCCACTGGGGAGTCGCCCGTTTTCTTCCGCTACGTCGATTGGTTGCTTACCGTGCCCTTGATGTGCGTGGAATTCTACCTGATCACCAAGAAGGCCGGGGCGAAGGTCGCGCTGCTCTGGAAGCTCATCGCCGCTTCCGTGTTCATGCTGGTGACCGGTTACATCGGTGAGGCCATCTATCCCACGCAGACACAAAGTTGGGTCTGGGGCTTCGTAAGCAGCATCAGCTACTTCTACATCGTTTACCTGATCTGGTTCGGCGAAGTGGCGCAGCTGGCTGACAAGGCGGGGGGCGCTGTGCGCAAGGCCAATAGGACACTTGCATGGTTCGTGCTGGTAGGCTGGGCCATTTACCCGGTCGGGTACATCGCCGGTACCGCGGGTGGTCTGTTCGGCATGCCCGTGCTCAGCGGTCTTTCGCTCGATGTGGTCTACAATATCGGCGATGCCATCAACAAGATCGGTTTCGGTCTGGTGATCTACGTGCTCGCTCAGTCGGACAAGGCAATGGCCAAGGCCTGAGCCCACTTTTGATCCAAAAGGGTGACCACGGTCCTTGCCGAACGAGGGCCGTGGTTTCCCATTGGATGATGAACACCTGTTCAGATGCGAACTTGGCTGCTGCTCTCCGGTTGGGCTCTGTTGGTGGCGCAACAAGTGCTGGAGGTCTTCACACCTGAAGTGCAAGTGGGTCTGTTCTTCTTGGGGATCGTTCTGGTCGGCGTTCCGCATGGTGCTGCGGACCTCTTGGTTTCCACCCAACATGCGCGGGATGAAGGCAGGGTGTTCCATACACCGATGTTCTTGATCGGGTATGTCGGCCGTCTCTTGTCGTTCGCCGCAGTGCTCTATCTGTTCCCGATGATCGGCTCCGCGCTGTTCATTTTTTTCTCCGCGTACCACTTCGGCGAAACGGACTTTTCCGGGCTGCGCACGGAGACTTTTCTTGGAAAGGCCGTTGCGCTCAACTACGGACTGGTGATCCTGGGGATCCTCCTCTTGGGTCACGCGGAAGAGGTGCGACCGATCCTGGCTGTTCTCAACGCGTCCGATACGCATACCTTTTGGCTGGAGCGCATCATCGGCTCCAAATTGGCATTGCTCGGATCGTTCATGGTGCTGTTCTTCGCCAGCGCTTTCGCCTATTTCGTTCTGAACCCTTCTTCGCGCGCGGACGGTGGCGACTTCATCGCGCGCTTCGCGCTGCTTGCGCTGCTCCTCTCCTTTCTCCCGCTCGTGCTCGGCTTCGTCTTCTACTTCATCGTCTGGCATTCTGTTCTTTCCCTCAACAACATCCTTATCTACTTGGGTGCGCGCGGACACTTCTCGACACGTAGCATTCTAGATCGGATCATGTTCTACAGCGCACTGGCTTTGGTGGGT
>JBKJNF010000010.1:0-6991 GCA_046596155.1 Flavobacteriales bacterium | reverse complement strand
GGAGAGAACGAGATCGTGGTGATCGGCAACGAGGCCAACGACAGTGATCCGAACAATGATCCGTTCACCACCACGGATGCGTCCGCCGGTGTGGGTAGCGTGCAGATCAATGGTGATGGAACGCTTACCTACACGCCAGCCACGGCTTGGTGCGGAACGGACACCATTCACTACACCATCTGCGACAACTTCGGTCTCTGCGATGCAGCGATCATACTGGTCACGGTGGAATGCGATAACGACCTGGTGATCCCGCACGGCTTCTCGCCCAACGGTGATGGCATCTCCGACACCTGGGTGATCCAGGGCTTGGAGAACTATCCGGACAATTCCGTGAAGCTCTTCAACCGCTGGGGTGCCGAGATCTACGATGCAGCACCCTATGGTAACGACTGGGAAGGACGGAGCACGGCACCCATGACGATCAATGGCCTGCTGCCTGCCGGCACCTACTTCTTCATCCTCGACCTGGGCAACGGAACGGTAGAGACCGGAGATCTATACCTCAGCAACTAATTGGGCGAGCCCATGAGCATGAACAAACCCATCCTTTCCGCACTTGCCGGCGGGCTCCTGGCGCTCTCCGCCATGGCCCAACAGGACCCCATGTACACCATGTACATGTGGAACACAATGGCCGTGAACCCCGGATATGCGGGAAGCGCCGGCATGATGACCGTAACGGCATTGGCCCGCCAGCAGTGGACCGGGCTGCAAGGAGCCCCCAGCACCCAAACCTTTGTCGCTCATACGCCGTTGAAAGATCCCAGCATGGGGGTTGGTATGTCCATTATTAACGACAAGATCGGCCCTGTCCGTAACACAGGGATGTACGCCGACTTCGCTTATCGGATCAAAACGTCCAAGCGTGCACGTCTTGCGTTCGGCTTGAAGGCCGGCGCTGATCTGTACCAGGCCGACCTCACCGGCGTGGAGAACCGCAACGTGGACGACCCCTCCTTCAGCCAGAACGTCACCGGCAAACTTCGTCCCAACTTCGGATTCGGCCTCTATTACTGGTCCAAGATGGGCTATGTGGGACTTTCCACACCCAAGCTGTTGCAGAATGATCTGGTCAACGGCAATTCGGACATCGACAGGCTGCTTTATGGTCGCGTGAAGCGACACTACTTCCTTATCGCGGGCTATGTCTTCAAGGTGAACCGCGACATCAAGTTCAAACCATCCATGATGTTGAAGGCCGTGGAAGGCGCACCCCTCAGTACCGATATCACGGCCAGCTTCCTCTTCGTAGAGAAGTTCTGGGTGGGCGCTGCGTATCGCTATTGGGATGGCTTCAGTGCCATCCTCTCCATGCAGATCACCGATCAATTGCGCGCAGGCTACGCCTACGACCTCACCACCACGTCACTGGGCGCGTACACCGGTGGCTCGCACGAGTTCATGGTGAACTATGACCTGTTCTTCAACAAGGAAAAACTCCGTTCTCCCCGGTATTTCTAAATGAGCTGGAACGAACGTCATACCTTCTTCAGAGCCCTGCTGTTCGGCAGCACATGGATCATGTCCACCTTCGGCATGGCCCAGGATGATCTGTTGAAGAAAGCGGACAGGAGCTACAATGACCTTAGCTATGCGCAAGCGGTCAAGCAATACGAAAAGGCCTTCGAGGAGGGGGCCACCGATGTGAACGCACAACGTAAGTTGGCCGAGAGCTACCGCAAGCTGCGCGATCTCCAGAATGCGTTGAAATGGTATGCCAAGGTCTGTGCCTCACCACAAGCGCACACTGTGGACCTTTACCGATACGCGGAAGCTCTGCGCGCCAACGGGCGATATGAAGAAGCTGACATATGGCTCGATCAATACGGGCAGACCTCCTCGGACGACAGCCGTGTGAAGCGCCAGTCAGGAGCAGCAGAGATGGTGCCCATGCTCTTGGTTGATCCCATCTTCGAAGGGGCTGTTCAGGTGTTGGCGGGAAACAGTGAATTCTCGGACATGGCACCGGTCTACTTCGGCAATGAACTTGTTTTCGCTTCGGCACGACCGATGGCGGGCAAGTCCAAAAGGAAATATGCGTGGGACGACACGCCCTTCTTGGACCTGTACCAGGCGGTATTGGAGCCAGATGGAAAACTTGGCACCATTACACCCTTCAGCGAGAACCTGAATACGCGTTATCACGAAAGCGATCCGACCTTCAGTGCCGATGGTAAGGAAATGTACTTCACGCGGAACAGCTATTTCCAAGGGCGCACCTCCGAAGGGGAGGATGGCGTGAACAACCTCCAGATCTATCGCGCTCTGCTCCTGGATGGCAAGTGGGTGGAACAAGAGCCCTTCGCCTACAACAATGAGGAGTATTCCATGGGGCATCCGAGCCTTTCCGCCGATGGGCAGAAGTTGTTCCTCACGAGCAACGTGCCTGGCGGCATGGGCGGAACGGACATCTACGTCTGCGAGAAGCGGTCGGATGGCAATTGGGGACCGCTGCAGAACATGGGCCCATCGGTCAACACCGAGGGCGATGAGATGTTCCCGCGGGCCTTTGGCAAACACACACTTTTCTTCGCCTCCGATGGCCAGCAAGGCATGGGTGGGTTGGATGTGTTCATGACGGACCTCAAGACCGATTCAGCACACCAGATAATCAACCTGGGCTCCCCCATCAATTCCAAGTTCGATGATTTCGCTGTGGCCTTGGCTCCGAACGGCGCGGAAGGCTACTTCACTTCATCACGACCTGGTGGACCAGGTCGTGATGATCTGTACAAATTCGAACTCGACCATCCGTTCAGGCAGCAGGTGACCGTGCATGGACGGGTGATCGACAAAGTGGGTCGACTTGCACTGAAAGGTGTGGTGGTCTCAGTCCTCGATGCCAGTGGGCGTGAACTGCGCCGCGCGATCACCAACGAGATGGGCGAGTACGAGATCACCATGGTTCCACAAAAGGCCACACTGCGGTCGCACTTCGCGGATGGACCCGTTGCTCTTGCACCGATCGACCAACGCCTTTTTGAAATGGACGATCCCGAGCTGCCGGATATACTCTTGGATGTGCTCAAGAAGTGGGAATTCATAGGCGATGGTTCCTTTATTGATGAGTTCAGCGCGAACGGGCCTGAGGATCTCTCCGCGAAACCCCTGATCACCGTACGCGGCGATGTGATCGACAGGATGGATGGCAGGCCGCTGAAAGGCATCACTGTGAGTGTTTTGGATCCACAGGGACGTGTGTTACGCACGGCCGTCACGGACAAATATGGGCAGTATCAAGTAACCATGGCCCAAGGCGTCAACAGTCTTCAGGCACGGTTCGCAGATGGTGAGGCCGTTGTGGTACCGGTTGATCCAATGCTCTTTCGTGCTGCGGCCCCGTCGCTTCCCACCATCACGTTGGAGGTTGGTCTGAAGGATGGCACCTGGGCACACATCGCTGACGCCACTACAGGTGAGCCGATGAAGGATGTGGATGTCATCGTTACCGACCTGCGATCGGGTGGCACGGAAATGCTGCAAGGCCGAACGGATGAGAATGGATATCTTCAAGCGTTGACGCCGAACGGTTCCATTGCCGACCTTGCAGGTCACAAGGTGTTCATTACCAAGGACGGTTTCTTCCCCCGCGGATTCCGCGTAAGCGATGTGAGCGGCGAAGGTGCTGTGCACACGATCAGCCGAGAGATGCAAGTGAAGTTGGAACCCATCCGCGAGGGTGCGGATATCCGGAAGGCACTGGATATGGACCCGATCTACTTCGATTACAAGAAGGCCGAGATCCGGACCGAAGCCGAAGAAACACTCGAGATGGTGGCCTTCATCCTGAACAACTCCGACGGCATGGAGATCGAACTGGCCGCCTACACGGATAGTCGCGCCAGCATCGAGTACAACAATGACCTTAGCCAGCAGCGCGCCGAAGCCGCGCGCCAGTTCCTCACTGACCGAGGTGTTGCACCTGAGCGTATCCTGGCGGTTGGTTATGGCGAATCCCGCCTAGTGAACGGATGTGCCGATGGCGTGGACTGCGACGAGGAGGAGCACCAGATGAACCGCCGCACAGAATTCATTGTGACCAAGGTGAAGTAGACCTTCCATGGTTAGCGAATGGGACAGCGGCATGGAGCCGTTGGTGTTCTTCGCCACGCCAGTCGTCCGTTCAGGACATATGACTTTGGGAGCGCTCAGGGGATCCGGAACTCTGCTAACTTTTCCGTCGAAAAGGAAGAGGCTTGCCGGTTCATCCTAAGATCATCACTCCATGAGAACATTCTTTCGGCGCAACGCGGGCATCGTCATGTTCGTTTTGGTCATGTTCGGAATGCTCACCTCCGCATTCCAACAGTACGAGCTGCCCAATGCGGGTTCGGCCGTGCCGGTGAGCACCTTCGCCAATTATGAAAGTCCGCATGTGCATCCCTTGGACATGACGCCCGATGGCACGAAGCTGCTCGCCGTGAACACAGCGAACAACACACTGGAGGTCTTCCAGCTCGGAGGTCCAATGCTGTTGAACATCGCGAGCATTCCCGTTGGCCTCGACCCTGTGACGGTGCGCGTGCGCAGTAACACGGAGGCCTGGGTGGTTGATCAGGTGAGCGATGAGATCAGCATTGTAGACCTTACCACGAATACGGTACTGCGTAGCGTGGCTACCGAGAATGAGCCGGCCGACATCGTCTTTGCGGGATCGCCGCAGAAGGCCTTTGTATCCTGCGCAGAGCGGGAGAGCGTGCAGGTCTTCGATCCAGCGAACTTGGGCGCTGCGCCCACAGAGGTCCTATTGAAAGGGGAGCAGCCTAGGGCATTGGCCGTAAGCCCGGATGGGAACACGGTGTACTGCGCTTTCTTCGAAAGCGGTAATCAGACCACGGTGGTCAGCGGCAACACCTTCATGGCCTCGGGCATCTGCTCGGTGCAAGGTGGCTGTACTGTTATCCCCAACGATGTCACCAAGCCTGCTGGCCCTTACGGAGGTGTGGTACCCGTACCCAATGCGGGCGCAGGGTTCAACCCGCCGCTCAACACGGGGAACCCACCGACCAACGCTTCCCACAGCCTGGTCGTGCGGAAGAACGCGGCAGGCCAGTGGATGGATGACAACAGCCACAATTGGACGAGCATCGTGACCGGCGGCGCAGGGGCCCGGGCCGCAGGCTGGGATATGCCCGATAGGGATGTTGCAGTGATCAACGCGAATAGTCCATCAACGGCCGGGGTAACCTATCAGACCCACTTGGGTAACATCCTCATGGCCATGGCGGTGCGGCCCGGTGGTGAGGTCACTATAGTCGGGACCGATGCAACGAACGAGATCCGCTTCGAGCCGAACCTGAACGGTCGCTTCCTGCGGGTGGACCTGTCGCGTTTTTCTACCGTCGGCGGTGCGAACACGCTAACTGACCTCAACCCGAACATCAACTACGCCAATGCATCGCTTCCGATCGCGCAACGGAATTTGAGCATTGGTGACCCCCGCGCCATTGTGTGGAAGAGCGATGGGACCAAAGCATACATCGCCGGCATGGGGTCGAACAACGTGATCACCATCAGTTCATCCGGTGCGCGCACCGGCACGCCGATCGATGTGGGAGAGGGGCCCACTGGTCTCGTACTGGATGAAACGCGAAGCCGGATGTACGTGCTGAACAAATTCGAAGGCACCATCAGCGCGGTGGACATGGGTACCGACAAAGAAGTATCACGCGCGAACTTCTTCGACCCCACCCCTCAGGTGATCAAGGCCGGACGAAAGCATTTGTATAACACGCACCTCGGCAGTGGCAATGGGCACATCGCCTGTGGATCATGCCATGTGGATGCGCGCTGGGATCGGCTGGGTTGGGACCTTGGTGATCCGAGCGCGGGTATGGCCGTGGTGGACGGCAAGACCTTCCACCCGATGAAAGGGGTGAAGACCACGCAGTTCCTCGTGGACATCATCGGGCGCGGGCGGGGTAACCTGCACTGGCGCGGAGACAAGCACAGTTTCCAGGATTTCGCCAATGCCTTCCAAAGCCTGCAAGGCTTGGGGGCTCCCAAGGATCCGGCTGGCATGCAGGAATTTTCCGACTTCCTTGCCGCCATGTGGTATGTCCCGAACCCCTATCGGACATACCGCCCTGAAAGCACCGTTGCTGCTTCGATAGAACGATGCAATCCGAACCGAGTGCGATCCACAGGTACCGACTTTCAGGTGATCCCTAGTGCTGGTGTGAAGCTATGGGTGTCGGTGAACATCAACTGTTCGCATTGCCATAATGCCCAAACCGGTCGCGGGGAGCTGGCCGGAAATGGAAATGTTGCCGGTACCGGTGCCGCCGCCACTGCTGGGTTCTCTGCAAATGTGGACATGGCCCCGGACCTGCGTTCAGTGTATCGTAAGACCGGCTTCTTCTACAATGCCGCCGAGTGCACCTCTGGCTTTGGTCTGATGTCCGATGGTGTGATGGAGACCGTATACAATCAGGTTGGCACTGGGAATTACATGGGTGATTATGAGCCTGAGCTGCTCTCTTGGTCAGGCGGGATCACTCAAGTGAACAGCCCTCAGAGCTTTAGTTTCCCGCTGGCAAATACAGTGGTTCAGGATGCCATGCCTGCGGTAGGCTTGAGGCAGACGATCAGTGGGACCTCCATAGGAAGCATCACGGCCTTGAACGCCATGAAGGCGTTGGTGGATGAAGCCGCACATGCCACCGAATATGGTATGATCGTCAAGGGAACGTATGGGGCCGAGAAGCGCGGCTTCTATTATCTCGGGTCGGAGAATTATCAATCGGATATTAGCGGGCAGATCGTGACGCACGCGCAATTGGTGACCTCTGCCCAGGGGAGTGGTGGTGCGCTCAGTTGGACGCTGGTCCAGCCGAACACCAAGGTGCGCATGGGTGTGGATGCGGACGCCGACGGTATCCTCGACCACGACGACTTGAACGCTCGCGTGAATGTGCGTGCGATCCTCGAAGGACCTTTCGACGGCACGTCCATGAAGGGCGACCTGAACGCGAACAATCTGCTTCCG